>NZ_JBQDJZ010000041.1:0-5633 GCF_052095765.1 Halomonas sp.
CGATGGTAGCGGTCATCATCGACTCCAGCAGGCCAACCACGGTCAGCATGATGGCGTAGGGGAAAATGATAGCTAGGGTTTCAAGATTGAGTGGTACATCCGGCCACAGGAACACCGGCAGGGTGTCAGGCAGCTCGCCCATGTCACCCACGGTACGAATCTCCATGCCGGTGGCCAGATAGACGCCGGTCAGCACCAGAATGCAGACTAGCGGCGACGGTAGCAGCTTGCCGATGGTGGGCACATAGGGGAACAGGTAGATGATGCCCAACCCCGCTGCCGTCATGGCATATACATGCCAGGTAACGTTAGTCAGCTCCGGCAGCTGGGCCATGAAAATCAGGATCGCCAGCGCATTGACAAAGCCGGTCACCACCGAGCGCGAAACAAAGCGCATCAGATCAGCCAACTTCAGATAGCCAGCAATAATCTGAAACACCCCGGTCAACAGAGTGGCTGCCAACAGGTATTCAAGGCCATGCTCTCTGACCAGCGTCACCATTAGCAGTGCCATGGCGGCAGTGGCTGCCGATATCATGCCCGGCCGGCCACCGGCAAAAGCGATGATCACCGCCATGGAAAATGACGCATAGAGCCCTACTTTGGGGTCGACGCCAGCAATGATGGAAAAGGCGATCGCCTCAGGGATAAGGGCCAGAGCTACCACCAGGCCAGACAGAATGTCGCCCCGGATATTGGAAAACCAGTCTTGCTTGAGAGATCGGATCATGAAGCGGTCCAGTCAGGAGTTCGTATCAGTTGGGGCGCGCACCAAGCCGGCTAGCGAACGCTATCTGATGCATGGCATCTGCAAGGGAGCCAGGAAATTTCAGGCCGAAAATTGTACCAAATTACCGCTGATCCCACCACGCCAGCCCTACGGCGCACTTTTCCCAGACAGCCCAGCAGGCCCCAGCAAGGATGCGGTACTCTGGACTCCACCAGGAACGCTTCATCCGAGGCCATGTCAGGTCGCGGTATCATTCCACTACCGCAAAGCCAAGGAACCAGCCATGCCAACGTAGCACTCATGCGTGTCTTGTTAGCCGAGCCTCGCACCATGTTACTTGATGAGCCCTTCTCACGCGTAGACACGACTCTGCGCGACGAGATTCGCCAACGGGTATTTAAGCGTGTACGTGATAAAGGCTTACCAACACTGCTAGTAACTCATGACCTAGCCGGTGCCGAGACTGCCGGTGGGCGCATATACAAAATAGTGCGCAGGGAATAACCCACGCAGCATAGACGAACTAAAGACGTAACGGCCGCGAAGACAGCCGTTTAGTGGGGACACCCGCACCTGATGTCAGGCTTCTGAGGTATTCATACAACATACATCATGCCTGAAAAGAAATTACTCCTTCTCAGGCACTAGACTAGGTTAGCTGCTACTACCAGTGGCAGCCTCATCGGCAACAGCGTCAAGCAAGCCAGACACTTTATCTAGCGGTATGTCGCATCCGGCCAAGCCATGACGCTCCGCCAGATAGTGCGGCGAATTCCATTCCACTACGACGCCTGCGTCTGTCTCTCGGACCAGCATTTTCTGTGGCAAATCAAGCGCCATACTCCCTTGGCACTGCATCATTGGCGTTCCAGCCACAGGATTACCAAAGATAAACAATCGAGTCGGCGGCAAGGTCATTTCTGCCTTTTCCGCATTAGCAGTATGATCGACAACCGTCATCAAAGTAAGGCCTTTGCCTTCAATGGCCGTGCGCAGTCTTTCTGTCACCGTGTCGATATCGGCGCTGGCCTGACGGTGCATGATGCCACTGCTTGCTTCATGGGCCGATGATTCGGCTTCATGAGCATAAGTGCTCAGCGGCAAAAATAGCATAGCAAAGGGAAGAGCCAAGTAAGTCAATGGCTTGAGCATTATTTCCTCCTCATTTATCGAGTTATCTGCATCACATAGCTAGTCTCTCAGCATGCATGCTGATCAGATAAATGACAATCTCCCATCATTTCCGTCTTCGCAAGAACAAGCTCTTTGACGTCCTCACCTCCCTGAAAGAAGGGGATTCTTGGTTGTTGCCTCCAGGTTCCTGCTTCATAGACTACTGCCCCTTGGATTGCCCGCAGCGGCTGATATAGACTCCACAGGCTTAACCTCACGCGCGCCCCACGGTAGTTATCTGCTCGTGCTCTTGCCGCTTGTCGGCACCGGCCAGGATGGCCTTGCCCGCCTTTGAAGCCAGAGGGTATTCGGCTCTTTCTTGAGCGTCGTTAGCAGCTTGCGGTGTCGTTGTAGCCCACCCCTCCTGACTCTCGTACCAGGCATCGGTGCGCTGCCGCAAACCACCTACCCGCCGCATTTACTGCCGCACCTTCCGGATAGCTATTGGGCTTCGAGGATCTGCCCGGATGCGGTAGCCTCATATGCGATTCCTGTTCGTCGGGCCAGGATTTTGCCTTCAGCTTCCTTCAGATTCCGCCTTACAACGGACACCCTTGCTGTTCAGCTAACGGTTCCCGCAATCAGGGTCCGTAGGGGACTTCCACCCCCAAGTCATCCCGAGGCACCACCCTCGGGAACAGCACCTACGGTGCTACGCGCCATGCCTGGCGCACTAAAAAGAGCCGCAGGAGATCTCTCTCCTGCGGCGCCTGCCTATCGAGTAAAAATTTAAGCGCGAACGGCTTTCACGACGCCTTCGCGGGTCAGTTCATCGGTGACCTGATCCACAGCTGCGCGGGTACGAGCAACGATTTCATCCACTTCTTCACGGGTGGCGGTCATCGCCGGTGCAAAGCCGAGAATGTCGCCCTGAGGCATGGCGCGGGTGATCAGATCACGCTCCAGCGCGGCAGCGGACAGACGCGGCCCAACCTTCAGGCTCGGGTCAAACGCCTTGCGGCTGGCCGGATCAGCGGAGAACTCCAGCGCTGCCAGCATACCTACGCCGCGCACGTCGCCAACGATGGGGTGGTCAGCGAAGGTCTCTGCCATCTTCTGCTGCATGTAAGCACCAGTCTCGGCGGCGTTGGCGGTCAGGCCTTCGCGCTCAATGATCGCCAGGTTGGCAAGTGCCGCGGCACAGCCCAAGGCGTGGCCGGAATAGGTCCAGCCGTGGCCGATGGGGCCCAGCTTACTGGTACCCTGCTCCAGCACATTCCATACACGGTCACCAACAATCACGCCTGACAGCGGCTGATAGGCGCTGGTCAGACCCTTGGCGATGGTGATCAGGTCCGGCTTGATGCCGTAGTGATGGCTGCCGAAATCGCTACCAATACGACCAAATCCACACACCACTTCGTCGGCAATCAGCAGGATATCGTACTTGCTCAGCACGGCCTGGATTTCAGTCCAGTAACCTTCCGGCGGCGGCACGATACCACCGGTACCCAGCACCGGCTCACCGATAAAGGCTGCCACGGTATCCGGACCTTCAGCCAGGATCATTTCTTCAAGCTTGGTGGCGCAGAACTTCGAGAACTCGCGCTCGGTCATGCCTTCCTGCTCGGCGGCGCGATGGTAGTAGTACGGCGCCTCGGTGTGCAGGATGCCGGCCAGCGGCAGGTCGAACTGATCATGGAACGCCTTGAGGCCGGTCAGCGAGCCGGTGGCCAGGCCGGAACCGTGGTAACCGCGCATGCGAGAAATAACCTTCTTCTTCTGCGGGCGGCCCAACACGTTGTTGTAGTAGCGGACCAGCTTGAGCTGGGTCTCGTTGGCATCGCTGCCGGACATGCCGTAATAGACCTTGGACATGCCGGGACCGGCCAGCTCGATGATCTTTTCAGACAGCGCGATCTGCGGCTCATTGGAGTGACCCACATAGGTGTGGTAGTACGACATTTCCAGCGCCTGCTGGTAGATGGCGTCAGCCACCTCGGTGCGGCCATAGCCAATGTTCACGCAGTACAGACCGGCAAAGGCGTCCATGAATTCACGGCCGTCTTTATCGATGATGTTGAGACCTTTGCCGCCGGTAATCACACGGCCAGGTGCATCGCCATGGGCGAAATCACGCAGGTGTGTAGAGGCGTGAAAGGTAACTTTGCGGTCGCGGTTGACGAGATCCTGATGCTGCTGGCTCATGGTATGTCTCTCTGTATTGGCCCCTCCATGATCCCCATGGAGAGTATTGCTAAAAATAAAATGGCGTTTATAAAATTCAGCTGCCACTGACCGAGGGCAATGCACCCAGGCAGTAGTATTTCGTTTCGAGATATTCGTCGATACCCGTAGGGCCGCCTTCGCGCCCCAGTCCTGACTGTTTGACGCCGCCGAACGGTACGACAGGGCCGGTCATTTTTACCGAGTTGACCGATACCATGCCGAACTCCAGCCCGCGCAGCAGCTTCCAGATGCGACGGATATCGTGGGTATACACATAGGCAGCCAGGCCGTATTCGGTATCGTTGGCCATTTCGATCACTTCGTCGTCGTCCTGGTAGGGCGTGATGCCTGCCACTGGCGCAAAGTTTTCTTCGCGCCATACCATCATCTCTGCCGTCACGCCGGTCAACAGGGTCGGCATGAAGAAGTTGGGCCCCGGGGCATCGCTCTGGTCGCCGGCCACTAGAGTGGCGCCACGCGAGACGGCGTCATCGACAATGGCTGCGGCTTTTTCTACCGCCTTGGCGTGAATCAGCGGGCCAAGGTGTGTCTCGCTGTCACGGCCGTTGCCCACGTTCAGTGCCTGCATACGCTCGGCAAAATGCGTCACGAACTCATCGTGAATGGAGGCATGCACCAGGATACGGTTGGCTGCCAGACAGTCCTGCCCTGAAGTCTGGAACTTGGCATCCACTGCCGCCATCGCGGCTTCGCGCGGGTCCATGTCCGGGCCGACAATGAAGGGCGCATTGCCGCCAAGCTCCAGCGATACACGCTTCACTGTATTGGCGCACTGCTCCAGCAGGATCTGCCCGACCCGCGTAGAACCGGTAAACGACAGCGCCTTGACGCGATCCTCATTACACAGGATACGCGACACCTCAGCGGCGTCACCCAATACTACGTTGAAGATGCCGGACGGAATATTGGCACGCTCGGCAAGCTCGGCAAGCGCCAGTGCCGAAAACGGCGTCTCGCTGGCCGGTTTGACAATCACCGGGCAACCGGCGGCCAGTGCGGCACCGGCCTTGCGGGTAATCATCGCCAGCGGAAAGTTCCACGGGGTAATCAATGCAGCAATACCCACCGGCTCCTTGATAGTCCCCAGCGCCGCATTCGGGATGTGGCTCGGCAGCGTCTGGCCATAGGCGCGCTTGCCCTCCTCGGCAAACCAGTGCACAAAACTGGCACCATACTCGACCTCGCCACGGGCATCCGCCATGGACTTGCCCTGCTCGAAGCTCATGATCAGCGCCAGGTCTTCACGGTAGTCCAGCATTAGGTCGCGCCAAGCCATCAGGCGCTCGGCACGCTCTTCCGCACGTAACGCACGCCAGCCAGCAAAGGCCGCATCGGCGGCATCAACCGCAGCGTGAATCTGGGCAGCTTCAAGCACAGGAATGCGGCCGATAACCTCGTCCGTAGCCGGATCAGTCACGCGTTCCTCGCGCCCAGCTTCACTGTGGGCCCAACGGCCATCAATGTAGGCATACTGGCGGAACAGGCGTGGATCCGAAAGCCTGGTGGCAAGCGACATGACACCCTCCCGATACCGCCGGGA
>NZ_JBQDJZ010000041.1:5655-22118 GCF_052095765.1 Halomonas sp.
CCCGGCTTGAAAAACAAAAGCGCAGCCCAGGGCCGCCTGATGTATCCATGGTAAGGGAGAAGCGCGGACAGTACTTTTTCTTAAATCAGGGTGGCGATCCGGTTTTTTTTGACTCACAGCAAGTCAGACAGGCTTTTTTCTGCTACCCGGCTTTTTACTGTCAGTCGGCCAGCTCCAGAGGTGGTGCTGTCTGCTTTACCGTCTTGGTGACGATGTAGGTGTAGTAGCGCGCAATGCCAATACCGGAACTCAGCAGACGGTCGATCAAGCGCTGATAGGCATCGATGCTTTCCACCTCCACCTTAATCAGGTAGTCCACACCCCCACCGACAGCAACACACTCAGTCACTTCCGGAATATCCTGTACCCAGGCTTCGAAACGATCAAAGCTGATGGCGTTATGGACTTTGAGCTCGATTTGCACCCACACGGGGGTGCGCTTCAGCACCACCCGCGGATTCAGTCTTACCGTGTAGCCTTCAATGATGCCCGCCTGTTCCAGCCGCTTGACGCGCTCCCAGCAGGGGCTGACCGAGAGATTGATCGACTCGGCCAACTTCGACTTGGTGATGCGCCCATCCTTAGACAGTATCTCAAGAATACGTAAATCATAGCGATCGAGTTTCATCGATTCCTCTGGGCAAAAAACTCAATCCAATGAGTCCACCACATCAGCGATAACCGCAATGGTATCACCCATATTGACCAGCGCCGGGAAGCGCCGAGCCATCAGCAGGCCATCACGCTCGGCCTGGTACTCTACCGGCGGTGTGCCGCTGCGGGTCATGTCGTAGACTCGGGCAATCACATCTCCCTTCTTGACGTGATCCCCCAGCGCAAAAACCAGCTCCAGCAGGCCGGAGTGCTCGCTCTGCACATAGCAGCTGGCATCAGGCATATCCAGATAGACCTGGGGCTCATCAGGCATTTCTACGCTGCCCTCAACCAGGCCGTAGTGAATCAAGAAATTACGCACGCCGCGCTCGGTAATTGCCATACTTTCCGGCGTGGAGGTGCCGCCGCCGCCAAGCTCTGTGGCCACGAATATCTTGCCCTGGGACTCAACGGCAGTGTCAAACAGCGCCGCAGCATCCAGCTCGAACATGATCATCGCATAGGGCGCGCCAAATGCCTTGGCACCGGCCAATGCCTGGCTCTGCTGGTCAGCGTTGTCCAGCACGTGAGAGGCACCAAACGGGATGATATCCAGGGTGCGACCGCCGGAGTGCAGATCCAGCACCACGTCGCACATCGGCACCATCACCCGGGTAAAGTAGTCGGCAATTTTCTCAGTGACCGTGCCGTCCGGGTCACCCGGAAAGCTGCGGTTAAGGTTGCCGCCGTCCATCGAGGACGTGCGCTTTCCTGCCATAGCCGCCGGCACGTTCATGATCGGCACGATGATCACCCGCCCCCTCACCTCTTCAGCCTTGAGCGAGCTGGAAAGCTTCATCAGCGAAGTAATGCCTTCATATTCATCACCGTGGTTGCCACCGGTCAGTAACGCCGTGGGGCCTTCGCCGTTCTTGATCACGGTGACCGGTATCATTACCGCCCCCCAGGCCGACTCATCATCCGAGATCGGCAGCTTGAGGAAACCATGCTGGATGCCGTCAGCGTCAAAATCGACGGTGGCGCTGATGGGGCTGGGTCGTTTGCTCATGGAGCCTCTCCTATTTGTCCCTTTTGCTATAACTAGCGTCAGTAACTGGCGCTGCTGGCAAGTTGCCTAACAGGTCCGCTATTTGACGAACAGCTGCCGCGGGAAGTTGGCCAGCGGCTCGCAGCCATCTTCAGTGATCAGAATGCTCTCGGTAATCTCCATTCCCCAGTCGTCTTCCCATAGGCCGGGCATGAAATGGAATGTCATGCCCGGCTGCAGCACGGTGTCATCCGTGGGACGCAGGCTGACGGTGCGCTCCCCCCAGTCCGGCGGGTAGCTCAGGCCAATGGAGTAGCCGCAACGGTTACCGCCACGGTCAAAGCCGTGTTTGGACATAGCCGCGCCCAACGCCATGGCGATATCTGCGGTGTGATTGCCCGGCCTGGCAACCGCCAGGCCATTATCGATGCCTTCGAGCAGCGCCGATTCGGCGCGCACGAAATCGGAAGGCGCACGGCCGAGAAACACGGTGCGCGACAGCGGCGCGTGATAGCGCTTGTACACGCCAGCAATTTCGAAGAAGGTACCCTCACCCTTGCAAAAGGGTGTGTCGTCCCAGGTCAAGTGTGGCGCCGCCGCGTCCTTGCCGGTGGGTAGCATCGGCACGATAGCTGGATAGTCTCCGCCAAACACTTTGCCAGACGCATCCGTCCAGCCCTCAATGCCCACCCGATAGATCTCCGACACCAGCTTGCTCTTAGGGAGGCCAGGCTCAATGACGTCGAGGATACGTGAATGCATGCCTTCAACGATCTTTGCCGCCACACGCATGTATTCAATTTCCTGGGGCGACTTGATCAAACGACACCAGTTAACCAGTGAGTTGGCATCCATGAAGCGGGCATGCGGCAAACTGCGTAGCAGGCTCTGGTAAGCAGCGGCGGAAAAGTAGTAGTTGTCCATCTCCACACCCACCACACCTTCATGCCAGCCACGATCCGGAAGAATCGTCTGAGCCAGGTAGTCCATGGGGTGCATGTCCGGATTCTGGACGTAATGGTCCGGATAATACGTAATGTTATCCGGATCGATCCAGCAGGTACGCAGAGCGCCATTGGCGTCCATACGACGACCGTACCACACAGGCTCGCCCTCAAGCCCAACCAATACACACTGGTGAACGTAGAAGGACCAGCCGTCATAGCCCGTGATCCAGGCCATGTTAGACGGATCACTGACTATCATCACATCAATCCCGCGACCGGCCATTTCGGCGCGGACCTTGCGAAGACGACCGGCGTATTCTTCGCGGGAAAAGGGCAGGGAAATCTCAGTCATGGAACCGCTCACCAAACGATCTCATCACCAAATCCGACAGCATCAAAGGAAGAGGTGCTGTCGGGGCGCAGGCGACGTATCCGAATTATTAATGTCCTGCAAATTGTCATGCGCTTTGTTAACATTATATCATGACAATTTCCGGTCAATGTCGCATAGCGGATACTAACACTCCCCATTGGCTGCGGGTCAAAGCCTTTATTGAATCATGACAATCGACTTCACACGCTATCTTGCCGAAAGCGGCCCTCGTTATCTTGCCATTGCCCGCGCCCTATCTCAGGCGATCAGGCAAGGAGAGTTAGTGCCTGGCACCCGCCTGCCGCCCCAGCGCCAGCTTGCTGATACTCTAAACGTCAGTGTTCAAACCGTCTCACGGGCTTACGCCCAGGCGGAGCGCATGGGCTTAGTGCAAGCCCGGGTTGGCAGCGGCACCTGGGTCAATTCTCAGGACGATGGCCGCGAGCCCGCTTATCTACGCAATACGGAACCGCGCAGCGAGCAAAGCACCATTGACCTATCAATTGCACACCCCATCTGCCCTGAAACACATGAGCAGCGTTTTCGTGACACCCTCGCCCAGCTGGCAGACATGTGCATTACCGATGTGATCAGTGCCAACCGCCCTATTGCAGGACTGCTGCATCATCGTGAGCAAGCCAGCGACTGGCTGAGGCAACGCCTTGGCGTGCCTGGTGACGCTGACACTCGGGTGTTGTGTAACGGCGCCACTCATGGGCTGATGCTGGCGATTTCCACGGTGGTCCAACATGGCGATGTGGTACTGACCGAGGCGCTCACCGACCACGGCCTGATCGCCCTTTCCCGCACCCTGGGATTCCAGCTTCGCGGCGTGGCCATCGACGAACAAGGCATCCTTCCCGAAGCCCTGGAGCTTGCCTGCCGGCGCTTCCAGCCTCGGGCTGTGTGTCTGACACCCACACAGCTGAACCCCACCGGCGCCACCATGAGCGAAGAGCGCCGCGACGCGGTGGCTGACGTGCTGCAACGCCATGATGTGTGGCTGATAGAGGACGACGTCCACGCGCTGCTTGAACCGCCCGGACTGACGCCGTTGACAGCGCGCCTGCCACTACGCAGCTTTCACGTCACCAGCCTGACCAAGTCAACAGTTCCCGGGCTGCGAGCCGGCTACCTCAGCGTACCGCCGGCACAGTTCCACCACACGCTGCCACGCTTGCGGGCGACTTGCTGGATGGCCACGCCGCTGGTGTTCGAGATTGCCGGCGCCTGGCTTGCCGACGGCACCGTGGAAGAAATGGCCAGCACCCAGCGCGAGCTGCTGGCTGAGCGCCAGCGGGTAGCGACCCGCATACTCCGTCAGCATGAGCACGCCTCTCGCCCCACCAGCCTTCACTTGTGGCTGACGCTGCCGGTCAGCTGGCGGGCAGAAGAGCTCCGCTTGCAGGCCGAGCAGGAAGGCATTCTGCTGACCACCGCCACGCCATTCATGGTCGAGCAGACACCCGCCCCAAGGCGGATCCGCCTGAGTCTGGGCGCCGAGCCCGATATAACCCGCCTTGAACACGGCCTGCGCCAGCTGGCCGAATTACTTGACGACACCCCACCACCCATGATGCAAATCATCTACTAAGCCCTGATATTGCCTCTGCTCAACTGCACCTACACTATCGCCCTCACCTAGGAGACTGCCATGCGCGTACTAGTCCATAGCAACGATGACAATGCCTGGTGTGACGCCCTTAGCCAGCGGCTCCCCGAAGCCGAGATACTGCCCAGCAGCGTGCCCGCCACACAGCGCGGAAAAATCGATTATCTTGCCGCCTGGCAGCCATCAGCCGAGCTGCTGTCAGCCCTACCGGACCTCAAGGGCATTGTGAACCTGGGTGCCGGCGTTGATGCGCTGCTCAACAACCCCGCGCTTCCAGGAGGCGTGCCGGTTGTCAAATTGCGTGATGCTGGCATGGCGCGGCTGATTGCCGACTATGTGCGCTATGGCGTGCTACATTTCCAACGTGACTTCGACCGTTACGCCTGCCAGCAGCAAAACCGGCACTGGCAGCCCCACGAGGTGGTGGACAAAACAGACTGGGCGGTCGGCGTGCTGGGGCTTGGTGCCATAGGCCGCAAGGTGGCCGAAGCGATTGCTGCCGATGGTTTTCCTGTGCATGGCTGGAGCCGCAGTCCCAAGCAGCTGGACAATATTGCGTGTCACCATGGCGAGGACGGCCTGTTCACGCTGCTATCGCAGGTCAGAACACTGGTGCTACTGCTTCCGGACACTCCCGCCACCCGGGGCATCATCAACGCCAACACTCTGGCCGCCCTGCCCCAGGGCGCCAGCCTGATCAACCCGGGCCGTGGCCCCTTGATTGATGAGCCAGCCTTGTTAGCTGCGCTGGGCAGCGCGAAAAACGGCACCCAGGGCCATCTGCGCGGTGCGCTTCTAGACGCCTTCCCGGTGGAGCCGCTGCCGGAGGACAGCCCACTATGGCAGCATCCGAGAATCCGCATCACGCCCCACATGTCTGGCCCGACACCGCTTGGCGAAGCACTGGATCAGGTCGCTGACACCCTGCGTGCAATGAGCAGGGGCGAGCCCGTGGAAACCGTTGACCCAGAAGCTGGCTACTGAGAACCATACAGACTCAAGGCTTCAACCGAAGGAGAAAAATTGTTATTGAACGCCGTTCGAAAACCCTGGTCATAGAGTTATCGCTTACCACCCGGCAATAACCCGGGCAACAGTAGGGCTCAAACATGATCCATCGGCTGATAACGCTGGCCTGTGTGCTGCTGCTGTGTATGTCTGCCAGCCACAGCATGGCTACCAATACCACTCAGAACACCCAGGCCCCACAGGGCTTTGATGCCAACTACCGCCTCAGCGTCAGCGGCTGGCCTGATGCGGATATCAGCCATCAGCTGACACAAGTTGGCACAGACAGCTGGCGCGCCACCATGAAGGCACGAATCGCCATCGCCCGCGGCGAGGAAATCGGCCGCTTTCGCTTCAACAGCAGCGGCCTGCGCTCTTATGATTACGACTCCAACTATCGCCTACTGGGCATCAAACGCGACTACGCACTAGATAGCAGTGAGCTTGGCCAGACTCCCGATCGCCAAAGCGCCATTATCGAGCTGGCCCTGAATGCTGCTAGCAACGCCTGCCAACAAGACTGTCCTGTCCATTACCGCGACCACCGCGGGCGTGACAAGGCCCTGCTCTACCACCGCCTGCCCGACGCCCCGATGCAGGTCGCCGGACTGACAACACAGGCGCTACGCCTGGAGCTAACTGAACCCGACGAACCGGAAAAGCGCATGGTGATGGCATTGCATCCCGAGCTGCCGGGACTGCTACTGGAAATGGAATATTTCAATGACGGCAAACGCAAAAGCCGGCTGTCGCTGACGTCCGTGAACCGCTATTAAACGAACCGGGCAAATCAAAGCCACCCGTTAACACTTCTGCATCCATCCCTTTTGCCTCAGCCCTGAGTACCGTAAAGTGTTGCCCTTTTGGCCTTTACCAATGGCCGTATACTCTTGCTGAGGAAATCGCCACGATGCTGTCGGGTCTTCTGATCGTGTTGTTGCCGCTGATTATCGGCTATCTCTTTCGCGTGCAGCATGCTGGCGTAATGGGCCTGATCAACCACGGCGTCAATGCCTCCATCTATGTCATTCTACTGCTGATGGGCATCGGCCTGGCGGGCCTGGACAACCTGTCCAGCCAGCTCTCGCACATGGGTGGCCAAGCGCTGCTGATCCTTGTCGTTACCTCACTGTGCAACCTGGTGGCTCTGTTGTGGCTGTCACGCCGCATGCCACTCAAGACCAACCCTCACCTGGCAATACCCGGCGCCCCCACCAGTAAACTGGCCGCCATGGCCGGCTCGCTGAAGCTGGTTGGCGCGGTTGTACTGGGCGTGGCATTGGGGCTGCTGGCAGCCAACCGGCTGGGTGCAGGACTGTTCAGCACTGCCGAACAGCTAGCCCAGTGGGTGCTGTATGTCTTATTGGCGCTGATCGGCTGCCAGCTGCGTAACTCCGGCATGCCGCTGCGCCAGATCCTGCTTAATCGGCTGGGGCTAGCGATTGCAACGGTACTGGCAGCAAGCTCGCTGTTCGGTGGTCTTATCGTCGCCCCACTGCTGGGGCTACAGTGGAACGAAGGGCTGGCCATGGCTTCTGGGTTCGGTTGGTATTCGCTGTCCGGCATTCTGATCGGTGATCAGCTGGGGCCGGTAATGGGGGGCGTCGCCTTCTTCAATGACCTGGCCCGTGAACTCACCGCCTTTGTGCTGATTCCCCTGGCCATTCGTCACTACGCACCTCTGGCCATCGGCTATGGCGGCGCCACGTCGATGGACTTCGCCCTGCCGGTGATCCAACAACACGGGGGGGTGGCTTGTGTTCCGGTCGCCATTGTCAGCGGCTTCATACTTTCGCTTCTATCACCCCCGCTGATCTTGTTCCTACTCTCCCTTTAGCCGTCAAGCTCATACCCGATGTCTTGCTGCTTGGCGGCTTGCACGATACTTCCCCCTTTGTGCCTTGCGAATACGTTAGGCTCACCTTTTGCCCACCCGGCTACCTATCGGGATTTACCGCATGGTTTTTCGACGCTCATTTTCGCCTACGTTTTCACGCCTGGGTATCCGGCTTTTCGTCATTATCCTGACGGTGAATGTCGCGATTGCCGGATTAGTGTTTGTGGCCATTTCGCGCAGCCTCGACAAGGGGTTCATCGAATACCTGGATCACACTCAGACCCGACGCGCCGAAGCACTGGCTGAGGAGCTGGCTGATGAGTGGGAACTGCGCGGTGACTGGCAGTGGCTGCGCACCTCTTCACGCGCCTGGCACCACCTGGTACGTCGTCAATTATGGCCGGGGCGCTCCCACAGTGGTCCCCAGATGGATCAGCTCAGCAGCCCTCGGGACTTCGTGCTGCACGATGCCAATGGCCTGCCGGTGGTCGGGGTGCCACCCTCCGGGAAGCAGTCACTCGCTGAGCTGCGCTGGATTGACATAAAAAACCAAGGCCAACTCATCGGTACCTTGGGCTACCGGCCGCCCCAGCAGCTGATGGCACGTGTCGACCGTCTGTTTCTTTCACGCCAGCGCCGCAACCTGGCCACCATTGTTGCCGCCCTGGGGCTTGCTTCGCTGTTACTGGCTGGCGGGCTGTCCTGGTGGCTAGGGCGACGCACCCGCAGCATGGCGCTAGCCACCCGCGGGCTTACCCAGGGCGACTACAGCATTCGCCTTGCGGAGCAGGGCCGCGACGAACTATCCAGCCTGGCACAAGACTTCAATGTGTTGGCGGCCACCCTGGAGGCCAACCGCAAGGCCCGCAACCGCTGGGTGTCAGACATCGCCCACGAGCTGCGCACACCGTTGGCGGTACTGCGTGGTGAAATCGAAGCCATGCAGGACGGCGTTCGCCCACTGAATCTGGACAACCTGACTTCACTGGCCCAAGAAGTCGCACAGTTGGAGCGCTTGGTGACAGACCTACGCCTGCTGTCACAGAGCGACGACGGCGCCTTGGAAATCCAGCTGGCAACACTGGATCTAGCCGCCAGCCTTGAAGCCCGTCTGGAGGAAGCTAGCGGCTGGCTCACTGATCAGCAGATCCAGTTGGACACCCGTATTGAGCACAAACCTGCCTGGGTTCGTGGCGATTCCCAACGTCTGCGCCAACTCTGGACCATCCTGCTGGACAACACCTGCAGCTACACAAAACCGCCAGGTCTTCTACGCGTGAGCCTGAAAGCAGGTGATGACAACTGGCTGCTGAGTTGGGAAGACAGCGCGCCCGGCGTGCCGTCCGATGAGCTTTCCCGCCTTACCGAGCGGCTGTATCGCGTTGAAGGCTCGCGCAACCGCGCCAGCGGTGGAAGCGGCCTAGGACTTTCCATCGCCCAGGCGCTGGCCCGGGCACACGGCGCCGAGATGCAACCCGACGCCTCCCCACTTGGCGGGCTACGCTGGACGCTGAGCTTTCCCGCAAGCAGTGAAAGCCCCAGTAATTTCTCTACTGAAACCCCGCCTGGAGAGCATAATTCATGAGCCATGTCGAACTCGCTCCGGACCACATCCTGATTATCGAGGACGAACCCAAGATTGCCCGCCTGGTGACCGACTACCTCAGCAGCAGTGGCTTTTCCAGCCATCACCTGGATCACGGTGACGACGTACTCCCATGGCTTGAAGAGCAGGACACTCTACCGGAGCTGGTATTGCTCGACCTGATGCTGCCGGGCACCGATGGCCTGACGCTATGCCGTGAAATCCGCCAGCGCTGGCCACAGTTGGCCATCATCATGCTTACGGCTAAGGTGGAGGAAATTGACCGCCTGCTAGGGCTCGAGCTGGGTGCTGATGACTACATCTGCAAGCCATTCAGCCCCCGGGAAGTCGTCGCACGCATCCGTGCCGTGCTACGTCGCAGCCGCGCCACGCTCCATCAACGGGAGCCAGGGGCGAAAAATCTGCTGGTGCTCGATGAGGACGGCTGGCGCGCCCTGGCTGACGGCCAGGATCTGGGCCTGACTGCGGTAGAGTTTCAGCTACTGCGCGTCATGATGTCGGCACCTGGCAGGATTTTCACCCGCGAGCAGCTGATGGACCATATGTATCGCGACCATCGCATCGTCTCCGAGCGCACCGTGGACAGCCACGTCAAGAAACTGCGCCGCAAGATTGCCGATATCTGGCAAGAGCGCGAGGTCATCCGCTCGGTTTACGGCGTCGGTTACAAATATCAACCCGAAGAATGAGTTGGGCGAAGCCAGTCTGCACAAGTAGATCTGTAAAAACTGCACTGCCTTTGCACGTTCGCTACATCAAACCTGCACTCTGGTCGGTGATACTGGCTACATCAACCCAAGAGACAAGGAGCACCACCATGAAGTCCAAGACAATTCGCCAATGGTTTGCGCCCGCCCTGCTTGCTGCGGCAATTGCACCACTGTCCCTCAGCGCCATTGCCGCACCTGGTGATGGAAACCATAAAGACGGGGATGAAGGTCGCCAGCAGCGCCAGAGCGAACATCGCCAAGCCCTGTTTGAGCGTGCTGGCATTGATGCAGAGACACTTAAAGCCCTTGAGGATGCCCAAAAGGCGCACCGCGAAGCCGTCAAGGAACTGCGTGAAGAGCACCGCGAGCTGATGGACGAGCTGATCAGTGACGAGCAACGTCAAGCGCTGAAGGACGCCCGCCAAGAGATGCGTCAAGAAATGCGTGACGAGCGCCGCCAAGCCACACAGATGCGTATAGAAGAGCAGCTTGATGAATGGGAGCTATCTAGGGAAGAAAAACAGGCCCTAAGCGATATTCGTGAGTCTTTCCGAGCAGATATGCAAGACTTGAAAGACCGCGAGTTTGATAGCCGAGACGAACGTCGTGAGGCTTGGCAGAACTTGCGTCAAGAACATCATGACGCCATCGCTGAAATTCTCAGTGAAGAGCAGATACAGGAACTTCGCTCAAACATGCGTGAAGGAATGCACGGCAAGATGGGCGACCATGGAAACCGCCCTCATGGTCAAGGCGAACATGATCATGGTAAGAGAGGGCATCACCATGACCATGGAAAGCACCATCATGGCCATGAAGAGCATAGCGACTCCTAAACGGCCCTGCTTATTCAATGACTTGTGCTGAGCACCCATCCAATATAGCGCGGCTAACTCAGCACACCATTCCAGCAAAACATCATCCGATGTCGGCCACCTATTACGGGTGGCCGACTCGGATTTTTTTACTGCATATCTAGCACAATTCGTCCTTCAATCTTGCCATCAATCATTTTTTGAAAGACGTCATTAATGTTTTCAAGACGATCACTCTTGACCGTGGCCTTAACCTTGTCTTCACCCGCAAAAGCCAACGCTTCTTGCATATCGTTACGCGTACCCACAATGGAGCCACGAACCGTAATTCCGTTGAGCACTGTTTCAAATATCGGTAATGGAAAATCACCCGGCGGTAAGCCATTAAGCGAGATCGTTCCGCCTCGGCGAACCATACCTTGAGCCTGCTCAAAGGCCTTGGGCGATACCGCAGTGACCAGTACTCCGTGAGCACCGCCAATCTCACGCTTCAGATAAGCAACAGGATCGGTCTTCATCGCATTAACCGTCACAGTGGCCCCAAGCTGCTCAGCCAGCGCGAGCTTAGCATCATCGATATCCACTGCGGCTACGTTCAGCCCCATGGCCTTGGCATACTGCACCGCCATATGCCCAAGCCCACCAATGCCGGAAATCACCACCCACTGCCCCGGACGTGTATCGGTCATTTTCAATCCTTTATAGACCGTGACACCCGCACACAGCACCGGAGCGATCTCTAGGAAATCGACATTATCTGGCAGCCTTCCCACATAATCAGCCTCAGCCAATGCATAGTCGGCAAAGCCACCGTTTACTGAGTAGCCCGTATTCTGCTGAGATTCACAGAGTGTTTCCCAGCCACCCATGCAATGCTCACAGTGACCACAGGCAGAATATAGCCAAGGCACACCCACCCGATCACCTTCCTTTACATGCGTTACGCCTTCACCCAACGCCACCACATGCCCCACCCCTTCGTGGCCAGGAATAAATGGCGGCTCGGGCTTGACTGGCCAGTCTCCATGAGCAGCATGCAGATCGGTATGACAAACGCCTGAAGCGGCTATTTTGACCAGTATCTGTCCGCGCGACGGGCGCGGAACGTCGACTTCTTCAATCGTCAGCGGCTGACCAAAAGCACGTACCACAGCGGCTTTCATCGTGTTATCCATTGCGATTCTCCCGTCATGCTGTCATGAATTTCGTCGCCATAAGTGGCGACGAAAATGGTATCAACCTGTTTCAACTACCTCTTCTCAATCAAAAAAATCCCATTGGGTTGATGTCGTAACTAACCAGCAAGTTTTTGGTCTGCTGATAGTGCTCTAACGCCATCTTGTGATTCTCACGGCCAACGCCAGACTTTTTATAGCCACCAAAAGCGGCATGCGCTGGGTATTGGTGGTAGCAGTTGGTCCACACGCGCCCTGCCTGAATCCCGCGTCCCATGCGGAAGGCGACGTTGATGTCGCGGCTCCACACGCCGGCACCCAGGCCAAACTCGGTGTCGTTGGCAATCGCCAATGCCTCGGCCTCGTCCTTGAAAGTGGTCACCGCCACCACTGGTCCAAAGATCTCCTCCTGGAAAACACGCATCTTGTTGTTGCCCTTGAGCAGCGTGGGCTGGATGTAGTAACCCTTGCCCAACGCGCCTTCGAGGGCTTCCTTGTCGCCCCCGGTAAGCACCTCGGCGCCTTCCTCGCGGGCAATGTCCATGTAGGACATGATCTTATCGAACTGCTCCTGAGAAGCCTGAGCGCCTACCTGAACATCAGTATCCAGCGGATTGCCGCGCTTAATTTGTACGACTTTTTCCATGACCTTAGCCATGAAGTCGTCATACATACTCTCTTGCACCAGCGCTCGACTTGGGCAGGTGCAAACTTCACCTTGATTGAAAAACGCCAGTACCAGACCTTCCGCAGCCTTGTCGATAAACTCAGGCTCAGCGTTCATGATGTCTGCAAAGTAGATATTGGGCGACTTACCACCCAGCTCTACCGTAGAAGGAATGATATTCTCGGCAGCACATTTGAGGATGTGCGCGCCCACCGGGGTCGAGCCGGTAAACGCAATCTTGGCGATACGCTTGCTCGTCGCTAATGCTTGGCCCGCTTCTGCCCCGTAGCCATTAACGACGTTGACTACACCCGGTGGCAACAAGTCACCGATGGTTTCCATCAATTTCAGAATCGAAGCGGGCGTCTGCTCAGCAGGCTTGAGTACCACGCAGTTGCCGGCAGCCAGCGCCGGAGCCAGCTTCCACACCGCCATCAGCAGCGGAAAGTTCCACGGGATGATCTGGCCAACCACGCCGAGCGGCTCGTGAAAATGATAAGCCACGGTATTGGCATCGATATCCGCAGCGCTGCCTTCCTGAGCGCGGATACAACCGGCGAAATAGCGGAAGTGATCAACAGCCAGCGGCAAGTCAGCATTGAGCGTTTCGCGCACCGCCTTGCCGTTGTCCCAGGTCTCGGCCACCGCCAGCACCTCGATATTCTGCTCGATACGATCAGCAAGCCGCAGCAGCACGTTGGAACGCTCCGCTGCCGAGGTCTTGCCCCAGGCCGGGGCTGCAGCGTGGGCCGCGTCAAGCGCCTTGTCGATATCCTCGGCACTGGAGCGGGGAATCTCGCAAAACACCTCGCCGTTGACCGGGCTGACGTTGTCAAAGTACACACCGTTCACGGGAGCGACGAACTCGCCGCCGATGTAATTGCCGTAGCGCTTCTCGAAAGAAACGACTGCACCGGGACTGTTCGGGTTGACATAAATCATAGTGCTTTCCTCTCTCTGGTACTCATATTATTAATGTTATATATAGAGGTATATATAGCTTACGCCGTTCTGACTCCGGCAATTTTTACCAATCGCCGCATGGCTCTGCTTACACAAACTCTGGCATGCTTGTTAACCATGTTGAACGGATATCAGTGTTGGCCAAAGCCGGTGAGTTCAACATACGCCATAAGCATCAACCCTCCTCCTCCTTCGGGAGGAGAGCAACCGCGAAACAGGAGCCCATATGCCTACGTTAATGATCGCCGATGATCATCCACTGTTTCGTGAAGCCCTCAGCATCTCCATCGAGAGCGGTCTTCCGAACTGTCATTTGCTCGAAGCTGGAACGCTAGCACAGCTTGTCAATCAGCTTGATCGGGACGATGACTTGGATTTGGTGTTACTCGACTTGGACTTACCTGATGCCCAAGGGCTGGATGGCTTAGCACAACTGCGCGAGCGTTTTCCTGAGCTGCCAGTCGCCATTATCTCTGCTGATCGAGAGCGGGAGACAATCCTCGAGGCCATCAGCATAGGCGCGGTGGGCTATATTCCTAAATCTTCCCCCAAAGCGTCGCTACTTACAGCACTGCACCAAATGCTAGAGGGCCAGGTGTATCTGCCATCGGATATCATGCGTCGCCCAGCGTCTACGACAACATCAAGCAACGCATCATCCCCCTGCTTCGCTAAACGCGTAAACTCACTGACCGACAAGCAGCTGGAGGTACTGGCTCGGCTAACGTTGGGCGCTGCCAACAAAGTCATCGCTCGCGAGCTAAACATCGCTGAGACCACGGTCAAAACACATGTTTCGGCCATTCTTTACAAGCTCAACGTGAGAAGCCGCATACAGGCGGTCTTGGCGGCAGATCAGGCCGAGCTTGCCGCCGGTATGGCACGCCGTGGGTTACCGTGGCCAATACCAAGGTAAAACGAACAACATGGAGAAACTCCAAGGCTAATCAACCTTGGTATATCGCATTCAGCTGCATTCGCAACCGTAAAGGTTTGATCGGTTTCAGCAAATAGCCAAAGCCGCGCTTACGCGCTTCACGCTTAAGCTCAGCCTCGTGATTTGCAGTAATCACAATAACGGCCACACTCGGAAAGCGCTGACGCAACAGATCCGCAACCATCAAACCGTCTGATGCGCCCCGAGACAGATGATAGTCCACCAATAAGGCATCGGCCGCACGTGTGCCTGACGTCGTTAGCATCGAGTCCAGCACTTCGAGACTTGAAGCGATGACTGTTTGGCAACCCCAGCCTTCCAACATCGCACGCATACCATCAAGAATGACGTTATCATCATCAAGCACCCACAACCGCATACCACGCAGTCCGTCATCCAGCGTCCGGGGTGTCGCACACTTATCCTCGTACTCAGCTATTTCACCGTAAGGCACCAGAATCGAGAACATTGAGCCACCCCCAGGCCGCGAGACCAATTTCAGCGGATGGCCTAACATGCGAGCAATACGATCAACAATAGCCAGCCCCAAACCAAGACCACGGTCTTCGGTTTCTTGAGTCCAGTCACCTCGATGAAACTCTCGAAAGATATCTTCTCGCTGCATCTCGGGAATACCTGGACCAGAATCTCCCACGATCATCTCGAGCCCGTCTTGGCGCAGCCGGCAGCCGAGCAAAAAACGCCCATGATTTGTGTAACGCAGAGCATTGCTCAAAAAGTTACGCATGACTCGGGCTAATAGAGTCAAGTCCGACTTAATCACTACCGAGCGTGATACATAGTGAAAGCTGAGCCCGCTAGCATGCGCCATCTGACGATATTCCTCAGCCAGAACATCAAGCAACTCATCAGCACGAAAAGTCGTTACATCAGGCTGCAGCAGGCCAGCATCCAAACGGGAAATATCGATCAGAGTGCCAAGCAGCAACTCCACATCCTTGAGTGAACGCCCGATATTACCTACCTGTCGAGACGCATCGCCTGGCAGCACCTGATCCTCTAGGGCGCTAGTGAATAACCGAGCAGCATTCAAAGGTTGGAGCAAGTCATGGCTAACAGCGGCGAGAAATTGCGTCTTGGAAAGGTTTGCCGCTTCGGCCTCCGCTCTTGCCTGCTCAAGCCGATAGTTTGCCTCACTCAATTCTTCCAGCGTACGTCGCAACGCTTCAGTACGATCACGCACCTGCTCAGCCAGTAATACACTGTGTTCAAAAGCGGCATAAGGAGCCCCTCCTGAAAGCCCAGCCGACTCGACTCGTTCAATTAACGAGGCACAAATACGCCTTAGCCGAGCATTCTGCTCAGCCATGCTGCGTTCGTGGGCGCTGCTATAGGGTGGTTTAAGCGCTTGTAAATCGGGCGGCAGCACCAATGGCAACTCCAGTAAAAGTTTGATTAATATGCATTCCCTGATGCTGCTCGCCATAGGTGTTAAAACCCACTACCCCTGCTTCACTTAACAAGCGAGAAGCTGGCCCAATAAGCCCTTCGTCTTCCAACTCTAAGCGCCTTAAAAAACAGTCGCAGCCCAGAATCAACGAGAGCGGCCCAAGCCTAGCATCAAGGTCTGCCAACAGCTCACTCAACTCATCAAGCATCGGTGCCGCTTGCATAACGGTCAACACAATGCCGTTTTCCACGGCACAATAGAAATGCAATCCGCCATTCTCATCCGCTCGCTGTATCGAGCGGACATAGTGCTGATCACCAATACGCACTGCCAAAGGGTGCTGGGCAAAAACATGCTCATCAAGCTGAGACGGCGAAATACCCACCAACTGCGAATACGCCTCAGCAGCAGGCATCGCATTAAGCTCCATCACTCGCCGCTGCTCAACATCCACGCTGGTCACTACCAGCTTCTGCTGACGCGGACGTAGATGATGGGTGGTAAACACCTCAAACGGTAGCGAGGTGGAGACCATAAGCACAACCGCTGAGGCACGGTGAAACCCACCGTCGGCAAACACATAGGTATCGGTTAGGCGATTATCATCACCAGCCGAGCCTCCAAAGTTTGGGATCCCTCCAAGAGCCGCTTCCAAAGCAGCCAATACCTGTTCTTCACTACTGGACAAACCGTCAAGTAGCGTTAACGCAAAACGACGATCAACACGATTCGGCGCTTGTCTACAGCAATCTGCCAACAG
>NZ_JBQDJZ010000042.1:0-21356 GCF_052095765.1 Halomonas sp.
CGTTGCCTGCAGCGGATGCGTACTTTATGACATCACTGAGAGGAGTGCAAGCCCTCTATCGAAATAAATTGTTGTCGGCTACTCATAAGCACGCACACCGCTACTTCCCTTTACTACCCTTCTTCTCTATTCCCCTGAGCCAGGGCTCAGATCACCAGCAAATCAAAAAACCGATGCACCGGCATTTGCTCCAGACGCTGCTGATCCGCGCAGGCGTCGATGATCCTCTCGCAGCGCTGCGGGGGAAAGCGCGTTGCCAGATTGCTTGAAAACTTGCCCTTGAGTACAGGTATGCCTTCGGCACGACGACGGCGGTGGCCTATCGGGTATTCAACTTCGATCCTGTCAGTCGACGTACCATCGCTGAAAAAGATCTGCATGGCGTTGGCAATGGAGCGCTTCTCAGGGTCCAGGTAGTCACGGGTATAGCGCGCTTCCTCAACCACCTCCATCTTGCTACGCAACTCATCAATCAACGGGTTCTCCGCGTGAAAGTCGTCTTCGTAATGCTCGGCGATCAGCTTACCAAAAATCAGTGGCACAGCAGTCATGTACTGCAGGCAGTGGTCACGATCAGCGGGATTGGCCAGCGCCCCCTCCTTGGAGATGATCCGAATCGCCGACTCGTGTGTCGTAATGACTATCCTATCGATCTCGTCGAGGCGGTCCTTGACCTGGGGGTGAAGCGTCACCGCTGCTTCGCAGGCGGTCTGGGAATGGAACTCTGCCGGAAATGACAGCTTGAACAGAATGTTTTCCATCACATAGGTACCAAAATCGCGCTGGAAGGAGAAGCGCCGATCAGCATCGGGCTTGAGCGCCTGATCCTTGTTGGTCTTGGTAAAAAGCACATCGTAGAAGCCCCACTGCGGAGCCGTAAGTGCGCCGGGCACACCCATCTCTCCGCGCAGGGCGATATCAGCCAAGCGCACAGCACGCGAGGTAGCATCCCCCGCCGCCCAGCTTTTACGAGACCCGGCATTGGGTGCGTGACGATAGGTGCGCAAGCTTTGGCCATCCACCCAGGCATGAGATAGCGCCGACAACAGCTGCTCGCGGTTGGCGCCCATCAACTTGGCTACTACCGCGGTGGAGGCCACCTTGACCAACACCACATGATCCAACCCTACCCGGTTGAAAGAATTATCCAGCGCCAGCACGCCCTGAATCTCGTGGGCCATGATCATGGCTTCGAGAACCTCACGCATGGTCAACGCAGCTTCACCCTGGGCCACACGCTGCTGGGACAAGTGATCAGCCACCGCCAATATGCCGCCCAGATTGTCCGAAGGATGACCCCATTCAGCGGCAAGCCAGGTATCGTTATAATCCAGCCAACGCACGATACAGCCAATATCCCAGGCTGCCTTGACTGGGTCGAGCCGGAAGGAGGTACCCGGCACCCGCGCCCCATGCGGCACCACGGTGCCTTCAACCAGTGGCCCCAGATGCTTGGTGCACTCGGGAAAGCGCAGCGCCAGCAGACCACAGCCCAGGGTATCCATCAGACAATAGCGGGCGGTCTCCAGCGCCTCGATGCTGTCGATATGGTAATCCAGAACATAGTCGGCAATTTTCTGCAGCTCGACGTCATAATCCGGACGAACGTTGGCTTCCACCGTTTTGGTCATGACTGCCTCCTGTGACTGCCCCAGAGCCTGGTCCCGTTAAATCCAGTGCGTAAAATCCAGAGCGTGAATGCAAAAACGCAAAGTGTCTGCTACCTGATCAAAATTAGCAGGTATCTCCCGGTACGCGCACCCAACCTTCCATGAGCACGCGAGCACTGCGACTCATCACCGCCTTGGCCACGTTCCACTGGCCGTTGGCCTGAGTGGCCTTGGCACCAACGCCCAAGGTGCCTGATGGGTGGCCAAACACGATACTATCGCGCTCGCCACTGCCGGCAGCTAAGTTGACCAAAGTGCCAGGAATTGCCGCCGCCGTACCAATGGCTACCGCGGCAGTGCCCATCATGGCGTGATGCAGCTGGCCCATGGACAGCGCCCTTACCAGCAGATCGATGTCCTCAGCACGCACCTCTGCGCCACTGGATGCTGTATAGCTGGCGGGCGGTGCCATGAAAGCAATCTTAGGCGTATGTTGCCGCTCGGCAGCCTGTTCCAGCCGCTCGATCAACCCCATGCGCAACGCCCCGTGTGCACGAATGGTCTCGAAGCGCGCCAACGCCTTGGGATCACCATTGATCGCGCCCTGCAGCTCGGTGCCGGTGTAACCGAGATCGGCAGCATTGACGAAGATCGTCGGAATGCCTGCGTTGATCATGGTCGCCTTAAGCACGCCACCTGCCACCACGTCATCCGGCACCTCCAGATCGTCGACCAACTGCCCGGTGGGGAAGATGGCGCCCTCACCGTCAGCGGGGTCCATGAATTCCACCGGAACCTCTGCCGCCGGGAAGGTCACGCCATCCAGCTCGAAGTCTCCTGTTTCTTGCACTTCGCCATCACGCATCGGAACACGTACTACGATGCTCTTGCCGATATTGGCCTGCCACACCCGCACCACGGCTTCACCGTTATCGGGAAGCCGCGCGGCGTCAACCAGGCCCGCAGCAATGGCGAAAGGCCCGACTGCCGCAGACAGGTTGCCGCAGTTGCCGCTCCAGTCGACGAAAGCACGGTCAATAGAGACCTGGCCAAACAGATAGTCGACGTCGTGATCGGGCTGAGTGCTGGGCGACAGGATCACCGTTTTACTGGTGCTCGAGGTCGCCCCGCCCATGCCGTCGACCTGCTTACCATAAGGGTCGGGGCTGCCGATCACCCGTAACAGCAGGCGATCTCGGGCTGCACCGGGAATCCGTGCGGCCTCGGGCAGGTCGTCAAGGCGAAAGAACACGCCCTTGCTGGTACCGCCACGCATGTAGGTGGCGGGAATCCGCATTTGACGCTGATGAGTCATACTCCCTCCTTAGGCTCAGGCGACGTCGCCAGTCTGCAGAAAGTCCTCGGCGAAGCGCTGTAGCACGCCACCGGCTTGATACACCGAGACCTCATCGGCGGTATCCAGTCGGCAGGTCACCGGCACTTCGACCACGTCACCATCGCGACGATGGATGATCAGTGTCATCTCACTGAGCGGCGAAATATCGCCTTCCACATCATAGATTTCACTGCCGTCGAGACCCAGCGTCAAACGCGTGGTACCCGGCTTGAACTCCAACGGCAGCACGCCCATGCCCACCAGGTTGGTACGGTGGATACGCTCGAAGCCTTCAGCAACAATCGACTCGACCCCAGCCAGGCGCACACCCTTGGCAGCCCAGTCACGCGAGCTGCCCTGCCCGTAGTCAGCACCGGCCACAATGATCAGCGGCTGTTTGCGCTCCATGTAGGTTTCGATAGCTTCCCACATGCGCGTCACTTCGCCCTCCGGCTCGATG
The DNA here is from genome assembly GCF_052095765.1 of Halomonas sp. Lineage (GTDB taxonomy): Bacteria > Pseudomonadota > Gammaproteobacteria > Pseudomonadales > Halomonadaceae > Halomonas. Next base: position 3,407 of record NZ_JBQDJZ010000042.1, read on the forward strand.
CGTGCCAGCGAGCCCTGAATGACCTCACCCTTATCGTCCCGCACCATCTCATTGAGCAGCTTAGGGTTGGCAAAGGTCGCGCGCTGAGCGGTCAGGTGGTCGCCACGGTGGGTCGCGTAAGAGTTGAAGTCCTCTTCCGGCAGACCCATCTTCGCCAGATACTCACCCGCCGCACTAGAGGCCAGAATGGCGTTGGACGGCGACAGGTGGTCGGTGGTGATGTTGTCACCCAGCACTGCCAGCGGGCGCATGCCCTTGAGGCTGTTTTCCGTAACCAGATCGCCTTCCCAGTATGGTGGGCGGCGAATGTAGGTGCTCATCGGCCGCCAGTCGTACAGCGGGCTCTCGGCCTTCTCGATCTCACCGAGATCGAACATCGGGATGTATATCTGCTGGAACTGCTCGGGCTTGACGTGCTCTCCGACGATAGCGTCGATTTCTTCGTCGCTTGGCCACAAATCCTTGAGAGTAATCGGCTGACCATTGGCGTCAGTGCCCAGCGCATCCTGCTCGATGTCAAAACGCACGGTGCCGGCAATGGCATAAGCCACGACCAGTGGCGGCGAGGCCAGGAAAGCCTGCTTGGCGTAGGGGTGAATACGCCCATCGAAGTTGCGGTTACCCGACAGCACCGCAGTGGAATACAGGTCACGGTCGATGATTTCCTGCTGAATCTCAGGGTCCAGCGCACCGCTCATGCCGTTACAGGTGGTACAGGCGAAGCCGACGATGCCAAAGCCCAGCTTTTCCATCTCGCTCATCAGGCCCGCTTCTTCCAGATACAGCTGAGCGACCTTGGAGCCTGGGGCGAAGGACGACTTGACCCAAGGCTTGCGGATAAGGCCCAGCTCATTGGCCTTTTTCGCCACCAGTCCGGCAGCCACCACGTTGCGCGGGTTGCTGGTGTTGGTGCAGCTGGTGATGGCGGCGATGATCACCGCGCCATCGGGCATCAGGCCTTCGGTCTCTTCCCACTCGCCGGCCACGCCGCGCGCAGCAAGCTCATTGGTGGGCAGGCGGCGATGCGGGTTGGACGGCCCGGCCATGTTGCGCCCTACCGACGACAGATCGAACTCCAGCACGCGCTCGTACTTTACCTCACTGAGACTGTCCGCCCACAGGCCGGTAGTCTTGGCGTAGTGCTCAACCAATGCCACCTGCTCCGGCTCACGACCGGTCAGTTTGAGATAATCGATGGTCTGCTCATCGATATAGAACATGCCCGCCGAGGCACCAAACTCCGGCGTCATATTGGAAATGGTGGCACGGTCGCCGATGGTCAGGTCGCGCGCGCCTTCGCCGAAGAACTCCAGATAGGCCGACACCACTCGCTCATTGCGCAGAAATTCGGTAATCGCCAGCACGATATCAGTAGCAGTGATACCGGGCTGACGCTTGCCAGTGAGCTTGACGCCGACGATGTCGGGCAGACGCATCATCGACGGCCGCCCCAGCATGACGTTTTCAGCCTCAAGGCCACCCACGCCAATGGCAATGACGCCCAGGCAGTCGATGTGCGGCGTATGACTGTCAGTACCTACGCAGGTATCCGGGAAGGCGACTTTGAGGCCGCCCTTATCGGGACGCACCTGCACCACCGGCGACATCTTTTCCAGGTTGATCTGATGCATGATGCCGTTACCGGCGGGGATCACATCGACGTTCTCAAAGGCCGTCTTGGTCCATTCGATGAAGTGGAAGCGGTCTTCGTTACGACGGTCCTCGATGGCACGGTTCTTCTCGAAGGCATCTTCTTCAAAACCGCCGTGCTCGACGGCCAGCGAGTGATCGACGATCAGCTGGGTAGGCACCACCGGATTGACCTTGGACGGATCACCACCGCGCTCGGCGATGGCATCGCGCAGGCCGGCCAAATCGACCAGCGCCGTCTGGCCGAGGATGTCGTGGCAGACGACACGCGCCGGATACCAGGGAAAGTCCAGCTCGCGCTTGCCGTCAATAATCTGGCCAAGCGAGGCATCGCGCAGTTCAGGCTCACAGCGGCGCACCAGCTGCTCGGCCAGCACGCGCGAGGTATAGCTCAGGGTGTCATAGGCCCCCGGGCGGATCGCCTCGACTGCCGCGCGGGCGTCAAAGTAGTCCAACTCTGTGCCGGGAAGGCGTTTACGGAAATCAGTCATCATGGTCATGGTAAAGGTCTTCGCAAAGTGGGCCGATGGGCGGGCACCGAACAAGGCGGCGGCCTATCAGGCCGCCGCGGTCAGAGCACTCAGTCGCGCTGTTCGATGGGCACCCAGTCGCAGAACGCCGGGCCGGTGTAGTCGGCGCTGGGGCGAATAATGCGGTTGTTCTCGCGCTGCTCGAACACATGGGCACACCAGCCCGTCACCCGCGAACAGACAAAGATCGGCGTGAACAGCTTGGTGGGAATATCCATGAAGTGGTAAGCGCTGGCATGGAAGAAGTCCGCGTTGCAGAACAGTTTCTTTTCGCGCCACATCACCGCTTCGACACGCTCAGAAACCGGGTACAGCACCGTGTCACCCACGTCACCAGAGAGCTTCTTCGACCACTCCTTGATGATCTCGTTACGCGGATCGGACTCACGGTAGATCGCGTGGCCGAAGCCCATGATCTTCTCCTTGCGCTCGAGCATACCCATGATCTCGCGCTCAGCCTCTTCAGCAGAAGCCCAGTCCTCGATCATCGCCATAGCCGCTTCGTTGGCGCCACCATGCAGCGGCCCACGCAGCGAACCGATGGCGCCGGTCACGCAGGAGTGCATGTCAGACAGCGTCGAAGCACACACCCGCGCGGTAAAGGTCGAGGCGTTGAACTCGTGCTCGGCGTAAAGAATCAGCGAGACGTTCATCACCCGAGCATGCAGTTCGGAGGCTGGCTCGTCACGCAACAGGTGCAGGAAGTGGCCACCCACGGAGTCATCATCGGTTTCGGTATCGATCCGCACGCCGTCATGGCTGAAGCGATACCAGTAGCAGATGATTGAGGGCAGCGCCGCGAGCAGACGGTCAGACACATCCTGTTGCTCGTCAAAGCTCTGCTCGGTCTCGAGATTACCGAGCATCGAGGCACCGGTACGCATCACATCCATCGGATGGGCGTCAGCCGGAATCTGCTCGAGCACGGTCTTGAGCGCTTGGGGCAGTCCACGCATGCCTTTCAGCTTGGCAATATAACCGTCAAGTTCAGCCTGGTTCGGCAGCTTGCCCTTGAGCAGCAGGTAGGCCACTTCCTCGAACTTCGCCTTCTCGGCCAACTCCTTGATGTCATAACCGCGATAAGTCAGGCCGGAGCCGGTCTCCCCGACGGTGCATAGGGCTGTGCTGCCCGCACTCTGGCCACGCAGGCCAGCGCCACCGATAGTCTTCTCTGCCATGTCGTGTCTCCTTGTCTGTCACGTTTTGTCTGTTGTGCTTTGGCTAGCCGCCTCAGGCGTCGCTGCCCTTCTCGGCAAACAGCGCATCCAGCTTGTCTTCAAAAGTGTGGTAGCTGAGGAAATCGTACAGCTCATCGCGAGTCTGCATGTCCTCAATCACGTCACGCTGATGGCCGTTGTCATGAATGCTCTGATACACCTTGAGTGCGGCGGCGTTCATCGCCCGGAAAGCCGACAGCGGATAAAGCACCATCTGACAGCCCACATCGGCCAGCTCACGCTGGGAAAACAGCGGCGTGGCACCAAACTCGGTGATGTTGGCCAGGATTGGCGCATCCACACGCTCACAGAACGCCTGATAATCGTCCAGGGTGTGGACGGCCTCGGCGAAAATGGCATCAGCACCGGCATCGATACAAGCCTGGGCGCGCTCAATCGCGGCATCCAGCCCTTCCATCTGGAAGGCATCGGTACGGGCGATCAGGAAGAACTCCGGGTCGATACGCGCATCGGCAGCCGCCTTGATTCGGTCAGCCATTTCCTGCTGGCTGACGATGGCTTTGTTGGGGCGATGGCCGCAGCGTTTCTGGGCCACCTGATCTTCCAGGTGTACCGCGGCTACGCCGGCGCGCTGCATTTCCTTGACGGTGCGCGCAATGTTGAATGCGCCGCCCCAACCGGTGTCGATATCCACTAGCAGTGGCAGATCAGTAGCGCCGCAGATACGGTGCGCGTCCTCGACCACATCGTTCATGGTGGTCATGCCCAGGTCCGGCAGACCAAATGACGCGTTGGCCACGCCGCCGCCAGAGAGGTAGATCGCCTGATGGCCGACGCGCTCAGCCATCATCGCGGTATAAGCGTTGATGGTGCCGACAATCGGCAGCGGGCTGTTAGCGTTGAGTGCAGCGCGAAAGCGGGCGCCAGGAGTCTGTGATGTCATGGTGGTCTCCGATGGTTTGGGGCAGGTTCAGGGCCAGGCCAATATTCAGGTTCAGGCCTTGCCATCCTTCTCTAATGAAGCCGCATAGCGTTCAACGACGTTTTCCCGCGATGCGCTGACGTGGCGACGCATCAACAGTTCTGCCAACTCACCGTCTCCGGCTTCGATGGCATCGACAATACGATGGTGTTCGACAAAGGCGCGCTGTGGGCGCGACCCGCTGGCACTGAACTGGGTGCGATACATCCTGACAAGGTAATACAGGTCGTCACACAGCAGACCAACCAGCATGTGGTTATGGCTGCCCTTGACAATCTGGTAGTGGAAATCCAGATCACCTTCGCGCTGATAGTAAGCTTGGCCACTTCTCAGATCCGCCTGGCGCTCATGGACTGCCAGCACTTCGCGCAGCGCGGCAATTTCCGCCGCCGTCATATGCTCGGCGGCAAGCCTAGCAGCCATGCTCTCCAGCGCCTCGCGCACATCAAACAGCTCCAACAGCTCTTTCATCGAGAGCTTGATTACTCTGGCTCCCACATGAGGCACCCGCTCAATCAAGCGGTGTGCTTCCAGGCGGCGCATGGCCTCACGCAGCGGGCCACGCGAAATACCGTAGGTGCTGGACAGTCCCGGCTCAGTAATCTTGCTCCCCGGGGCCAGTTCACCACGTACAATGGCATCCTGCAGCTGCTGGAATACACGTTCGGCCAGGGTGCGGACTTCAGGATGACTCACAGGTTCGATCAGGGCATTTGGCATATTGATTGTCGACAATGTGTTCGTTATTGAACTCTAGTCTCCTACACCCCACCGGTCAACCCGACTGATGACGCACCTCTGTTACTCTTTGGTTGTAGTGGTTAACATTCCACCGACCCTTGTTGTCGACAATCATACAGAGCTACACTGCTGCCCCCCAACCTCTCAGTGGGGTAACACAACACAGGACAAGCCGCAGCAGGCCATCTAGAATGGCTCGCCTGTCGATAAAGGCTGCCCTGATGACAACCATCGAGATCACCCCTCTCCCCTATCACGCCACACCACTGGCGTATTTCTCTGCGCTGCGCCAGCGTCCGGATGCCGTATTACTGGACAGCGGTCGGCCTCAGGCCCCCGGCGGGCGCTACGACATCCTGAGCAGTGACCCTGTAGCAATGCTGGAGATTGACACAGCGGGCAAGGTGTCAGGCGTAGACGAGCTGGCCGACCTTTCACCGTTTGCCGCCCAGCAGGCCCTGCTTGACCGACTTACTGGTGCCTTACCACACAGCGAGCTACCTTTTCTGGGCGGTCTGATTGGCTACTGGGCCTACGACCTTGGACAGACTCCTAGAGCTACAACGCCACAGCCCTGCAGCATTCAACCGCTCAAACAACCCGACCTGCCCGCCAGCCGCGTGGGGCTTTACGACTGGGCACTGATTCAGGATCACCAGCGCCGTGAAAGCTGGCTAGTGGCCAGCGCCGAGCGGCGCCAGCAGGTCAACACCTGGCTGAGTGAGGCCGTGACGCCTGATAAGGCAGCGAAGCAGATACCTGACTCGCCCACAGACCACTTTCAACTAACCGGTGACTTTATTGCCGACCTGAGCCGGGAAGCCTATCTGACGCGCTTTGATCAGGTGCAGGAGTACATCCGCGCCGGCGACTGCTATCAGATCAACCTGGCCCAGCGCTTCAGCGCCCCTTATCGGGGCGACCCATGGCAGGCTTATCAGCTGCTGCGCCAGGCAACGCCAACGCCTTACGCCGGCTACCTGGCCTGGGGCGACAGCGCTGTCCTTTCACTATCTCCCGAGCGCTTCCTCCACTGTAGCGATGGACAGGTAGAGACACGACCGATCAAAGGCACCCGCCCGCGTGGCATAACCAGCCAGAACGATCTGGCGCTGGCCGACTCGCTCATTCATAGCGCCAAGGACCGCGCTGAAAACGTGATGATCGTAGATTTGCTGCGTAATGACCTGGGCCGGGTGTGCCGTATTGGTAGCGTACAGGTGCCACAGCTATGCGGCCTCGAGAGCTATGCCAATGTGCACCACCTGGTCAGCGTAGTGACCGGCCAACTGGCGGCAGGCCAGCGCCCACTGGACCTTCTGGCAGCGGCATTTCCTGGCGGCTCCATCACTGGGGCCCCCAAAGTACGTGCCATGCAGATTATCAACGAGCTGGAGCCTACATCACGCAGCGTCTACTGCGGCAGCCTCGGTTACGTCGACCGACGTGGCCACATGGACACGTCGATCGCCATTCGCACGGCTGTTCTGGATAGCGGCATGCTGCACTTGTGGGGTGGCGGCGGTCTGGTAGCCGACTCAGAGGGCGATGACGAGCATGCCGAGACACTGGATAAAATTCGCCACCTAATGGACGCACTGAGAAACAGAAATAACAAAAACACTTCTGATTTCCAAAAAGAATAATAACAAGGTAACAAAACGGTATTGGGGGAGGCGTGACGGTCTTTGCTAGGGTAACCGCATCGACAACTCAGGCTACGAGGCCTCCTATGACGCCCTTCGACCCGAATCACTTCGTTCTGGAAAATGATCGGCATTCACCCAAGGATATTCTTCGCGCAGCCTATGCGGCCTTTGGCGAGCTGACCCTGTCATTTTCCGGCGCCGAAGATGTAGTGCTGATCGATCTCGCGCTTAAGATTGCCCCCAAAAACGCCGTCAAGATATTTTCCCTGGACACCGGGCGCCTACATCCGGAAACCCTAGTGTTTTTGGAAACCGTGCGCGAGCACTATGCCATCGAGATTGATGTCCGCTACCCGGACAGCAACGCCCTACAGGCACTGGTGCGTGAAAAAGGGCTGTTCAGCTTCTATCGTGATGGCCACCAGCAATGCTGCGGCATTCGTAAGGTGGCACCGCTGCGCCAGCGTCTGGAAGGTCTGAGTGTCTGGGTCACCGGCCAGCGCCGCGACCAGAGCCCTGGCACTCGCTCCAGCCTGCAGATTGCCGAGCGTGATAACGCCTTTGGCAGCCCCGAGCAACCGCTACACAAGATCAACCCGCTAACCCACTGGACCAGCGCTGATGTCTGGAGCTACATTCAGATGTTTGAGGTGCCCTACAACCCGCTTCACCAACAGGGTTACACCAGCATCGGCTGCCAGCCCTGTACCCGGCCAACCCTGCCCGGGCAGCATGAGCGCGAAGGACGCTGGTGGTGGGAAGAGCAAGGTGGCAAAGAGTGCGGCCTGCATGCTGTCAGCCAGGTCAGCCCACAGGCTATTCCAATTGCTGCCGGCACCAGCTAGCCAGCTTTTCTCACAGTCCATCGAAAAGCAGCGGACACCCAACAAAAGGGTCCGCTGCTTTGATAGCAGTAACCATAAAACTCAGAACGTAGGTAACTCGATCCCGTCAAACAGATCGCGCTCATGGCGTGGTCCTGCAGACAGCGCCGCATCCACCAGATCGCGATCCAGGTGAGGTGCAAAGCCCTGCAGAAAGTCATACATGAAGCCACGCATGAAAGTGCCGCGACGAATGCCTATCTTAGTGGTCGAGCTGGCAAACAGGTGACTGGCATCCAACGCCACCAAATCGGTGTCCAGTTCCCGATCTACCGCCATGTCAGCGACGATGCCTACGCCCATACCCAGCCGGACATAAGTCTTAATGACGTCCGCATCAGCAGCTGTAAGCACCACGTTAGGGCTCAAACCCTCAGCATGGAAAGCGTCATCCAACTGGGAGCGCCCAGTAAACCCGAACACGTAGGTGACAATCGGATACTTGGCCAGGGAGGCAAGGCTCAGCGTCGCTTCACTGGCCAGCGGGTGGTCACGCGGCACCAGCACACAGCGATTCCAGCGATAACACGGCATCAACACCAGATCACTGAACAGCTCGAGCGATTCGGTGGCAATGGCGAAATCCGCCTGCCCTTCGCTGACCATATGCGCGATCTGGCGCGGCGTGCCCTGTTGCATATGCAGCGCCACCTCAGGATAGCTGCGGGTAAAGTTGCTGATCACCGGCGGCAACGCATAACGGGCCTGAGTGTGGGTGGTGGCGATCGACAGGCTACCGCGACTCTCGTCACTGTACTCCTGGGCCACATGCTTGATGTTTTCTGTCAGGCGCAACACCTGGGCAGCCAGTTCGATGATCGATTCACCTGCCGGAGTGACGCGGCTGAGGTGCTTGCCGCTGCGCGCAAATATCTCGACGCCCAACTCATCCTCCAGCAACCGGACCTGTTTGGAGATCCCCGGCTGAGAGGTATAAAGGCTCTTGGCAGTCGCCGATACGTTCAGGTTGTTGCGAGAGATTTCCCAGATATACTTCAGCTGTTGGAGCTTCATGCGCGTACCGTCCCTGCTATCGCCACCTTGCAAAAGTGTTGGTGCGAAAATTTATTAAGTGATAAGAAACGACATATAAATCACTATATAGCATAACAGGGCATACCTAAACAGCGGTTTCTTCAACACCCTGCTATAGCCAAGCATTTGCCAGCCAGTCAGGTGAACGATAACATCGGTCACCACACGGGCTTTAACATAGGCTTGTTAGGTGTGCCTAAACTCAACGCTCGATAAAGTGCAACGCTGTAACTGGAGAACCCCATGGCCAATAATGTCGATGTCACCAACACCAACTTCGAGCAAGAAGTACTCAATGCTGAAACTCCCGTATTGCTGAAGTTCTGGGCCCCCTGGTGCGGACCTTGCAAAGCCATGACCCCGGTGGTGGAAGAAGTCGCTGAAGAGCGTCAAGACAGCATCAAGGTGGTCAGCATCAACGTAGACGACGCTCCGGAAATCGCCGCAGAACAAGGCGTGCGTGGCGTCCCCACAGTCGTACTGTTCAAGTCTGGAGCCAAGGTTGCGTCACTGGTCGGCGCTCAGAAGAAGAACCAGCTGAGCCAGTTTATCGACCAGAACCTGTAACTGTCACCGGTGCATCCCGCGCTGGTAGATTCAGTCAAAGGACAAAGACATCGCGCCCTCGAGCCACTGGCTCGAGGGCGCGATGTCTTATTCAAATCTTATATCAGCATTCAAGCCTCATGCAGGCAGCCCAGATGATGATCGCTAGCCCGAACCATTCGGTGCCAAGCCTTCCCGAGATCCCAGCAAGCGCGCCAGCCAGATGGTCTGGGGGTGGCTTTCCAGAGCAATCTTCAAAGTCATGGTGAGCACCACCGACAGCAGCATGCCTGCCGTACCAAAAATCCAGCCCCATACCACCAGCGAAAGAAACGCTACAAAGGTCGACAGCCCCAAGGCCCGCCCCATGATGCGCGGCTCCACCAGGTTGCCCATCACCACATTGATCACCAGGTAAGCACCGGCGAGTATCAGTGCCTTGAGCGCCCCACTCTCCGGCGACACCATCATCAGCAGTACTGGCGGCACTGCTGCCATGGCCGAACCGATGTTCGGGATATAATTGAGCGCGAAAGCCAGCACCGCCCACAGCAGCGGAAATTCGGAGCCTGTCAGCAGGCAAGCAAGCCATACCAACGCCCCAGTGGCCAGGCTAACTAGCGTCTTGACCGCCAGGTAGCGCTTCAGCGTATGGTTAAACTGGCTGAAACGGCGCAGGCTCGGAGCCGGGTTATCCAGCGCATGGGCAATTTTGTCCGGAAAGTTAAGCATCTCAAACAGTAGAAACACTACCAGCAACGACACCAGCAAGCTCTGGACCAACAGCCCCCCCATCTGACTGAGCAGCTCTGGCAACCAGGCCACCAGTTTTGCAATATCCATTTCTCCGGCTACCCAGTCAGCGTCGATATCCAAGCCCATGCCCGACAGGTGAGTCAGCACGGAGTAGTAATATTCCTGAAGTGTCTTCTGAATGCCCGGCAACTCATCCGTAAAGGTACCCACGCTGTTAACCAGCAGAAAAGCCAACAGGGAAACCAGCACACTAAGCACGACCAGAGTCAGCCACACCGCCAGCCGCTGGTGGACGCCCCTGCGCTGCAAGGCATGAATGGGCGCACTGCAGACCACTGCAATGAACAGCGACAGCAAAACCGGCACCAGCAAGTCGGCGCCGGCACGCATACCGGCCACAATCACTACCAACGCAGCCAGTGTCAGCATCAGGTTCAGGGGAACCGTAGCGTGTTGTTTCTCATCAGGGCGGGTCATCGCAACAGGCTCCATCGTTTGGCGACCCCCATGATGCCGACTCCCGACGTGCGCCACAACGCTGTTCGCAGCCTAAGCGCTGAAACCGGTCCTGTCGGGCTCCCCGATGGAACCTACTGACTGTGAGCAGCTCGAAGAGCTGTCTCTCTTCGCGAAAAGGAAAATGCCATGTTGTCTGTTGCCACTCGCCCACTGTTAAGCGCTGGCCTGCTAGCTGCCCTGTTGAGCTCACCGTTGAACGCTTCGTCAGCCTGGGCAAGCAGTGAGCCCGGCCCTCGCCTGCTAGATGTCCAAGCACGCGCCGAGCAGCAGGTCGTGCCTGACAAAGCCACCCTCTCCGCCCGGCTGTGGGAACGCACCCCGGCCACAGCCCAACGCGATGATACCCAGGCTAATCCGGAGGCATTGACCAAGGCCCGCACGCGCCTGGAAGAGCGTGCCCGCAACTTGATCCAGCGCATCGAGGCGGCTGGATTAAGCCGTGATGCCATAAAGGCCGGATCGTTGAACATTCAGCCAGAAACCATCTATGAACCTTCCGGCAAAGACGCACAGCAAAACACCCCAATGGTGCGCACACGCATTGAACGGCCTTTCGAAATTGAAATAACCGACCTGGATAAGCTGCCGACCATATTGGACTCCCTTACCGAGGCCGGCGTAAACGTTATGGACGGCATCAGCTATGACTTAACCGACCGTCAAGCGGTCAGCGATGAAACCCTGACCATGGCGCTGGAGCGCGCGCGTGACAAGGCCGAGCTGATGTCCAGCACCCTTGGTGTCACCTTGGGCCCAGTGCATGGCATCACCGAACAACAAGCCCCCAACTATCAGCCGCGCATGATGTCCATGGCCAGTGACGCCATGGAAAACAGCGGCAGCGCCGAGTATCGTCCTGGCACCATCACCCTGGAAGCTACTGTCAATGTGAGCTGGGAGATCGGCGAGCAGCCATAAGCCGGCACGCCATCTTCCTCATGAAAACGAACACCCCCGGCCAACCTGCGTTGACCGGGGGTGTCTGCTATGGCTATCGCGAGCGGCTTATCGCTGGACGTTGATCGTCTCGACGCCGCCCATATAACCGCGCAACGCTTCGGGCACATTGATTGAACCATCGGCACTCTGGTGGTTTTCCATCACTGCCACCAAACAACGCCCCACCGCCAAGCCTGAGCCATTCAACGTATGCAGCAAACGCGGCTTCTTGTCGTCCGGGTGACGGAAGCGGGCCTGCATGCGTCGCGCCTGAAAATCTTCGCAGTTGGAGACCGAGGAAATCTCGCGGTAGGTCTGCTGGCTTGGCATCCAGACTTCCAGATCGTAGGTCTTGGCCGCACCAGCTCCCATGTCGCCAGTACACAGAGTAACCACGCGGTAAGGCAACTCCAGCGCCTGAAGGATCGCCTCAGCGTGACCGCGCATTTCTTCCAGCGCCGCATAGCTGGTGTCCGGATCAACCAACTGCACCATCTCGACCTTCTCGAACTGGTGCTGGCGGATCATGCCGCGGGTATCGCGACCGTGAGATCCCGCCTCACTGCGAAAACAGGGCGTATGAGCGGTCAGGCGCATCGGCAACTGGCGATAGTCGAGAATTTCGTCCCGGGCGAAGTTGGTCAGCGGTACTTCAGAGGTGGGAATCAGATAATAGCCACGCTCATCGGTCAGCTGGAACAGGTCTTCACCGAACTTGGGCAGTTGGCCGGTGCCGAATAGCGAGTCTGCATTGACCATGTAGGGCACGTAGCACTCTTCATAACCGTGTTCCAGCGTCTGCTTGTCGAGCATAAACTGGATCAGCGCCCGATGCATGCGCGCAATCGGCCCGCGCATTACCGCAAAACGCGCACCGGTGAGCTTGGCCGCCAGATCAAAATCGAGATCGCCGTTCTGCGCCCCCAGATCAACGTGATCACGCACGTCAAAATCCAGAGTTTTCGGCGTGCCCCAGCGGTGCAGCTCAACGTTGTCGTTCTCATCGCGCCCTTCAGGTACGTCAGCATGGGGCAGATTGGGAATGCCGGAGACAATATCGTCCCACTCGAGCTGAACTTCTGCGAGCCGAGCTTTGGCTGCGTTCAGCCGTTCGCCGAGATCGCTGACCTCATCCAGCAATGGCTGGATATCCTCGCCCGCGGCCTTGGCTTTGCCAATGGCCTTCGAGCGGGTATTACGCTCCCCCTGCAACTGCTCAGTATCAGCCTGCAGCTCACGCCGCCGGGACTCCAGTGCCGACAGTTGCCCAGTATCAAGCGTGAAGCCCCGTGTGGCTAGTCGTTGGGCAACCCCATCGAGGTCGCTGCGCAGCAGTTTTGGATCGAGCATGATATCCAGTCCATAACAGTGTGAAAAACAGTGTAAAACGGAAAACCCAAAGGTCAGCCATTGTAGCAAAAGGGCACCACTTCGCCACGCACTGAGATGCGCCCGACGGCCAATACGCGGTAGAGTATAGGTCTTCCTAGCCTAAACATGCCCGAATGCGCGGCAGCGACTGTGACCAAACGCCAACCATGATCGCACGACTGGACTCTCACCAAACGAACACCGATGCGCACTATCTGCGCTTTCTAACCGCACTCAGGGACACCGGCTTTGAGGGCGAGATCGCCCCATCGCTAGCCGACCGCACGGTGCTAGCGACCGACAACTCGATCTACCAACGTCTACCCCAAGCCGTAGTTTACCCCCATGACGCTGATGACCTTGAGCGCCTCGCACGGCTGGCCGGGCACGACGAGTTCCGCAGTATCGTTCTCACACCGCGCGGCGGCGGCACCGGTACCAACGGCCAATCGCTAACCGATGGGGTAGTGGTTGATGTCTCCCGCCACATGAATGCCATTCTCGACATCGATGTCGAAAACCACCGGGTGCGGGTGCAGGCCGGCGTAGTCAAGGATCAGCTCAATGCGGCCCTCAAGCCCCACGGGCTGTTCTTCGCACCTGAGCTTTCGACCTCCAACCGCGCCACCATCGGCGGCATGATCGCCACCGATGCCAGCGGCCAGGGCAGCTGTGAATACGGCAAGACCCGCGATCACGTGTTGGAGCTCGACAGCGTATTGCTGGGCGGCGAGCGCCTGCACAGCCGCCCTGTCGATGAAGACGAGCTGGACAACCTGTGTGCGCGCAACGATCAGGTCGGCCGGGTGTATCGTCGGGCACGACGCATCATCGACAGCGAGCGCGAGCGTATCGCGGCGATCTTTCCGCCGCTCAACCGCTGCCTGACCGGCTATGATTTGGCCCACCTGAGAACACCTGACGGCAAGTTCGACCTCAACAGCGTGCTGTGCGGTGCCGAAGGCTCTTTGGCGTTTACCAACGAAGCCGTGCTTAACGTGCTGCCGATTCCAGCCCACTCGACGTTGGTCAATGTGCGCTACGCGGGCTTCATGGATGCGCTACGCGACGCCCGGGCGCTGATGGCAAGCGGCGGCTCTTCACAAACCCTGCCGCAGGTACGCCCGACCTCGATTGAAACCGTCGACAGCAAGGTGCTGGGTCTGGCCATGCAGGATGTGGTGTGGGATGGCGTGGCCGAATTTTTTCCCAGCGCCGGCCCTGATGCTCCAGCCACCGCCGGTATCAACCTGGTTGAATTCAACGACGACGACCCCGAACAGCTGGCCAAGCGGGTCGACGCCTTCTGCGCGCATCTCGAAAGCGATACAAGCGTCACCCGGTTAGGTTACACCTTGGCCGAAGGTCGTGAGCAGATCACCCGCGTCTACGCCATGCGCAAGCGTGCCGTGGGCCTGCTGGGCAATGTGCAGGGCGAGAAACGCCCGATTCCGTTCGTTGAAGACACCGCCGTGCCGCCGGAACACCTGGCCGACTTCATTGCCGAGTTCCGCGCCCTGCTCGACGCCCACGGTCTGGAGTACGGCATGTTCGGCCATGTCGATGCCGGGGTGCTGCATGTGCGTCCGGCCATCGACATGAAAGACCCGGCCCAGGAAGTGCTGATTCGCGAGGTCTCTGACGAAGTCGCCGCGCTGACGCAGAAATATCACGGTCTGCTGTGGGGCGAGCACGGTAAAGGCATACGCTCGGAATACGCGCCAGAATTTTTTGGCGAACTGTACCCCAGCCTGCAACGGCTGAAAGCCGCCTTTGATCCGCATAACCAGCTGAACCCGGGCAAGATCGCCACACCGCTGTCTATCCGGCCCGAAGATACCGCCGAGGCAACATCTTCTACGCGCAGTGATGATGAACAACCCGTCAAGTGGGTTGATGCTGGTCTGCTGACCATCGACGGCGTGCCAACTCGCGGCCAATTCGATCGTCAGATCGACGAGCGGGTCTGGCAAGCCCATGCGGCCACGGTTTACTGCAACGGCAACGGCGCCTGCTACAACTACGACCCCGGTGACGCCATGTGCCCATCGTGGAAGGCCACACGAGACCGCATCCACTCTCCCAAGGGTCGTGCCAGCCTGATTCGTGAATGGCTGCGCCTGCAGGGGCACGCCGGGGTCGATCTGATGGAGGTATCTCGGGCTCAGCAGGCCGGCGGCATCTGGGGCACCCTCAAGCACTTGCCCAAGCGCACCCTGAACACTCTGCGCCGTAGCCGCGATGATGACTTTTCCCACCAGGTCTACGATGCCATGGCCGGCTGCCTGGCGTGCAAGTCGTGCGCTGGCCAGTGCCCAGTAAAGGTCAATGTGCCGGACTCTCGCGCGCAGTTTCTTGAGGTCTACCACGGCCGCTACTTGCGCCCGGCGCGGGACTACCTGATCGGCAGCCTGGAATTCATGGTGCCGACATTGTCACACATCGCACCGCTATATAACGCTGCCATGCGCAATCGTCTGGTATCACGGCTGATGGCTGGGCCAGTCGGCATGGTCGACAGCCCGACGCTGTCGCGGGCCAAGCTGACCCGCCAGCTCAAGGCCTGGGGTGTGACGACGGCCACTCCCACTTCGCTTGGCCAGCTCAGCGAGGCCCAACGCGCCCGCAGTGTGGTGCTGGTACAGGACGCCTTTACCAGCTACTTCGAGTCAAAACTGGTGATGGATATCGTCGAGCTGCTGGGCCGCCTCGACATCCGTGTGTTCGTCGCGCCCTTCTCACCCAACGGCAAACCGCTACAGGTGCAGGGCTTTCTTGGTGCCTTCCAGCGCACCGCAGAAAAGCAGGCCAAGCGGCTCAAAATGCTGGCCGATTGCGGCGTACCGCTGGTCGGCATCGATCCGGCCATGACCCTGACGTACCGCCAGGAGTATGTAAAAGCGCTGGGAGAAAGCGCCGTGCCTGAGGTGCAACTGCTCAGCGAGTGGCTGCTACCGCTGGCCCCGCAGCTGGGCATTGATGTGACGGCTGGCAAACACGCCATCAACGACCCCGCCTATCGGCTGCTGGCCCACTGCACTGAAAAGACCAACGCGCCGGGCACGCCCAAACAGTGGCAGCAGCTGTTCGCCGCCTTTGGTCTTGAGCTTGAGATCGTCGCCACCGGCTGCTGCGGCATGTCCGGCACCTACGGTCACGAAGCGCGCAATATCGAAACATCAAAGACCATCTACGCTCAGTCCTGGCAGCCTTTGGTAGAAGCCCCTGACAACGCCGGACGCCTGCTGGCCACCGGCTATTCCTGCCGCAGCCAGACCCAGCGGCTGTCTGACGCCCAACTGGCCCATCCGCTGCAGGGGCTGCTGAATGCACTAAAGCGCAGCAGCTGAGCCGGCAAACTCATCGTATTGAGTTGTAACGACAGCGGGCGACCTGGCTTGAACCTGGGCCGCCCGCTGTCGTTTAGTCCGTTGCTATCCACGGTCAGTACGCTTGCTGACACCTAGAAAAATAGGCGACGCAGCTCCTCACCGGGGTTTTTCTGCCGCATGAAAGCCTCACCGACCAAGAAACCGTTGACGCCATTTTCACGCATGCGCAACACGTCGGCACTGGTGTGAATGCCCGATTCGGTAATCACCGTGATGCCTGTCGGTATGCGCTTGAGCAAATCAAGCGTCGTTTCAAGCCGTGTATCGAAAGTATGCAAGTCGCGGTTGTTGATACCCACCATATCAATACCCAGCGTCAGTGCACGCTCCAGCTCGCTGGCATCGTGCACTTCAACCAGCACGTCCATGCCCAGCGCCCCAGCCTGGGCATTCAGGTCGGTCAGACGTGCATCATCCAGTGCGGCAACAATCAACAAGATGCAGTCGGCACCGATGGCACGCGCCTCGCTGACCTGGTAACCGTGACTGATAAAATCCTTGCGAATCACCGGTAGCGAGCAGGCGTCACGCGCCTCGATCAGAAAGTCTTCGTGGCCCTGGAAGAAGTCTGCATCGGTCAACACTGACAGGCAAGTCGCGCCGCCAGCGGCATACTGCTGGGCGATCTCGGCGGGGTAGAAGTCTTCACGGATCACACCCTTGGACGGAGACGCCTTCTTGATTTCGGCGATGATGGCCGGATCATGCTCGGCGATGCGCGCCTCAAGTGCCGCCACAAAGCCACGCGGCGATGACTGCTTCGCAGCCCTATTCAGCAGTTCAGCCTCACTGACCATACGGCGACGCTCGGCAACCTCTTCATCCTTGCGCGCCATGATACGGGTCAGGATAGTGGGGAGTTGTTCTGAAGTGCTCATCTTGCCCTCCTCGGGCCGATCACTGGGCAAACACACGGGTAAAGTAGGAAAGCTCCCTGAGCTTCTCCAGCGGGAGTTTCGAAGCCTGGGCATCCTGCGCCATGGCCACACCTTCCTTGAAGCTGTCGGCTACACCGGATACATAGAGTGCGCCGCCGGCATTCATCGCCACGATATCTGCCGCCGGCCCTTCACCGGCCAACGCCTGCTCGACCAGCTTCAGACTGCCTTCGGCAGAGTCGACTTTGAGCGCGTCCAGCGCTTGGCGTTCAATGCCGAAGTCTTCCGGCGCAATGCGATACTGATGAATCTCACCATCCTTGAGCTCAGCCACCTGAGTGGGGACGGCCAGAGAAATTTCATCGAGGCCGTCTTCGGCATACACCACCAGCACATGGCGGCTGCCGAGCCGACGCAACACTTCCGCCATCAACGGTACCAGCTCGGCGGAATACACGCCCAGTAGCTGGTTGGGCGCTTTCGCTGGATTGGTCAGCGGGCCAAGGATGTTGAACAGTGTGCGCACGCCCATTTCGCGCCGCGGGCCGATGGCATGGCGCATGGCCGGGTGATGGTTGGGAGCAAACATGAAGCCCACCCCAACTTCTTCAATACAGCGTCTGACTTGCTCAACTTGCAAGTCCAACACGATGTCCGCTGCAGCAAACAGGTCGGCACTGCCCGAGGCCGACGATACGCCTCGCCCACCGTGTTTGGCCACATGGGCACCACCAGCGGCAGCCACAAAACTAGCCGCGGTGGACACATTGAACAGGTTGGCTCCGTCGCCGCCAGTGCCGACAATATCCACGATGTTGTCACAGCTCAGCGGCACTTCTTTCATCAACTCACGCATGACACTGGCCGCCGCACTGATTTCCTCTGCGGTTTCGCCTTTCA
>NZ_JBQDJZ010000043.1:0-4761 GCF_052095765.1 Halomonas sp.
TTGGTTAGAATGCCGGCCTGTCACGCCGGAGGTCGCGGGTTCGAGTCCCGTCCGGTCCGCCATTTGTCTGTATCGAATTCAAGGCCCTGCATCCATGATGCAGGGCCTTTTTCGTTGGTGGAATGCCG
Organism: Halomonas sp.; assembly: GCF_052095765.1. Lineage (GTDB taxonomy): Bacteria > Pseudomonadota > Gammaproteobacteria > Pseudomonadales > Halomonadaceae > Halomonas. The sequence continues at coordinate 129 of NZ_JBQDJZ010000043.1, forward strand.
GAGTGCGTCAACCAGGTGCGGAAATGGATGAGTTGCACTCTGCGAGCGACAGTCATACAGTTGTTTGAATTTACCGAAGCCCCAGTCGCAACTCTAGTCGCAACAACAGAGGTACAACAATATGACGACCTACCCCCACCTGTTTCGCCCTTTAACGCTTGGCCATCTTGAGCTGCCTAACCGTGTGTTGATGGGTTCCATGCACACCAATCTGGAGGAGGCGCGTCATGGCTTTGAGCGGTTGGCGGCCTTTTATGCCGAGCGCGCTAGGGCGGGGGTGGCGATGATTGTGACTGGCGGTATTGCGCCCAATGCTGAGGGCGCCGTTTTTCACGGAGCGGCAAGTCTTGAGCGGCCTGAGCAGGTTGCGGATCACCGCAAGGTCACCGAGGCTGTGCATGCTGAAGGTGGCCATATCTGCATGCAGATTCTTCACGCTGGTCGCTACGCCTATTCACCGGCGCTGGTGGCGCCCTCGGCCATTCAGGCGCCGATCAACCCGATGGCGCCGCGCGCGCTGGAATCTGCCGAAGTTGAGCAGCAGGTCGAAGACTATGTGCGCTGCGCCCGGTTGGCCAAAGAGGCCGGCTATGACGGCGTTGAAGTCATGGGCTCGGAAGGCTATCTGATCAACCAGTTCATCTGTCTGCGTACCAACCAGCGCGACGATCAATGGGGCGGCAGCTTCGAGAACCGCATTCGCTTTCCGGTAGAGATCGTCAAGCGCATTCGCGCTGCGCTGCCCGATAACTTCCTGATCATCTTCCGGCTGTCGATGATCGACCTGGTGGAAGAGGGCAGCACCTTTGATGAAGTGGTGACACTTGGCAGGGCGATTGAGGCAGCGGGAGCTGACGTCATCAATACCGGAATCGGCTGGCATGAGGCGAGGGTGCCAACCATCGTGACCAGCGTGCCGCGGGCAGCATTCAGTGAAGTGACGCGGCGTATGAAGGCCGAGGTCAAGGTGCCGCTGGTGACCACCAACCGTATCAACATGCCTGAGACCGCTGAGCAGCTGCTGGTTGATGGCTATGCTGACATGGTGTCCATGGCGCGGCCGTTTCTAGCAGACCCGGAATGGGTGCTCAAGGCCGCTGAGGGGCGTGATCAGGAGATCAATACCTGTATTGCCTGTAATCAGGCCTGTCTGGATCATACCTTTCAGGGCAAGCTGACCTCGTGTCTGGTCAACCCCAGGGCTTGCCATGAAACCCAGCTACTGATTGAGCCTGCCGACACGGTGCGTCGTATCGCCGTGGTTGGCGGTGGGCCGGCGGGGCTTGCTACGGCTGTAACGGCGGCTCAGCGCGGGCATGAGGTCACGCTGTTTGAGCGTCAGGCGCAGCTCGGCGGCCAGTTCAACTATGCGCGGCGCATTCCGGGCAAAGAGGAGTTCAATGAAACCGTGCGTTACTTCCAGGTCATGCTGGATAAGCATGGCGTTGACGTGCGCCTGAATGTCGAGCCATCGGTGGCGGAGCTTTCCCGTTTCGATGAAGTGGTCATGTCATCGGGTGTTCGGTCTCGCCAGCTTGAATTGCCAGGCAGCGACCATGCAAAGGTTATGTCCTATCCGGAAGCCATCATGTATCCACAGCGGGTGGGCAAGCGGGTGGCGATTATCGGAGCTGGCGGAATTGGTTTTGACGTGGCTGAAATGCTTACCCACGAAGGACAGCCGGCGCTGGATATTGAAGACTGGTGCGACGAGTGGGGCGTTGATCTGAGTGTGTCAACGCCCGGTGGCCTGAAGTCACCACGGCGCCCTGAGGTGCCTCGTCAGGTCAGCGTGCTGCAGCGCAAAGACAGCAAGCCCGGCAAGGGGCTGGGCAAAACCACTGGCTGGGTGCATCGGGCGTCACTCAGGCATCGCGGCGTAGAAATGCTACCAGGCTGTGAGTATGTGGCTATCGACGACGCGGGTCTGCATATTCGTGTCGATGACGAGTCGCGTGTGCTGGCGGTGGATACCGTGGTGGTGTGTGCCGGGCAGGAATCGGTGCGCGATGGCTTGGAGGCGCTGGAGGGAGCTGGTGTTTCGGTGCACGTCATTGGCGGTGCTGACAAGGCGGCTGAGCTTGATGCCAAGCGGGCGATTGATCAGGGGATGCGCCTGGCGGCGACGTTATAGCGCCTGAAGTGCCCTTGGAAAAAAAACCCGCGATCAGTCGTCGCGGGCTATGTGCTAGGGCACTGGCAAGTCCGTCAGGCTTTGGCGGTCCAGGACTGGCACCAGCCTGCCGGCTCCACGCTGTTCTGTGGGAACAGCTGGCAACCCTGGTTGTCAGGGGTGTAAAACATGCAGTTTTCGCAATTCTCGCCTTCTTCAAATGCCGGATGGTCGGCGGCTTCACTGGCATCCTTGACATAGTTCAAGGCCTTGGCCTGTGCGGCTTCAGGATCCAGCTCCGGCATCTCCTGGGCAAACGCGCTGCGCGACAGTACGCCGGCACCCAGCGGCAGGGCAGCAAGGCCCAGTAGGCTGTTACGCATGAAAGTACGACGGCTATTATCAGTCATGGTCTCTCCTTCCTGTTGCTTTTGTCACTGCTTGCATCACGGGTTTCAGCTATAGCTGTAGCCGGTTGTCCGGCTTTTATAGGTTGCCAGTATTGATTGCTTGGCATTGTTTCAGACCCTTTATACCACCTCAGGGTTCCCATTGCTTGTCAGCCTGTCTGGTCGCTGGTCGTGTGGCTGGTATACTCAGCTTGTTGCGGGTAGCACCGCAGACGGCTTGCCTGCGCTGAACTCGTGTAATGAGGGATGGCCCTGAAAAACAGCGCTCTGAAAAAATATAGCCCCGAATCAGTCAACGATCTACCGGAGGTAGTCCAATGCAAAATGCCGTGATCCTGATCAATACCGAAAAAGGGCAGGTCAAATCCGTGGCCGAGCGCCTGGCCGAAGTGGAGGGTATTTCCGAGGTGTTTTCCACCTGTGGTCGCTACGATCTGGTGGCCATTGCACGCACGCGAGATTTTGAAAGTCTTGCCGAGCTGGTAACCGGGCGACTCAATGACGTGGAAGGTATCCGTGATACCGAAACGCTCAATGCCATGCAGGTGCACTCTCGCCATGACCTGGAAACCATGTTTTCGCTTGGTTGGTAAGTGCTGTTCGTTTGATAGGTTAAGTGCCGTTCGTTTGATAGGTTAAGTGCCGTTCGTTTGGCTGGAAAGTGCCGACCTGGTTGGCGCCTGCCGGGGGTGCTGCGCGCTTTGTGTGACAGGGAGGTCGTGGGATGGATTGGTGGTGGGGGCGTGGAAGGTCGCGTCGCAGGGTGGGTGGCCGCCTGCGTAAGCAGCTGCGGCGTCGCGGCGCAATTGTGTTGGTGTTTGTTGTGGTCGGCGGTGGACTGTGGACCTATGGTGAGCGTGGCATCTATGACCGCATGAGCTGGATGGGTGTGCCTGCAAGAGGTAATTCCTGGCTGGCGTTGCACCGAGTGATGCGAAACGATGGTTACCTGGTGGGCTGGTCAGACGTCAGGATATCACCGCTGTGGGTCAGCTATGAGCTGACGCCGGTGCGCTATGCAGATATTCCCCCGCGTCCCCCGTTCAAGCAAGACTGGCGAACGCTGTGGCCAGTGGCCACGTCAAGCTATCGTCACAGCGGCTACGATCGCGGGCATCTGGCACCCAACTATGCCATTGCAGCGGTACACGGACCTGCTGCCCAGCAGGGCACTTTCCTGATGAGCAACATGACGCCCCAGAAGCCCGATCTAAATCGTCGGCTGTGGCAGCGTCTTGAAGAGGCGGTGATGGATCATTTCGTGCCCCGTTTTGGGCGACTGCAAGTGATCACTGGCCCTATCTATCAAGACGATATTATCGTTGGTGCACTGAATCGGGTTGGCTGGACAGAAGTGCCCACCAGTTTCTACAAGATACTGGTGGTGCCCGGTGAATCGCCTCGGGCGCTGGCGTTCGTGATGCCGCAGGATGTCGCTGGTGATGAGCCGCTGAGCGACTATCTGGTAAGCATTGATGACATCGAAGCGTTGACCGGGCTGAATTTCATGCCTCAGCTTGATCCGGCTATGGAGGCGGCGCTGGAAGCCGGTGTGAATATCAGCGGCTGGGGGGTGGAGGAGGTGTCGAGCCTGCCGGGCAGGTTTGACTGATTCCGCTTGATTGATTCTGGAGTCGGTATTTACCGAGCACAAGTTGCAGGCAGAAAAAAACCGCAACGAGTGCGGTCTGGCTCTTTCATGCATGACGCAATAATGGTGCCCAGGAGAGGACTTGAACCTCCACATCCGTAAGGACACTAGCACCTGAAGCTAGCGCGTCTACCAATTCCGCCACCTGGGCGCGTCTGCATGTTCGTCGTGTTCTGTTTATGGCTGTCATTATCGCAAGAGGATAATGGTGCCCAGGAGAGGACTTGAACCTCCACATCCTTACGGATACTAGCACCTGAAGCTAGCGCGTCTACCAATTCCGCCACCTGGGCGAAACACGAACGATTCGAGCTGACAAAGAGCAATGTTACTAAAGACCAGTGTTACGGGTCTTGCTTGAGCGATGCGTTTTTCAGAAATATGTTCCGAAGAAAAGACATCGAACAAATGGTGCCCAGAAGAGGACTTGAACCTCCACGTCCATACGGACACTAGCAC
>NZ_JBQDJZ010000043.1:4771-20659 GCF_052095765.1 Halomonas sp.
AGCTAGCGCGTCTACCAATTCCGCCATCTGGGCAAGTGGCGCGTATGATACCGAAAAACGCTAGCCGTGCAAGCCCCGGCTGACGCTTGCGAGTGAAAAAACGCAAAAACTGGCACTGATCGTGTCTGTATGGTTGGGTGCGGCCACTGGCAGCGGTATACTGCGCCCATGTCAATACATCAAAACTACTCTATCGACCTTCCCCGGCGCTGCTGCGTCACGTTTCCTCTCTCGACTCCTACCCTGTCAAGGACGCCACAAGCATGAATCACTGGACGCTCGAAGATGATGCGTATGCCAGCCGTGAGGCTCACAAGTACGATAACCCTGCACCAAGCCGTGAATATCTCCTGGCTCGCCTGGAGCAGATCGGCAAGCCGATCACCCATGAGGAAATGAGCGAACAGCTTGGACTGCATGATGATGACCTCAAGGAAGCTGTACGTCGCCGGCTGGCCGCCATGGAGCGTGATGGTCAGGTACTGAAAAATCGTCGCGCCGCCTACGCGCTGATCGACAAGCTCGACCTGATCAAAGGTAAGGTGCTGGGTCACCGTGATGGCTTCGGTTTCCTGCTGCGTGAAGACGGCGCTAAGCCGGACTTGGTGCTGCCGCCGCGACAGATGCGCCGGGTATTTCATGGCGACTACGTGCTGGCACGCATCAGTGGCCGTGACCGCCGTGGTCGCGATGAAGCCACCATTGCCGAGGTGTTGTCGCGCAACACCCAGACCCTGGTTGGTGTGTTCCGTGAAAACACTGCCGAGTTCGGGGTGCTGATTCCCGAAAACCCGCGCATCACCCAGGAAGTGATTGTTCCCCATACCGCACGAGGCACCGCCCGAGACGGGCAGGTGGTATCGGTACGTATCCTTAAACAGCCGGAAGCCCGCGTACAGCCGGTGGGTGAGGTGATCGAGGTGCTGGGTGAGCGCATGGATCCGGGCATGGAAATCGATATCGCCCTGCGCAGTTACGAAATCCCCGACGAGTTTCCCCCCGAGGTGCAGGAACAGATCGCTACCATGTCGGCTGAAGTGGCCGAGGACGACAAGCTGCATCGGGTCGATCTGCGCGACATGCCGCTGGTCACCATCGATGACGAAACTGCCAAGGATTTCGATGACGCCGTGTGCGCCTGGAAAACCAAGTCTGGCGGCTGGAAGCTGGTGGTGGCGATTGCCGATGTCTCTCACTATGTGCCTATCGGTAGCCCACTGGATCAGGAGGCCGTTGCCCGCGGCAACTCGGTTTACTTCCCCGGGCAGGTGGTGCCGATGCTGCCTGAATTGCTGTCCAACGGCCTGTGCTCGCTGAACCCCGGCGTGGACCGTCTGGCGCTGGTGTGTGAGATGAATATCTCTCAGGCAGGCGCCATCAGTCGTCACCGTTTCTATGAGGCGGTGTTCCGCTCTCATGCGCGGCTGACCTATAACAAGGTCGCCGCTATCCTTGAGGATGACGGTGAGCTGGGCGAACAGGGCGACGCTCTGCGTGAGGAATACCGTGAGGTCGTGCCCACGCTTAAGCACCTGCACGAGCTATACAAGCTGCTGCGTGATGCCCGCGGCCAGCGCGGTGCGCTGGAGTTTGAAACCACCGAAACAGCGATCATTTTTAACGATGACCGCAAGATCGACAGGATCGTACCGCGCACCCGCAACGATGCCCACAAGATCATCGAGGAGTGCATGCTGGCAGCCAACGTGGCCACAGCACGCTTTCTCGATAAGCATGACCTGCCAGCCTTGTATCGCATCCACGAGCGGCCTTCGCCGGAACGTCTGGACAAGCTGCGGCTGTTTCTCAACGAGCTGGGACTGTCGCTGGGCGGTGGCGATGAGCCTACGCCGCAGGACTATCACGACCTGACGGATGTTATTCGTGACCGCGATGATGCCGATGTCATCCAGACTGTGATGCTGCGCTCGATGAGTCAGGCGGTGTACTCGCCGCAGAACGAGGGGCACTTCGGGCTGGCGTATCCGGCCTATGCGCACTTTACCTCACCGATTCGCCGCTACCCGGACCTGATTGTGCATCGCGCCATCCGTTCGGTGATTCGCGGGCCACGTCAGACCAATACGGTGTTGCGGGCCGAGGGCGCGCCGGTCGAGCCGCCCAGCAGCTGGTGCCCATACACCTTCGAGCAGATGCTGGAGATGGGTGAGCACTGCTCGATGACTGAGCGCCGCGCTGACGAAGCGACCCGCGACGTGGAAAGTTGGCTCAAGTGCGAATTTATGTCTGACAAGCTGGGTGAGGTGTTCGACGGCACCATTGCCTCGGTGACCCAGTTTGGCATCTTTGTCCGGCTGGACACGTTCTATGTTGAAGGCCTGGTCCACGTGACCTCACTGCCGTCGGACTACTATCACTACGAGGCAGAGAAGCATCGCCTCAAAGGTGAGCGTAGCGGCATCAGCTTCCGTCTGGGTGACGGGGTGACCGTGCAGGTGGCACAGGTCAATCTTGATGACCGGAAAATCGACTTTGAGCTCATCGGCGACAAACCCCGGACGAGCCGGGCGCCGCGCAAGGGTCGCAGCGCAGGAAAGAGTGCGACGAAAAGTGCGAAGAGTGGCGGAAAAGCCGCCTCAAAGAGCCCGGCAGAAGGTGCGGCAAAGGAGGCCGGAGAAAGTGGTGACAAAAAGGCTGCCAAAAAGCGTTCTGGGCGTCGCCGCAGCTCACGTCGTCGCTGAGGAGATGTTGTGAACGATAAATCGGGCAGAAAGAAAGCACCGCCACGGCGAGCAGCGCAGGGCAAGACGGCGAACAGAAAGCCAGGCAAGGCGGCGAGAGTTGCTGTGCCGGGCGGCCTGGAGGCAGTCTATGGCGTACACACGGTAGACGCTTTGCTGGAACGTGGTGAAGTGCCGCGAGAGTTGTGGGTCCAGGAGGGCGAGGCCGGCAGACGTTTGGCGGCGCTCGTCGAGCAGGCAGCCAATGGTGGTTCACGCATACAGCTGCAACCGCGGGAAGTGCTAGAGCGTCTGGCCCAGGGTGCTTCTCACCAGGGTATCGTGGCGTTCTGTACCCCGTTAGCGTTTGAGGCCGAGGCTACGCTGTGGCATCGCCTGTCGGGCTGGTCTCATGCAGAGGCGCCGCTGCTGTTGGTGCTGGACGGTGTGACCGACGTGCACAACTTTGGCGCTTGCCTGCGCAGCGCTGATGCGGCGGGCGCGCATGGCGTGGTGGTGCCCAAGGACAAGGCTGCGCCGCTCAATGCTAGTGTGCGCAAAGTGGCCTGCGGTGCTGCCGAGAGTGTGCCGGTCTATCAGGTGACCAACCTGGCGCGCACCCTTGATCGCATGAAAAATGAACACGCTATCTGGGTGATCGGTACTGCCGGGGAGGCAGAGTCGGTCGTTTATCAAGCGGATTTTACTGGCCCCACGGCGCTGGTCATGGGGGCTGAAGGTAAAGGCATGCGCCGCTTGACTCGCGAGAGCTGCGACAGCTTGGTCAAGCTACCCATGGCCGGCCAGGTGTCGAGCCTGAATGTCTCGGTGGCAACCGGAATCTGTCTGTTTGAGGCCGTGCGTCAGAGAGGCCTCACGCCCGAAATCTGAGTGCCTGCTTCTGACCCTTCGCCATGCCCGGATTGTCCTGCGTCGCGGCTTGCAAGTGCCGAGTGTGGTCTATAGAATACCTGCGCCCGTTCGTTTCGCGAGCGGGCGTTCTTGTTCGGGGGCAACTGTCTCAGAACAACCCTCCTTGCTTCCCCTGGAGCCAACGCGGCCACCATCGGAAGCTGCCAAACCGCAAGGAGCATCCATGCGTCATTATGAGATCGTCTTCATGGTCCACCCGGACCAGAGCGAGCAGGTTCCTGCCATGGTCGAGCGCTACACAGGCCTCGTCACTGAAAATGCAGGTACCGTGCATCGTCTCGAAGATTGGGGCCGCCGTCACCTGGCATACCCGATCAACAAGATTCACAAGGCTCACTACGTGCTGATGAACATCGAGTGCAGCGGCGAGACTCTCGAAGAAATCGAGAACATCTTCCGTTACAACGATGCCATCATTCGCAGCCTGGTTGTGCGCTGCAAGGAAGCCGTAACCGAAGCTTCGCCGATGATGAAGCCGGCGGAAGAAAGGCGTCCGCGTCGCGAAGATCGCGAAGATCGCGAAGACAAGCCGCAAGCCGCCGAGTCTGCCTGAGTTTTATCATTGCACGTTTGAAGGAGTCACCCCATGGCACGCTTTTTCCGTCGCCGCAAGTTCTGTCGTTTTACCGCCGAAGGCGTGAAGCAGATCGACTACAAGGATCTGGACACCCTAAAGGCCTATGTGACTGAGACCGGTAAGATCGTTCCCAGCCGCATCACCGGGACCAAAGCCCGTTATCAGCGTCAGCTGGCGACCGCTATTAAGCGTTCTCGCTATTTGGCACTGCTGCCCTATACCGATAGCCATCAGTAAGCGTTACGCGTGATGCAGGCCATCGCACGCTGGGCTATGCGGGGGATGCCCCAGGCGGCCCTTATCGCCGCTGGGGCTGCTCTGGTGCCGTTGCTGTTCTGGTTTTCCAGTGCGGTGACTGCCCTGGTCGTGCTGCGGCGTGGTATGGCTCCAGCTCTGCCAGTGATCATCGCTGCCGCTTTGCCGTCGGGCTGGTGGTGGATGCGGGGTGATGTTATCCCGCTGATGTCATTGCTGATGGTGCTGCTGATGGCCGTGGTGCTCAGGTCCAGAATGCGCTGGAGCGAGGCGCTGATATTCGGTGCTATCGCAGGCTCAGTACTGATCCAGCTGGGCGTGTTTATTCCACCGGGTGGAGTGACACAGGTTTTGGAGCTGTTGCGCCAGAGTTCACCAGAGGTGGCATCACGGCTGACTGAACTCAGCCGTGATGGTGTCGACCTTGAGACCTTCCTGACACTGCTGATTGGTAGTGTCACTGGGCTTCTGGTCGTGCTGGTGGCGGTGGCCAGCCTCGCGCTGGCGCGTAGCTGGCAGGCAGGACTCTACAATCCCGGTGGTTTTCGGGAAGAGTTCCATGCACTGCGCTTGGCGCCGCGTGAGCTGCTGTTGCTGGTTGCCGTTGGTATCGCTGCCAGCATGCTGGGCTTCCCTGCACTGGGGGCGTTGGTCGCCGTTCCGCTGCTGGTGGCTGGCATTGCGCTGATACATGGTATTTTTGGTCTAAAGGGAATAAACGGGCTGTGGCTGGGGGCACTCTATGTCTTGCTTGTCACTACCTGGCCCATGATTCTCATAGTGCTGCTTGCGGCCATGATCGATTCGTTTGTGGATTTCCGCGGACGGCTTGGCCGCAACGACTGACAAGAGGTTTACGAGATGGAAGTCATTCTGCTCGACACAATTGGCAAGCTGGGCGATCTGGGTGACAAAGTCACCGTCAAAGCCGGCTATGGCCGCAACTACTTGGTACCTTACGGCCTGGCCGTTCCGGCGACCAAGGACAACATCGCTGCATTTGAAGCCCAGCGTGCTGAGCTTGAAGCCCGCGCAGCTGAGCGCAAGGCGGAGGCCGAAAGCCGCGCAGAACAGCTCAATGATATTGAGCTGTCGCTGGTTGCCAAGGCAGGGGAAGAGGGCAAGCTGTTCGGCTCTATCGGACCGCGTGATCTGGCTGAAGCAATCTCCAGCACGGGTATCGATGTTGGCCGTCATGAAGTCCGTATGCCGGAAGGACCGATTCGCAATATCGGCGAATACGACATCGATCTGCACCTGCATGCCGACGTTGCTGCGGTTGTTCGGATCATCGTGGTATCTGAGTAACACCAGCATCTAGCACCACGCCTGAATGGGCAGGGTGCCGTTGCAAAGGGCACGGGGGCTACCCCTGTGCCCTTTTTGCGCTGTTTTTGTACGACAGCCACATGGTCTGTCAGAAGGTGTTGGTAAAATGGGTAAGATAGGCTGACGCTTCAGCACAAAAAGACGTGTCGGCTCGGCACCGTTCGAACAGGAAGGCATGGCTCTATGAGTGACGTCGTTGAACATGACAGGGAAACAGCAGCACTGAAGGTTCCGCCCCATTCATTGGAGGCGGAGCAGTCCGTGCTTGGTGGCCTGATGCTGGACAACCAGGCCTGGGATGATGTGTCTGACCGGCTGATGGCGGATGATTTTTACCGCTACGAGCACCGGCTGATCTTCAATGCCATGATTCAACTGGCTGAGTCGAGCAATCCGCTGGATGTGGTCACGCTGTCGGAGGCGCTGGAAGGGCGCGATCAGCTGGACAGCGTCGGAGGCCTCGCCTATCTGGCGGAACTGGCGCGCACGACGCCGTCAGCCAGCAATATCCGAGCCTACGCCGACATCGTGCGTGAGCGCGCCACGCTGCGTAAGTTGATCCGCGCGGCCAACCAGGTGGCTGAGAGCGCTTTTGCACCTCAGGGGCGCAACTCTACTGAGCTAGTCAATGAGGCTGAGCGGCTGGTATTCCAGATCAGTGAGGAACGTCCTAAGGACGGCGGCCCGATCGGCATGAGTGAGCTATTGACCCGGGCTGTCAATCGCATCGATGAGCTGTTCAACATGCAGGGTGAGATGACCGGCCTGTCGACAGGTTTTCGCGATCTCGATGGCATGACCTCGGGTTTGCAGCCGTCGGATCTGGTGATCATTGCCGGTCGCCCGTCCATGGGTAAGACCACCTTTGCCATGAACTTGGTCGAGCATGCGGTGATTTCCGGTGATAAACCGGTGATGGTGTTTTCCATGGAGATGCCCGCCGAATCGCTGATGTTGCGTATGCTGTCGTCGCTGGGACGCATCGATCAGACCAAGGTGCGTACCGGTCAGCTGGAGGACGAGGACTGGCCGCGTATGACGTCAGCTGTCAGCTTGCTCAAGGACAAGAAGCTGTTTATTGATGATACGGCAGCGCTGTCTCCCATCGAGATGCGCTCGCGAATTCGACGGGTGGTGCGTGAGCACGGTAACCTGGGGCTGATCATGATTGATTACCTGCAGCTGATGCAGATCCCCGGCTTTTCCGAGAACCGTACCGGCGAGATTTCGGAAATCTCGCGCTCGCTGAAGGGGCTAGCCAAAGAATTTGCCTGTCCCGTGGTGGCGTTATCCCAGCTCAACCGTGCCTTGGAGCAGCGACCCAACAAGCGTCCGGTGATGTCAGATCTGCGCGAATCCGGTGCTATTGAGCAGGATGCTGACATCATTGCCTTCGTCTATCGCGATGAAGTCTACAATCCGGATAATCCCGATAGCAAAGGGCTTGCTGAGGTGATTATCGGCAAGCAGCGTAATGGTCCGATTGGCACCGTGCACATGGCGTTTATTGGCAAATACACGCGCTTTGAGGACCTGGCGGCTGATACTTACAGCGACGCCTTTGGCGGTTAGCCATGCGGACAGCGCTGAAGAGACAGAGTTGAGCTGAACAGATAGTCTTAGAGACAGAAAACCAGAAAATCTGACAAGGGAGAATGATCATGGCGGGTGGATTTCGACGCGGCAACCGACAGCGCGCCCCCAAGCTGGAAGCGCGAGGGGAGCTCGAGTCCATGGAGTGCGAAGGGCCGTTCAAGGAGTGGCTTGGCATGCCCGACCTTTACCGTTACCAACTGGTCGTTAAGGGCGAGACCTACAGCTACCAGACGGAAGAGGCTGAGCTGCCTGTAGCAGTCGGTGACCGGGTGGTGTTTCGTTATAAGGAAACAAAGCAGGGCAATTGGATCGATAAAAACTCGTTGGGTAAGGCCATTGATCCCTCGGAATATCAGTAGCCGTTTGAAAAAGTTGTGGAACTTTTGGCTTTTTGTTACGTCATAATAATGCAATGCATCCGTCATGCAGAGGACACAGTACTCACGCAAAAATGGAGCTGTAGCCATAAGATAAAAACAGGAAAGATGGAGGTATCTATGGATTTTAATCAATTGAAAACATTCGCGGACCACAATGACAACTTCGAAGTTCGCGTAATCAGTAATGCCAGCGGCAGTCTCTGCCAGCTTGAGGTGGAAGATGACGAAGGTCAGCGTCATCGTGTGATGCGTAAGGGCGCACCGCTGTTGTTCCGTGCGCCGGAAGAGGCTTATGCACAGCTCAGGCATCTGGGTATTCGTCATGCCTATCTGGTACACCAGGAATCTCTGGGTGAAGGCGGTAGCTGTGCCAACAGCTATCAGCGCCAACTGCCTGTCTCGTGTATGCCCCTCGCTACGTGATCTGACCGATCCAGGTCGACCTAGGCCGACCCTCTGGTTCCAGTGGAGTATAAGTGTCGTGTTTTCCACTGGTCTCAACGTTTATAATGCTGATTCAAAACAGAGTGCGCCGCGCCAGAAAGAAAGGCTTCCGGCGCATATGACTGTCTGACGCATCCCGCTCGTCGTCTGCCCCGTGGTATTATTGTCCGCATGTTGTTGTGCTTCAATGCACTGTAGGAGCCGCCTTCAGGCTGCGACGGCGCCGTCAGGCGCCCGAGAGCGTCTCCATGGTGGTGGCTTCTAGCGCCGCTGCGCGGCGCCATCGCGGCACAAGCGCCGCTCCTGCAGAAACCAGAGCATGTCGTTGTGTTTCAGTGCACTGTAGGAGCTGCCTTCAGGCTGCGACGGCGCCGTCAGGCGCCCGGCCCTGGAAGTAAAGAGTCAGAGAGCCTGCTCATCGTTGGGGCCTGGTTCGCAGGTTTCCAACTCGCGTATTGTCTGGAATACAGGAAACTTCTGCATGTCTGCTTCTGAATCATCCGTGTCTGAACAGTCTGTTTCAGGCCAATCGATTGCTGACGTCGATCTGCTGACGCCTAGCGCCGATCGCCCAGTTAATGCGCCCGGGTCACATCCCGAAGTGGCACGGGGTAAGATTGGTGTGGTAATCGTTAACCTCGGAACGCCGGATGCTACCGATTACCGGTCAATACGGCGCTATCTCAGTGAGTTTCTCTCTGACAAGCGTGTGGTCGATTACCCGCGCTGGCTATGGCAGCCCCTGCTGCAGCTGGTGATTCTCAGCCGCCGCCCGTTCATTTCTGGCAAGGCCTATGAAAGCATCTGGGACAAGCAGCGCGATGAAAGCCCACTCTTGACCTTTACCCGTGATCAGGCCGAAAAACTCAGTACGGTGCTCAAGGAGTCGCTGGGCGAGCGGGTCGAGGTGGACTTCTGCATGCGTTACGGCAATCCCTCTACCGACAGTGTGCTGCGCCGGCTGAATGAAAAGGGCTGCGAGCGCGTCCTGTTTTTCCCGCTGTATCCGCAGTACGGGTCACCAACCACAGCCACTGCCAACGACCAGGCGTTCCGCAGTCTAATGAAAATGAAATGGCAGCCCGCCTTTCGCACCGTGCCTGCCTACTTTGCTGACCCGGGCTATCAGGCCGCACTGGCGGCCACGGTGACCGAAGCCTACGCCGTCGCCGAGAGCCGGCCTGAGGTGCTGGTGGCCTCTTATCATGGGGTGCCCAAGCGCTTTCTGGAAAGCGGTGACCCTTACCATTGCCAGTGCCATAAGACCACGCGTCTGCTGCGCGAAGGGCTTGGGTTCGGTGAGAGCGAGATTATCACCACCTTCCAGTCAAAGTTCGGCCCCGAGACCTGGGTCGGGCCGGCTACGGTAGACAAGGTGGCGGAGCTGGCGCGTGAGGGCAAGAAGCATATTGCCGTGATATCACCGGCTTTTGCTTCTGATTGCGTGGAAACGCTGGAAGAAATTGAAATGGAAATCCGCGACGCTTTCATCAACGCCGGTGGAGAAACCTTTACCTATGTGCCGTGCCTGAATGCCCGCGACGACCACATTCACGCTCTGGCAGCCATTGCCAGGCGTGAGTTGTCAGGTTGGATTTAATTACTGGCGCTGTCTTTCCTCAAGCTCCTTGCGCGTCAGCACCAGAGTGCGGCCATGCTCGGGGTAAGGCAGCGGCTTGATGGCGCTGTCGTCGTCGTCCAGTTCCTGCGGAGAGCCCTTGGTCTTTGCAGCGCGCTCAAGCTTGAGGTGTAGGGCAGCCTTGCCCAGCAGGTGAGCGCTGACCGGAGCCGAGATGAACAGGAATAAGGTGATCAGCAGCTCCTGCACTACTGGCTCTCTGTCCAGCACGCCGAAGTAGATCATGGAGCCGATCAGAATACAGCCAATCCCAGTGGTGGTTGCCTTGGTCGGGCCGTGTAGACGCATGAAGAAGTCCTGCATTGACGCCATGCCCAGCGAGCCGATAAAAGCAAAGGTGGCGCCGGCAATCAGCAGCAGCGAAATGACGGCCTCGAGAATCACATACAAGGTCATGTTGTCTCCATGGGCTATTCGATGATATCGCCGCGTAGCAGATATTTGCAGATGGCAACGGTACTGATAAAGCCAAGCATGGCAATCAGCAGCGCGGCCTCAAAGTAGGTCTTGGTATTCAGCCACAGGCCCAGCAGCACGATTAGGGCAATGCTGTTCACGTACATGGTATCCAGCGCCAGGATCCTGTCCGGCATGGAAGGCCCGTGAAGGAGCCGGAAGGTGTTGAACACGATGGCCATCAGTATTAGGGCAAGACTGATCCACAGCGCAATATCTAGCATTCGTAGATCTCCTTGAGCGGCATCTCGTAGCGCTCACGAATCTGTTCGATCACTTCGTCAGGGTCAGTGGCATCCAGGGCATGAATCAGCAGACTGGCCCTGTCAAGGCGGACATTGGTGGTCACCGTACCTGGCGTCAAGCTGATGGTGTTGGCTAACAGAGTAATGGTGAACGGCTCCTTGAGTGTCAGCGGATACTCGACAAATACCGGCCGCATGCGGCGCTTCGGGTTGATGATCAGCCAGGCAACCTGAACGCTCGAGGTGACGATATCCAGCATGACAACCAGGATAAAGCGGATCAGCAGCCATGGCCGACGAATGCTTGGCTGTTTATCCCAGAAACGATAGGTGAACAGCGGAATGCTGATGGCCAGAACACTCCCCAGCAACAACTGACCCACCGACAGGCTGCTGACCAGCAGCAACCATACGATAAGCAGTAGCAGCGAGAGTAACGGTGTGGGAAGCCAGCGCGAGAGTCTGTTCATTGTTCACCTCCAGCGTTGAGCATCAGTGCATCAACAAATGCCCCAGGATTGGCGAGCTGTGCGGCTGTGGCCTGGGTGTATTCACTGACCGGGCCTGCCAGCACGACCAGCAGCGGTGAAAAGACCAGCAGCAGGACAATACTGGCCCACTGCAGGCGGGGCAGGCGCTCGCCACTGTCATCGCCGTCTTGGCTGCGCCAGAAGAAGGTCGAGCCGGCCCGCGATAGCGCGATAATGCCGGCCAGGCCACTGAGCAGCAGGAGCGGCCACAGCCAGAACCGCTGGGTACCGGCTGCCGCATCCATCATCAGTACCTTGCCCAGTGCGCCGGAAAGCGGCGGCATGCCCACCACTGCGATGGCGGCAATAAAAAATGCCAGCGACAGCCACTGGCTCTGTGCCACTCGGCGCCCCTTGACGATGCGGGTTCCTGCCTTGCCGCGCTGGGCGCCGATCATCTCCGCCAACAGGAAAAGTGCCCCGGTAACCAGCGTGGTATGTAGCAGATAGTAAAGCAGTGCACTGACGGCCGTGGTAGAACCCATGCCGATACCAGCCAGTAAAGTACCCACCGAGACCAGTAACAGATAGGCAATCAACTGACGCAGGTCACGCGACGCCAGTACTCCGACGGTCGCGACTATCAGAGTCAGCAGTGCCAGCCACCACACCCAGCCCTGGCCCAGATTCGCCAGCCCCCCGGCCTGCTCACCGAACACCAGCGAGTAGAAGCGTAGTATGGCGTAGATGCCGATTTTGGTCATGATGGCAAACAGTGCGGCCACAGGCGCTGGTGCGGCGGCGTAGGCCTTGGGCAGCCAGAAATACAGCGGCAGCATGGCGGCCTTGAGGCTGAACACCACCAGCAGCAGCAGCGCACCGGCCATGGCCAGGCCCTCGCGCTCTGCGGGCAGGTTGCTGATACGGGCCGACATGTCGGCCATATTTAGTGTGCCGGTGGCACCATACAGCGTGCCCACAGCAATCAGGAACAGCGTGGAGCCGGCCATGTTCAGCACCACATAGTGTACAGCTGACTGAATGCGCGCCTTGCCGCCACCGTGCAGCAGCAGCGCATAGGAGGCCAGCAACAGCACTTCAAAGAACACGAATAGGTTGAACAGGTCGCCGGTCAGAAAAGCACCATTGATGCCCATCAGCTGCAGCTGGAACAGCCCGTGAAAGTTGCTGCCCCGCACGTCTTCACCGGCACAGGCAAAGATCACGCAGCCCAGTGCCAGCAGCGAGGTCAGCAGCACCATCAGTGCCGACAGCCGGTCCAGTACTAGCACGATGCCAAATGGAGGCTGCCAGTTGCCAAGCGCATAGTAGGTAATTTCGCCACCCGCAGCTTGCATCACTAGCACAGCGGATACCAGCGCCAGCAGAAAGGTGCTGGCAACGCTGACCACGCGCTTGAAGCGCACCTGGCCGTGGCGCTTGAACAGCAGCAGCATGGCCGTGAGCAGCGGCAGTGCGACGGGTAGAACGGTCAGATGAGAGGTCACCGCTGGCGCTCCTTGTGAACGTTGTCCTTGCGGGCATCGGCCCCATGTTTGACATGATCGTGGCCGTCAACGTGGTCGTTGCCCATGTCGCCCCGAGCACGCATGGCTAGGATGATGGCGAAGGCCGTCATGGCAAAGCCGATAACAATGGCGGTCAGCACGAGCGCCTGGGGCAGCGGGTCGGTCATGCCGCTGTTGTTGCCGTTGACGACTGCAGCGCCGTCGGTAGTCAGCCCGCCCATGGAAAACAGGAACAGGTTGACGGCATAGGACAGCAGTGTCAGTCCGACTACTACGGGGAAGGTTCGTCCCCGCAATGTCAGATACAGGCCGCAGGCACTGAGTACGCCGGTGGTGATAGCGAAAAGGCTTTCCATCAGCTGTTCTCCTTGGCTGTCCCGTTGTCAGGTGAGGGGGAAGATTCGTCGGACACCTCGTCATAATTGGGTACCCGGTGCGGCGTGGTGATCTTGCCCAGATTGGCCAGAATCATCAGCGTTGCCCCGACAACCGCCAGGTAGACGCCCACATCGAAGATCATGGCGGTGGCCAGCTCGATCTCGCCGATCAATGGAATGTGCAGGAAGCCGAACGCCGAGGTCAGGAACGGATAGCCAAACAGCCAGCTGCCAGCCCCGGTCAGTGCAGCCACTGCAACCCCAGCAATAGCGACGGACTGGTACTGCAGGTCCAGGCGCGCTTGGGTCCAGTCCACACCGCGAGCAATGTACAGCAGGATCAGTGCCACCGACGTGACCAGGCCGGCAATGAAGCCACCACCAGGCTCGTTATGGCCACGCAGCAGGATAAATACTGCCACCAGAATGGCCAGCGGTAGCAGAGCCTGGGAAATGATTGTCAGAATCATCGGGTAGCGGTCCTGGGACCACATCCGTCCCTCGGCATCGCTGTGCGGCATGAACAGCCGCAGACGATTGAGTAGCTTCAGGACTGCCAGGCCGGCAATGGCCAGTACGGTGATCTCGCCCAAGGTATCGAAGCCACGGAAGTCCACCAGGATGACGTTGACTACGTTGTGTCCGCCGCCGCCCGGTACACTGTTGGCAATGAAAAAATCAGAGATGCTTGATGTCTCGCGGCTGAGCACCGCGTAGTTGAGGCTGGCCACAATCACACCCAGTCCGCCGGCCAGGCCGAAATCACGCAGCAGGCGAGGCATCGACGACTCGCGCGGCGTCTTCTGGGGCAGGAAGAACAGTGCCAGCATCAGCAGGATCATGGTGACCACTTCTACCGACAGCTGGGTCAGTGCCAGGTCAGGGGCCGAAAAGCGGGCAAAAGTCAGCGAAACCAGCAGCCCGACCATCGACAGCATCATCAGTGAAACTAGACGGCGACGGTGCAGGGCCGCTGTTGCCACGGCACCAAACATCAGCAGCAGGGCGCCGGCGATCAGCACGCCATCGGTTGCCTGGTCAGGCACTGTACCGGCAAGGGATGGCATGTTGGCCAGACCCACACCTGCCAGCAGCAGCGATGAAAACAGCAGCAGTGCCATATAGCGTTGCAGGGAGCCGTTTTCCAGACGGTCCATCAGCTGTTGCGAACGGTTCCCCAAGCACTGGATGCTGGCTTCAAATACCAGGCGTGCATCCAACGGAGAAAACTGCTTGAGGAAACGGCGAAGTTCCGCATGGAAAAGATACGCTGCTACACCTGCTGCCAGGGCAATCAGGCTCATCAGTAGCGGCACGTTGAAGCCGTGCCACAAGGCAATGTGCACATCAATGGGTGTAACCAGAACGGCATCAGTGGCCAGCTGCATCAGGCCGTCAGCCAGGAAGGGGAAGACACCCACCACAACACACAGCGTCGCCAGAAGCTCCATGGGAGCGCGCATCAGGCGAGGTGGCTCATGTGGCTCCAGGGGCGGTGTCTGGGTAGCCGGCTTGTAGAACACTTCGTACACCAGGCGCAGCGAGTAGGCCACCGATAGCACGCCGCCCAGCGTGGCCAGCAGCGGCAGGATGGCACTTAGGCCGCCAAGTGCCGAGCTGTTCAGCGTGTCGGTGAAGAACATTTCCTTGGACACAAAGCCGTTGAGCAGCGGTACCCCGGCCATGGCGGCTCCAGTGATAGTTGTCAGCAGCGCCGTAACCGGCATTGCCCGGCGCAGGCCGCCAAGCCTGGACAGCTCGCGTGTTCCCGTTTCATGGTCAATGATGCCAGCGCCCATGAACAGGGCGGCCTTGAAGGTCGCGTGGTTAAGAATGTGGAACAGCGCAGCCAGCATCGCCAAAGGCGTACCGATCCCCAGTAGTGCTGTAATCAGCCCCAGATGGCTGACGGTTGAAAATGCCAGGATGCCCTTGAGATCAGTTTTCATCAGCGCAAACCAGGCCCCATAAAGCAGCGTGATCATGCCGATAATGGTTACCAGGCTGCTCCATAGCTCGCTACCGGCGATGGCGGGGTGCAAGCGTGCCATCAGAAAAATACCAGCTTTGACCATGGTGGCAGAGTGCAGGTACGCCGATACCGGTGTCGGCGCGGCCATGGCGTGGGGCAGCCAGAATTGGAAGGGAAACTGGGCCGACTTGGTAAAGGCGCCGAGCAGTACCAGGATCAACATTACCGGGTAGTAGGCATGGCTGCGGATGATATCACCGCTGGCCAGCACCACATTCAGATCATAACTGCCTGCCATGCTGCCCAGCATCAGCAGGCCAGCCAGCAGTGCTAGGCCACCGGCACCGGTTACCACCAGCGCCATGCGCGCGCCCTTGCGGGCTTCGCTGTCGTGGGACCAGAAGCCGATCAGCAGGAAGGATGACAGGCTGGTCAGCTCCCAGAACAGCCACAGCAGGATCAGGTTGTCGGACATGGAAATGCCGACCATCGATGCCATGAACAGGATCAGGTAGGCATAGAAGCGCCCAAAGTCCTCATGAGCGGCCAGGTAAAAATGGGCATACAGCAGGATCATCAGGCCAATACCGATGATCAGCAGGTTGAACAACAGGCTTAGGCCGTCCAGGCGCAGCCCCAGATCCAGCCCCAGCGTCGGCATCCAGCTGGCCGAAAAGCGTAACGAATCGCCGTCTAGCATGCCCGGCACCTGACTCAGGGTGAGCAACAGGGCAAGCGCCGGCAGAACGGCGGTGGCCATGGAGCAGTAGCGGCGCCCGTAGCGCGCGGTCAGCGTGGGTACGAGCACCCCGAGTAGGGGCAGCAAGGTTATCCATAACAATGTCATTGAACTGGTTATCCTGTGCGGGTCGTGTAATAGCTGATGCACTGCGTTACTGGCATCGAGTTGTCGCGCGGCACCCGGTTACTATCAGCAAACGTCACTCTACCGGAATGTAGCCTGTCTCTCGATGGCGACTTTGGTGATTCTTTCCGTCAGCTGCG
>NZ_JBQDJZ010000044.1:0-20487 GCF_052095765.1 Halomonas sp.
AGAGCTGATCACTCATCATGACTAGGATATTCCATGACATCGAAAAAGCAGTTTACCCACATTGCCGTCGGCCTGGCTGGCGCCGTTTTACTGAGCTCTGCCGTAGCGGCCCAGGCCCGCGAGCTATCGGTTTCAACGGTACTCTCGGACGCTTTTCCCTGGGGGCAGGCTGCTGAAAAGTGGGCCGAGTTGGTTGAGGAGCGCACCGATGGCGAACTGACGCTGCGCGTCTACCCTAACGCCCAGCTGGTCAGCGGTGACCAGACCCGCGAGTTCTCTGCCATGCGTTCAGGCATCATCGACCTGGCGGTTGGTTCTACCATTAACTGGTCGCCTCAGGTACCAGAGCTTAACCTGTTTTCGCTGCCGTTCTTCTTGTCTGACGTTTCCCAAGTTGACGCCGTGACGGGAGGCGAAGCTGGTGAACTGTTGTTTGAAGCCATTGAAGGCAAAGGGGTGATTCCCTTGGCTTGGGGTGAAAACGGCTTTCGCCAACTGTCCAACTCTAGCGCTGCGATTAGTGCCCCAGATGATCTAGAAGGGCTGAAAATTCGTGTAGTGGGCTCGCCGTTGTTCCAAGACACTTTTACTGCATTAGGCGCTAACCCAACTCAGATGAGCTGGGCCGATGCCAAGCCTGCATTGACCACTGGCGCGGTGGATGGTCAGGAGAACCCATTGTCAGTATTTGATGTGGCGCGTATTGATCAAGTGGGCCAAGAATACCTGACACTGTGGAACTACATGAACGATCCGCTCGTGTTTGCTGCTAACCCTCAAGTCTGGGGTTCGTTGTCCGAAGAAGATCAGCAGATGCTGCGCGATACGGCCATTGAAGCCGGCGCTTGGGAAATTGCCAAGACTCGTGAAGAGGAATCTGCTCGGTTGGATGTTATCCGTGAGCGCGGCGTGACGGTAACCGAGCTGACTGAGGACCAACACCAAGCGTTTGTTGAAGCGACGCTCAGTGTGCATGAAGAGTGGGTGCCGAAGATTGGTGAAGCCGTGGTTGAGGCAGCGCGTCGCGATATCGGCGAGTAATAACTTACCTTGACTGAATGCTGTACCCGGCGCTTTGCAGGAACGCCGGGTACAGGGTCTGGATGTTATCAGGCCCGTATCTGAACACCTATGGAATACCCCTCCATGAAACGCCCTGACGCAAGATTTGAGCGTGTGCTGGCCTCGCTGGCGCTACTGCTGGTCGGCCTGATCAGCCTGGCGAACGTAATAGTTCGCTATCTGACGAATGCCTCCTTTGCCTTCACTGAAGAGTTTTCAGTATTTTTGCTGGTGCTGCTGACCTTTGCTGGTGCCTCGGTGGCACTGCGTCGTCATCGTCACATCCGCATTAGTTTTCTTGAACACAGACTGCCGCGTGGGCCGCGCCGTGTGCTGATTGTGGTGCAGTCGTTGTGTGGTCTCGCCGTGCTTGGTCTTATTGTCTGGTTTGGCGGGCTGCTAACTTGGCAAGAATATCAGTGGGAAACGCTATCACCGGGCTTGGGACTGCCTCAGTGGGTGTATCTAATCTGGCTGCCTGTGCTGTGTGTTGTGATGATGCTGCGTCAATTCCAAATAATGCGCGACCGGCTGAACGGAGGAAACGACGATGAGTCCTGATCTATGGATGCTGCTGTCGTTTGCCGTTTTGTTGGTGATTGGTGTGCCGGTGGCCTTTTCTCTCGGCCTGGCTGGAGTAGTAGGCATCGTAACTGGCTTGTCGCCGGCCATGCTGGCCACACTAGGCACCAACACGTACAACAGTGTGGCGAAATACCCGCTGATTGCCATACCGCTATTTATTCTTACTGGATTGGTGTTTGAGCGCGCAGGTGTGGCCGGGCGGCTGGTGCGCTTTGCCCAAGCGCTGATCGGCCCTCGTCATGGCGGCTTAGCTATTGTTGCGGTATTGGCTTGCATGATCATGGGTGGAATGAGTGGCTCAGGGCCAGCAGATGCCGCTGCGGTCGCCATGGTGATGTTGCCGAGCATGACCCGCGCCGGATATCCCAGGCCCTTTACAGCGACGCTAATTGCCGCGTCAGCCTCCACGGCGATATTGATTCCGCCGTCGGTGGCGCTGATCCTGTATTCCATCGTGGTGCCTGGTGTTGACCTGCGTGCGCTCTTTGCCGCCGGATTGTTTCCGGGCATTCTGGCCGGCGTTGCGTTGATGGTGCCGGCCTGGTTCCTGGCGCGTCACTACGGCTGGGAAACTCCTGGCGATACACCGCGGCCACCGCTGGGCGAGAGCTTTCGCCAGGCGATTCCTGCGCTGTTCGCACCGGTACTGATTCTCGGCGGGCTACGCACCGGGCTATTTACGCCCACCGAGGCCGCAGTTGTTGCGGTTACCTATGGCGTAGTCATCGGCCTGTGGCTGACACGCGAGCTCAAGTGGCGCGATCTGTGGGAGCTGCTGGGCGAGGCCGCTATCATCAGTGGCGTGGTCATGCTGATCATTGCGCTGGCTGGTATCTTCGCCTGGTCCGGCACCATGTTGGGTGCCTTCCGGCATCTGGGTGAGTGGGTTATCGGGCTCACCGACAACGGTCTGTTGTTGCTGTTGTTTATCATGCTGGCCGTGCTGGCTGCCGGCATGTTGCTGGACGCGATCTCGATCTATCTGATCTTGATGCCGATTCTGATTCCGGTGATGCAGCACTTTGGCTGGGATCCGGTGTGGTTCGGGATTTTGCTGGCCATGAACATCGCCATCGGCCAGTTCACGCCGCCGGTAGCGGTGAATCTCATGGTGACAACAGAGGTGGCCAAAGTCCGTCTGGAGCAGACGGTTGGCTGGGCGCTGGTGTTTGTCTTGGCAATGGCTGCGGCGTTGGCGCTGGTGGTGGTGTTTCCGTCCATCGCCCTGTGGCTGCCGGAGCGGTTGGGCTATCACTGAACTGTCAATACGTACCACGAAAGAGCCGTTACCGGGGGATTAAGCCAGGTTCGCGGCTCATGAACCAGTGCGTGGTGCCGATGACGGTTTCAGTCGCCAGGGTGGTGAAGCCAAAGCGCTGATACAGTGTCACGTTTTCAGACTTGTCGGTTTCTAGATAGCCCAACGCCTGCTGCTGGTCGAGGTGGTCACAAAGCTGTTGTAACAGGGCGCTGCCAACACCGCAGCCTTGGTGCTGCGGGGCCACCGCCAGCGGGCCTAAATGCCAGTGCGCTGGGGCTGCAGCATCACGTCGCGACCAGGCACGTACCCAACTGAGCAGCTGCCGAGAGGCGCTTACGCCACCGAAATGAACAAAGGCTGGCAGCGCTTGCAGCTTGCTCTTGAGGTCTGGCTGGCAGTGCCCCGGCGCCGACAGGCCGGCAACGCCGACCAGCTGAGCGGCTTCAGAGCCTGGGGTAGCGGTGTGTAAGGCGCTGAAAGCACCCAACACCAACCCGGTGCGCATCTGTTGGCGCAAAAAAGGCGTAAACATTTTGGTCAGCGTTCGTTCGCGCCGCACAGGGTCGTTGCCAAACGCACTCAAATGCGTCGGATTATCGCGCATTCCCAGTCCCAGCAGGGCTGCAGCATCAGCCGCGTGTGGTTCAGCCAGCACACGAATCGTCATTTTTAGCCTTTGTGTATTTTTTTGATGTTTGGGTGATCTCGCTATTCCGCGAGACCATTCACTAAAACGCGGGAGACACAGTGACGAAGGTGGCTGCTGGGCGTTATACTTGGCGATTATTTTTCTCCCTCCACCAGCTCACTGGGTGTTGCCGACTATGCTACGTATGGCCCAAGAAGCGCTCACGTTTGATGACGTGCTGCTCGTACCCGGCTACTCCGAGGTTTTGCCTAAGGATGTCAGCCTCCGGACTCGTCTGACGCGCAATCTTTACCTTAATATTCCCCTTGCATCAGCTGCCATGGATACCGTGACTGAGGCGCGCCTGGCGATTGCCATGGCCCAGGAAGGCGGTATCGGCATCATTCATAAGAACATGACCATTGCCCAGCAGGCAGCGGAAGTGCGCAAGGTCAAGAAGCACGAGAGCGTCATCGTCAAAGATCCAGTGACTGTCGGCCCGCAGGCCAAGCTGACCGAGCTTCTTGCGATGGCCGAAGAGAACGGCTTCTCCGGTTTTCCGGTCGTGGAAGGCGAGACGCTGACGGGTATTGTGACCGAACGCGACATGCGCTTTCAGCCCAACCATGGTGATAGCGTGGCCGATATCATGACGCCGCGCGATAAGTTAGTCACCGTGCCAATGGGGACCGCGCTTGAGGTCATCAAGGCTCGCATGCAGGAGCATCGTGTCGAGAAGATGTTGATTGTCGATGACGATTTCCGGCTGTGTGGCCTGGTGACTTTCAAAGATATCGAGAAGGCGCGGACCTTTCCCAACGCCGCCAAGGATGATGACGGTCGTCTGCTGGTTGGTGCTGCGGTAGGCACCGGCGCGGATACGCCGGATCGTGTCGCGGCACTGGTTGACGCCGGTGTCGATGTGGTCATTGTCGATACTGCACATGGCCACTCCAAAGGCGTGATTGATCGGGTGCGCTGGATGAAGGAGCACTATCCGTCCCTTCAGGTGGTCGGCGGAAACATTGCTACTGCTGAAGCCGCCAAGGCACTGGCCGAGGCTGGCGCTGACGCCGTCAAGGTGGGTATCGGCCCCGGTTCAATCTGCACCACGCGCATCATCGCCGGTGTCGGGGTGCCGCAGATTACTGCGGTATCCAACGTGGCGGCAGCGCTCAAGTCCTACGATATTCCGCTGATTGCCGATGGCGGCGTGCGCTTTTCCGGCGACTTGGCCAAGGCCGTGGTGGCGGGTGCCAGTTGTGTCATGGTCGGCGGCCTGCTGGCCGGTACCGAAGAGGCGCCAGGTGAGGTCGAGCTGTATCAGGGCCGTACGTACAAAGCGTATCGTGGCATGGGCTCCATGGGGGCGATGTCGCAGAGCCAGGGCTCCAGCGACCGCTACTTTCAGGATCAGAACGCTGGCATCGAGAAGCTGGTGCCGGAAGGCATCGAGGGTCGCGTACCTTATAAGGGCATGATGAATGCCATCGTCCATCAGTTGATGGGGGGGCTGCGCGCTGCCATGGGATATACCGGCAGCACCGATATGGAAGAAATGCGCAGTAAGCCGCAGTTCGTGCAGATTACCGGCGCCGGCTTCAACGAGTCCCATGTGCATGATGTGCAGATCACCAAAGAAGCGCCGAACTACCGGGCGAGTTAAGGACCAGACATGACCGATATTCACGCCCACAAGATACTAATCCTCGATTTTGGCTCTCAGTACACCCAGCTGATTGCGCGCCGCGTACGCGAGATCGGGGTGTTCTCTGAGATCCGTGCTTTCGATATTACTGAAGACGAGATTCGCGAGTACAACCCTAGTGGCATCATCCTTGCCGGTGGGCCGGAGTCGGTCACCGAGCTGGGTTCGCCCCGCGTACCGGCCTGCGTATTCGAGCTGAACTTGCCTGTACTGGGCATCTGCTACGGCATGCAAGCCATGGCAGAGCAGCTGGGCGGGGCGGTAGAGGGTTCCAGCCAGCGTGAGTTTGGCTACGCCAAGGTTCAGCTGGATGCCGACACCGCGTTGTTTAAAGACATCTCTGACCACATCGAGCCGGACAGCGGCAAGCGCTTGCTTGACGTGTGGATGAGCCATGGCGACAAAGTTGCGCAGATTCCTGACGGTTTCCGCGTGACTGCATCAACGCCAAGCTGCCCAATTGCCGCCATGAGCTGGGAAGAAAAGCGCTTTTATGGCGTGCAGTTCCATCCTGAAGTGACGCACACCTTGCAAGGGCAGCGCATTCTAGAGCACTTTGTGCTTGAGATTTGTGCTAGCCAGCGCAACTGGACACCAGCTCGGATCATTGAAGATCAGATCGAGCGAGTACGCGAACAAGTCGGTGATCGGCACGTGCTGCTGGGGCTGTCTGGCGGGGTAGACTCCTCTGTGGTTGCGGCATTGCTGCACAAGGCCATCGGCGATCAACTGACCTGTGTGTTTGTTGATAACGGCTTGCTGCGCAAGAACGAAGGCGACCAAGTGATGGAAACCTTCGCCAACCACATGGGCGTATGCGTTATTCGCGTGGATGCGGAAGAGCAGTTCCTTTCGCGCCTAGCCGGTGAAGCGGAGCCTGAGGCTAAGCGTAAGATTATCGGTAACACCTTTATCGATGTGTTTGACGCCGAAGCCGCTAAAATCGACGGCGTTGAGTTTCTTGCCCAGGGCACCATCTATCCTGACGTGATCGAGTCAGCCGCTGCCAAAACCGGTAAGGCTCACGTGATTAAGTCGCACCACAACGTCGGCGGCCTGCCTGAGACCATGAAGCTCAAGCTAGTTGAGCCGCTGCGCGAGTTGTTCAAAGACGAAGTGCGTAAGCTCGGTCTTGAACTCGGCTTGCCCTACGACATGGTGTATCGCCACCCATTCCCGGGGCCGGGCTTAGGTGTGCGGATTCTTGGTGAAGTGAAGAAAGAATACGCCGAGATTCTGCGTGACGCCGACGCTATCTTTATTGAAGAACTGCGTGCTTCGGGCTGGTACGACAAAACCAGTCAAGCGTTTGCTGTATTCCTGCCGGTAAAATCTGTGGGTGTGGTTGGCGATGGACGCCGCTACGAGTGGGTCATTGCTCTGCGTGCCGTAGAGACTATCGACTTCATGACCGCCCGCTGGGCGCATCTGCCCTATGAGTTGCTGGAAAAAGTCTCTAATCGCATCATCAATGAACTGCCCGGTGTTTCACGAGTCGCTTACGACGTGAGCAGTAAGCCACCCGCGACCATTGAGTGGGAGTAATCACTCGTTAGGTAATAGCTGGCACCAACCGGCATCAAGTGACACTTAAGCCCATGTTTGCATGGGCTTTTTTGTTTTTATGTCTGGCAGTATTTGGCAACTGATGGCAGCGGGAAGCACCGCTTGAGCGTGGTATCCAAGGTGGTATTATTGAGAGATGATGACATGAGTGATAGCCGATCCCATGCTGCTTGATCCTGTGTGTTTATGGTATTGAAAATACTTAAGCTGCTGTTTTTATTGAGATTAAAGCCTGTTTTGGGGTGATCTTTCAGCATGGTATCGGAATCGAAGAAGGATAAGGCTCTTGCTGACCGATACCAAGCTGCGAAACCTCAAGCCCAGAGACAAGGCGCGTGTTAAAGGGGCTGAAACCTTTGATGCTTGGGCGGAAAAGTGGCTACGTGGCTACCAGATGGCCGACTCTACCCGTGATATGCGCCGCTCGGTTTATATGAGAGAGCTGGAAACAAAGTTCGGCAATCAAAAGCTGACCGAAATCACTCACGAGGAATTGCGAGCACTGACTGACGCCATCGTAGAGCGTGGAGCGTCTGCTACGGCGGTTCATGCGCGTGAGATTGTACTCCAGGTATACCGCTGGGCCACTGAGCGAGGTCAGAAGGTTGAGAACCCAGCAGACCTGGTTAGGCCAGCAAGCATTGCCAGGTTTTAGCCACGAGATCGTACCCTGACGCCAGAAGAAATTAGGATCATGTACCAGTACATGGGGCGTATTGGCACATCAACATGGATCCGCGCAGCAGTTAAACTGCTGCTACTGACGATGGTGCGAAAAAGCGAGCTGACAAATACCACCTGGAGTGAGATCAACTTCCGTGAAGCGCTCTGGACGATCCCCAAGGAACGGATGAAACGGCGAAACCCACACATGGTGTTTCTATCTAGGCAGGCCATGGACATCTTCATCGCTTTGAAGACGTTTTCTGGTGGGTCGGAGTATGTTCTGCCGTCGCGTTACGATTCTGACGTGCCCATGAGCAGTGCCACGCTCAATCGAGTCATGACGATGACTTACAAGCTGGCTCAGAAAGAGGGGCAGTCTCTTGCCAAGTTTGGACCCCACGATCTGAGGCGCACGGCCAGTACCTTACTCCATGAAGCCGGTTACAACACTGACTGGATAGAGAAATTCCTGGCACATGAGCAAAAGGGTGTGAGGGCAATCATTTGCCGCCGCGAACTTCAGCGGGAACGTCGCAGCCTTCAGGCGCGTGACCCCATACCGGGCGGTAGGAGCCAGCCATTGCGGATAGTAGGCCACGAGAACCTCACCACGATGTTATCGTGGTGAGGTTCTGCCGAAATATGCATCAGCGATCAAGACTGCCATCCCCCGCCTAAGACGCGGTAGAGGGAGACCCAATTGCTGGCCTCGGCCAAGCGCGTTGAAATCATGTTTTGCTGTGCGGCGTAATAGGAGCGTTGTGCTGTCAGGACCGACAATGAGCTCTCAAGACCCTCGCGGTAGCTTGCTTCGGTCAGGCGGTAGATTTTCTCATTAGCCTCCAGCAGTGATTGGCGTGAGGCCAATAGTTCTTGCATATTGCTCTGCTCGTTCAGGGCGTCTGAGACTTCCTGGAAAGCGATTTGAATGGTGTGCTCATACTCCGCCAGTGCTGTATCTCGCGCGACTTCGGCAACGCGCACCGCCGCTTTTCCCGAGCCGGCATCAAAAATGGGCACCGAAAGTGACGGGATGAAATTCCACAGGCCGGTGCCGCTGGCAAACAGGTCAGCCAACTGGCTACTGGAGGTACCGATGCTCGTGGTCAGTGTGATACTTGGGAAGCGCGCTGCGCGAGCAGCACCGATATCGGCGTTTGCCGCGCGCAGTGTACGTTCAGCTGCCAGCACGTCGGGGCGGCGCTGCAGCAGTTCGGATGGCGCATTCGCCACCGGCGCGATTGTGGTTATCAGCGGTGCCAGCGGGTCGGCGATGGTATCGCCAGAATCTGCCACCAGAGCCGGTTCAATTGCTTGGCCGACAAGCAGCGTTAGTGCGTTGAGATCCTGTGCCACTTGCGTTCGGTAAGTCGCAATGTCAGCGCGGGCTGTATCTACGCTGGTTTGAGCGGTGGCAACATCCAGGCCAGATGTGGTGCCGATGCTGAAGGTTTTCAGCGTCAGGTCCAGCGATTTCTGCTGGCTTGCGAGCGTGCTTTCCGCCAAGCGCAGTCTTTGCTGATCTGCTGCCAGTGTAAAGTAGGCTGTGGCAACTTCTGCGACCAGCGTTATGCGCATGGAGCGTAGTGATTCTTCGTAGGAGAGATAGGTCTCCAGGGCCTGGTCGCGCAGGTTGTTGAGACGTCCAAAGAAGTCCAGTTCGAACGCACTGATACCCAGAGCAGCGCTATAGGCATGAGTAGTCTCGCCACCAGAGTGCAGCGCGGTACCACTACCGACGGCATCGACTGCCGGCAGCGTGTCAGCACGGGCGATTCGAAACTGAGCACGGGCCGACTCCACAGCAAGAGCATTCTGTCGCAGGCTACGGTTGTTGTTCAGCGCCAGCTCGATGAGCTGACGCAGGCGTTTGTCAGCGTAGAACTCTTTCCATCCGAGTCCGTCCACCGATATCGCTTCTGAATCGCCAATTTGCGTCGCTGGCCATGTGTCAGCAATGGGTGCTATAGGTCGGATATACTCAGGTGCGAGACTGGTGCAGCCCGCCAGGGTGACACTAAGGGTGGCACTTAGCAGTGAGAGGCGAAAATAGTTCATGGTGCCTCCCGGCGTGTAGTACTGGGTGCAGGATTGCTTGTGGGTATGTTGCTCCTGCTCCGAGTGAACAGTTTATGTATCAGGATATAGAGCAGCGGGACCAAGAATACGCCCAGCAGGGTGGCGGTGAGTACCCCGCCGATAATGCCGGTGCCTACCGCGTGCTGACTGCCTGAGCCTGCGCCGGAGCTGATTGCCAGCGGTAAAACACCTAAGCCAAAGGCCATCGATGTCATAACAATGGGGCGTAATCGCTGGCGACAGGCATGCAGTGTGGCGGCAATCACTTCCTGCCCCTCGTCCACAGCGGACTTGGCAAATTCAACGATGAGAATAGCATTCTTTGCAGTCAGTCCGAGGATTGTCAATAGGCCGACCTGAAAGTACACATCGTTCTCCAGTCCACGTAGCTGAGTGGCCAGCACGGTACCAAGCACACCGACGGGCAATATCAGCAATACCGACAGCGGTACCGACCAACTTTCGTACAGTGCAGCCAGACACAGGAACACCACCAACAAGGAGAACAGATACAGGGCCGTGGCATTGGAACCTGCCTGCTGCTCTTCGTACGACAAGCCGCTCCAGGCCACAGTGAAGCCCTCAGCAGCTTCCTGCGCCAGTTGTTCCATCGCGGCGATGGCGGAACCCGAGCTTACGCCTTCGCCGGCATCGCCCTGAATTTGAATGGAGGAGTCGCCATCAAAACGTGACAGCGTGGGCGAACCCGTTGTCCATCGGCCAGTGGTGAAGGCCGAGAACGGCACCATGTCGCCATTGTTGTTGCGCACGCTCCATTTGTTCAGATCCTCGGGCAGCATGCGTGCATCGGCGCGGGCCTGCACATACACCTTTTTGACTTTACCCCGGTCAATGAAGTCGTTGACGTAACTACCACCCCAAGCAGTAGACAGCACACTGTTGAGATCGCTCACCGAAACGCCCAGTGCACCGGCTTTGGCATTGTCGATATCTAACACAAATTGCGCGGTATTAGCGGGTATGCTGATACGGACGCCCTGCAAGCGCGGATCGCTGTTGGCGGCATTCACCAGTGCATTGGCAGCAGCGGTCAGCTTCTCGGTGCCCTGCGCCTGTGGATCCAGCAATTGCATTGTAAAACCGCCGGTGGACCCCAGACCGGGAATGGACGGAGGTGCCAGAGCAAAGATTTTCGCATCTTTGATCTGTCCAAGTGCAGCCATGGCGCGCCCCTGAATAGCTGTGACACTTTGCGAATCTTCTGTGCGTTCAGACCAGTCTTTCAGTCGAATGAATCCTGTGCCTACATTCTGGCCGCTGCCACTGAGTCCAAACCCTGCCACCAGAAAGGTAGATTCCACCGTGTCTTTCTCGCTTTCGAGGAAATATTGCTCTACTTGCTTAATGACCTCGTTGGTACGCTGTTGCGTGGCACCGGCAGGCAACTCCAAGCTCACGAATAATACGCTCTGATCTTCATCAGGCACAAAAGAGGTAGGCAGGCGCATGAATAATACGACCAACGCGAGAGCCAATAGGGCGTATAGCAGCACGAAGCGGCCGCCGCGCTTGAGCACATGAGCCACGCCTGTTTCGTAGCCTTGCGTCGTACGTTTCACCAAACGGTTGAAACCACCAAACACCTTGTTCGATAAATGTCCCTCTGCCGGCGTTGGCTTGAGCAAGGTGGCGCAAAGCGCTGGTGTGAAGATTAATGCCACCAGTACCGAGAGCGTCATGGCGGACACAATTGTGATGGAAAACTGACGGTAGATGACTCCTGTCATCCCACTAAAGAACGCCATGGGCAGGAAAACGGCCGACAGCACCAGGCCAACGCCAACCAGTGCCCCAGAAATCTGGCGCATAGATTTACGTGTTGCCTCAAGCGGTGAGAGGCCTTCTTCGGCCATCACACGTTCGACGTTTTCCACCACCACGATGGCGTCATCCACCAGCAGGCCGATGGCCAGCACCATAGCGAACATGGTCAGTGTGTTGATGCTGTAACCAAAAGCCGAGAGCACAGCGAAAGTGCCCAGCAGAACCACGGGTACGGCAAGCGTGGGAATTAGTGTTGCGCGCCAATTCTGCAAGAACAGGAACATGACTAGAAACACCAGTGCGACGGCTTCGATCATGGTGTGAAGCACGCTTTCAATGGAGGCCTCGATAAACGGGGTGGTGTCGTAGGTGGTGACCACCTTCATGCCGGTTGGTAGAGACTCCGACAATTTTGCTACTTCGGCGCGGACTGCCGCCGCTGTATCAGTCGCATTTGCACCCGTTGCCAGCATGATTCTGATTCCCGCGGCTGGCTGACCATTGTAGGTGCTTTTAACATCGTAACTAGCACTGCCCATTTCGACATCGGCCACATCGGATATGCGTACAGTGGCCGAACTCGTACTGGTCACGAGAATGATATTGCGAAACTGTTCCGCAGTATTCAGTCGACTTTGCGCGGTGATTGTGGCGTTGAGCTGTTGTCCGTCGACAGCCGGCAAGGAGCCGAGCTGGCCTGCCGAAACCTGGGTGTTCTGTGCCGCAATTGCGTTGCTGATATCAGCGGGCGTGAGATTGTATTCTCTCAACTTTATGGGATCGAGCCAGATGCGCATGGCGTACTGTGAACCCAGTACCCCGACGCTGCCAACGCCCGCAACGCGACTGAGCGGAGTTTTCAGGTTGGAGGCGATATAGTCTCCCAGGTCTGACGAAGTTACGCTGTCATCGCTGGACACAAGGCCCAGCACCATCAACATCTCGTCACCCGATTTGGTGACAGTCACGCCTTGCGTCTGCACCGATGCCGGCAAGGTCGAAGTGATTTGCTGCACCTTGTTCTGGACTTGCACTTGCGCGGTGTCTGGATCGGTGCCGATCTCGAATGTCAGTTGCACGCTGGATGAACCGGACGAGTTGGATGAGGATGATATGTAGCGCAGTCCATCCAGGCCAGTGAGGTTTTCCTCGATGACTTGCGTAACGGATTCCTCCACCGCGGCGGCGGATGCACCGGTATAGGTAGCACTGATAGAAACGGTGGGAGGCGAGATGGCCGGGTAGCGTGATACGGCCAGCGAGCTGATAGCCAACACCCCAGCGAGCATCGTACCGATGGCCAGCACCCAGGCGAAAATAGGTCGATTAATGAAAAATTGAGACATGATGTTTGATCACTCTGAAGTCGACGGTGGGGTGGGGGGGGAGGCAGGTATCTCCTCCGTCTCTTTAGCGACGCTCACCACCGAGCCAACTCGAATCTTTTGCAAACCTTCCACGACCACACGCTCGCCTGCCTTCAACCCACTTTCCACGATCCACTGATCACCCAGTGTCTGACCTGTGGTTAATGTTCGTTCCTCTATGGTGTTGTTGTCATTGATCACATAGGCCAGAGCATTCCCTTTCACGTCGCGGCTGATGGCCACCTGCGGCACCACCAGTGCATTTTGCATGACCGCACCTTCGAGTCTTATCCGTCCGTACATTCCCGGGATCAATTCGCTATTCGGGTTAGGGAATTGCGAGCGTACGGTCACCGTACCGGTTGTCTCATTCACAATGGCATCATTCAGTTCCAGCTTTCCAATCTGGTCATAGAGACTCCCGTCATCCTTGATGAGTCGCACGACGGGACGGCCGTTCTCTAGATTGATCTTACCCTGTTCAAATTGCTGGCGAATGCGCAGGAATTCAGTGGCCGATTGCGTTGCATCCAGATAAACAGGATCCAGCTGTTGCACAGTGGTTAGTGCAGTAGTCTGATTGGCGGTGACCAGTGCACCCTCGCTCACACTGGAGCGTCCAATGCGGCCATTAATGGGTGAGGTGACATTGGCGTAAGAAAGGGAGAGTCGGGCATCCTCCAGATTGGCCTCGGCAGAGTCAACTGCCGAGACTGCCTGTTTGTAGGCAGATTCGGCTTCTTCAGCACTCTCCTGACTTACCGCCTCAATAGCAACTAGCTCGCGATAACGCACTGCCTTCGCTCTGGCAGTGGCAAGGGCTACCTTCGCGCTGGAAAGCGTTGCTTCGGCATCTTTGACGGAAGTCTGTGAAGACGTCGGATCGATCTCATACAGTGCTTGCCCTGCTTCAACTTCACTACCCTCTGTAAATAGGCGCTTACGAACAATGCCTCCCGCCTGAGGCCGTATTTCAGCAGTGACTGCGGCTACCACGCGTCCGGTCAGCTCCGATGAAACAGGCACTTGACTGCTCTTGATGGTGTAGGCCACGACCTCCACGGGTGGTGCTTCCTCAGGTGCCGTTGGTGACTCCTGAGTGCAGGCAGCAAGCGTCAATACCAGCGCTGCAAGCATGATCCTGATAAGTAATGCCCGGCCTGAGCGTGGGCACGCATGGAAGGTTCCGGTAGTCTTTCGCATGGGTTCTCCCTCTGTGTGCTTGGGTGAAGATTCATGTTTAAACATGGTTTTTCTATTCACATTTTCTCCCCGGGACTGGGTGACGCTACAGTGTCTTTATCCAGATACTCCTCGCACGGTGTTGAACCACCGAGTGCGTTCCGTAGCCGTAAGGACAAAGCGGCATAGATGGCAGTGTTCTCTTCACCGATTACTTCGATGGTCTCACGGTCGATTGTTTGCCACTCCTGGTGGATTTGCTTCAGCAGGTTGGTACCGCGTTGAGTGAGTGTGAGCACATTACGGCGATGTTCCTGTGCGTCGACATGCCTCTCGATCAGACCTGCTGCCAGCAAGCGGGATGTCATGGTGCTCATGCTGGCGGCAGTCAATCCCGCTTCGCGAGCCAATTGCGCTTGGGATGCCTGCCCCATCATTCCGAGAATACCGAGAATACGGGCTTGTCGAGGATGAACCCCGAGCGGCGCCAACCGGTTACGCAAGTGCTCTTCGAGAAGATGTGCGAAGTGGAGATGCAAATGAAAGTTGTACGTTTTCTTGAAAGGCATAAAATAATATCGCAACCCGTGTTAGTATGCTAACAATTAGTATACTAACACGGGTTGGCCAGTGCAACTCGTAAAGAGCAACCTTGGGCCTCTATGGCTGAACTGATCACCTGGGTTTTTGTTGTTGTCGGGTCCCGTGTGATTAACCACCCGTTTGGTAAATAAATCAGGTCGTTTAGCTTGCCACTCCTTCATTACTGCAATCGGTGATGATGGCCACGTGCAGGTAGCGTTTCTGCTCCTCGTCGGGCATCTGGGTAAGATGCTTGATATCGATGTGCATATAGCCTAGCGCGTAATCCTTGAGAGGCTTGTGCCGCGGTTTCTTGTCATCGCCAGCGTTGGATAGTCGCGGTAGAGACGTGGTGCTGGAGGACGCTGCCTTGACCTCGGCTCGGGTCTTTGGTGTCATCGTCGCTTGTTTATGCAGTTTGATGACCATGAGTCTGCTCCCGGATGAATTGCTGAGGAAGCTCCCTAGCGGCTATCAGAGGATGACTTCTATAGGCGATTTGATCATCCGGAACCCTGCACCTAGCTAGCATAGATCGCTGCTTGCGTGCAGACTTCATGGCAGGCAGCATCGAGGTGATCGACGACAGAGATTTCTTCCAGATTGACCTCGAAGCAGGCCAGCGCTATCTGTTTGATATGGCGTCTAAAGGGCTGGTAGACGGAAATTTAACTCTCTATCGCAAAGACGGCGGCTACCTTGACCATCTGGAATCCGGATATCTTGGCGACGGCCCCGCGTTTTCCTATATTGCTGAGGCTGATGATACTTACTATCTGCAGGCATCGAGCTACTCTGACACCGGTGACTATGCCGTCGAGGTATCGAAAGTAGGTATTAGTCAAACTGAGGATGCAATGCTTATGTAGAAGCCTGATAGCTCATAAGCTGGTTAGAAGGCGGATAGTCTTCATACCCCTGCGCCACCACAAGATTGCCTAGCACAGGGGTATGATTGAATTACGGCTTTCCGCTTGCCGCTTGCCTGTGGTGCAGGCCTGATGGATTACTTCACCATCGTCAACGATCGCAAATATTCAATACTGGCGTGTCGATTGATGTAGTGCTTCCCTAGTCGGGCTTCTTACTGAGTGAGCTATTCCCGCCCATTTTATGATGATGTCGATACATGTTGTAGTTATGTCATCGTTGTAGAATAGCGTTGCAGCAGCATCTAGTAGACGGTTACGAGCGCTTTTGGGTGCTTGGTTAAGCGATGTGGTTATGGGTGCGTCAAGTATGACTTGCTAGTCGATGCGATGGCAGCAGCAGAGCCGGGTAGCCGAGGTAGTAAAATTGCTGCCTATGGGAGGTGGTATTCAGTCGCGGAAGAAGCGTCTGAGGCATCATTTGCAGAAAAGCCTCGCTTGGGATATTGTTGCTACTAACAACATAAGCCAGAAGTTTTCACATGGACACAGAGTTTGAGCGTGCAGAAGCGCTTTATGAAGCGGTTAACCAGCTGATTCGAGTGCATCAGTTTCGTGATCGCGAAAGCATATGCTGCCACAACGTGTCGGTTGCTCAGTGCTACGCGCTTGAAACGCTCGTAAAACTTGGCCCTTTGAGGCTTAAAGCCTTAGCTGATGAAATGTGTCTTGATAAAAGCACGACGAGTCGTGTGGTTGATGCGCTGCTGCGCAAGGGGTATGTGCTCAAAACGTTAGACCCGCTTGATCAGCGAGCAGTTCAGCTATCGTTAACTCATGAAGGTCGTGAGCTATATACCACCATACGCCAAAGCCTGATCGAAGAAGAAGCGTCGATGATCAAGGATGTTTCTCCTGACGTGGTAGATGCCGCTCTTGTGCTCTTAGGAAAACTCACCGTTGCCGCGCGGGCCCGACTCGGTGCGTAATCTATTTTTTTCACTATTTAGTTGTTACTAACAACATAATTTAGGGTGTAACTATGACGCACGACATCGAAAACTTGCCGGTTGCTGTGATTGGTGCGGGTCCTATTGGTTTGAGTGTCGCGGTGAACTTGCTTGATGCAGGGCTCACTCCGATTATTTTAGAGTCAGGTGATCGTGCGGGTTCTAATATCGCGAATTGGGGGCATGTGCGTATGTTTTCCCCTTGGTCATACAATATGGACCCTATTGCCGTTTCTTGGCTTAAGGAAACGGAGTGGGTCGAGCCTGTATTGAGCGAGTTTCCGACGGGTAGTGAGTTGCTTGAGCGTTATGTGCTCCCTTTGGCGTCTCATGAGTGGGTTGCGCCGCATCTGCGTTTAAACACTCGTGTTAATAGCGTTAGCCGCCAGCATCACGATGTTCTACGCAGCGAAGGGCGGGACAGTGCGCCTTTCGTTGTGCGTGTGTCTCGTCCTGAAGGTGAGCGCGACATGGTGGTTCAGGCCGTCGTTGATGCGTCTGGCACCTACCAAACGCCTAATTGGCTTGGTGCTCACGGTATTCCTGCGATTGGTGAGGTGGCTGCGTCGCAGTCAATTTCCTATGGTGTGCCTAATATTTTGGGCTCTGCCCGTCAGCGGTATGCGGGTAAGTCGGTGCTTGTTGTCGGGGGTGGTCACTCGGCATTTAACGCCTTGCAGGACTTGGTGGCGCTTGCTGATCAGTTTGATGGCATGCGCATTTTTTGGGGAATCCGGGGCGCCTCGGTGGATAACATTGTGCGCTCACCAGAAGCGGATGAGTTGCAAGAGCGTCGGCGGCTTGAGGTGTATATTCAAGAGCTGCTGAATACGGGACGAATCGAAGTTTTTACCAATATCGCAATAGACAAAATCAGCCTAGAAGATAGCAGGCTCGTTGTAGAAAGCCGCGCACAACAATTGCCACCGGTGGATCAGATTATTGCTGCAACAGGGTTTCGCCCCGACCTTCAGTTACTGTCTGAGCTGCGTACGTCACTTGATCCCGCGACGGAAAGCCCCGTTCGCCTCGGTCCGCTTATTGACCCGAATCTTCACAGTTGTGGTTCGGTTCCTGAGCATGGTTCGGCAGAGCTGTCGCATCCTGAATCCGGCCTTTATATCGTTGGAATTAAAAGCTACGGTCGTGCGCCGACATTTCTACTCAGAACCGGGTATAAACAAGT
Source organism: Halomonas sp. (assembly GCF_052095765.1). Lineage (GTDB taxonomy): Bacteria > Pseudomonadota > Gammaproteobacteria > Pseudomonadales > Halomonadaceae > Halomonas. The sequence goes on from NZ_JBQDJZ010000044.1 coordinate 17,537, forward strand.
GAAATCGATAGTGGCTGATCTGGTTAATCCGGAGAAAAAAGAATCGGCTGTTGAACATCGGGGCTCTTCTTGTGAGACATTGGTGAACAGTGGGTGTTGCCCAATGTAATAATATGGCCCTCTAACGACTGTTTTATTATAGGGTGTTTTTTGGTTAGAGGGCATTTCGCTGCTTTAAATAAAATGGGATAAAATGATAAATATAATGCAGCGCCATCCGTTATTTGTTGTTGTGTTTGCCCAGCTGTGTGGCACGTCACTTTGGTTCTCTGTCAATGGGGTGGGCCTGTCTCTTATTCAGGACGTTGGGCTAAATGAGCCCGATCTTGGGTGGCTAACACTCACGGTTCAGGCGGGTTTCATTACTGGCACGCTATGTATCGCCATGACAGGTTTAGCGGATCGGCTGCGTGCCAGCCGCATTTTCGCGATGTCCTGTTTAGCTGGCGCTCTGGCAAATGCGGGCTTTGTCTTGGTGGCTGCCTATCCGCCATTCGATCTGCTATTACGGTTTATTACCGGTCTGTGTTTGGCCGGTATCTACCCGTTGGGTATGAAGTTAGTGATTGGTTGGACGCCAAAGTATGTGGGGGCGGCTCTGTCTTGGTTGGTCGGTATGCTGACGCTGGGCACGGCTCTGCCTCATTTATTGCGTGGTGTGACACTCGGCTTTCCTTGGGAGTGGACACTGCTGGGGGCTTCTGGGTTCGCTTTGTTGGGTGGTCTGGCGATCTTTATGCTGGGTGATGGCTCGCATTTGCCTCCTTCAAGCGGCAAAGTCCGGTTACGCGATGGGCTTGCCGCTTTGCGTGAGCGGCGTTTCCGTGCAGTGGCTATCGGCTATTTTGGGCATAGCTGGGAGCTTTATGCGCTGTGGACGCTTGTTCCGTTTATGGTGACTCGGGAAATGCTGCGTCTTGAGGCTCAAGACGCTTGGATTCCATTGCTATCGTTCGCCATCATTGCATTGGGTCTGATGGGGTGTGTGGGTGGCGGGGTGCTTAGTCGGCGTATAGGCAGTTTGTCAGTGGCACGTTTGGCGTTGGCTTCCTCTGGGTTGATTTGTATGGTTTATCCGCTGGTTGGTTGGCTGCCGCCTGAAGTGATGCTCATTTTACTTGTTTTTTGGGGAATGACGGTCATCGCGGATTCTCCACAACTCTCGACGCTGGCCGCCGAAACAGCTCCGCGAGAACGAGTCGGCTCAACCTTGGCGTTACTCAATGCGGTGGGTTTTTCGTTGACGATACCGTCAATCGCATTAACGACAGCGCTGTGGCAATGGCAGGGGATATGGGTTGTGTGGTGGTTACTTCCTGGGCCAATTTTTGGACTCTGGGCAATGCGCAGGTTATCTCGGCAAGAAGTCATGAACACTTAGTGAGTGTCTACGTTAGTTAGCGCCTACGTTTATTGCGGGACGATCTGCCATATGGTTTATGGCTTGCTAGAGGGTGAGGGGCAGCGTTGTAAAAAGCTGGCCCTCTGGTTTTGCTAAGCAGGGTCTATCGTCAGTAGTAGCCGCCGACTGCCTGCCGGTAGGTTTGGGCTGCGGTGCACTAACCCATGCGCTTCGTTACCAATCCAGCCGCTGCCTTTGAGCAGTGCTAGATCACCGACTTGGAGTTGTTGCACGGCATCTGAATCGATGACGATTTCTGGTTTTTCGGGATGTGGTGCCCCAAGGCCTTGGCGGTTGACCGCCCACTCCGGCAACCACTCGCTTCCTGGGCCATGGTAAGTCGCCACTAGCCGAACTGGAATATTGTCACAGTGAAAACGTGGGCACATGGCGCTTTCTAGACAGCGCAGCCGAAGCCCGATGGTATCGGTCTCGAAGAGAAAGGCCATGGCATCGGCGAGTGTCACAACATCCTCAATGAGAGCACTACAAGCCTCGGCGTCATGCAGCTGTTGCGTCAGCTTGCTTCGTAGCTCGTCTCCGGGAGGGCCAAACCAGTTGAAATAAAGTGGCCTGTCAGCTTGTAGCTGTGCTTTTACGCCGCTTAGAACGTCTTCGTTAAGTTGGCGTCGCATAACCGATAAGTTGATATTTTCTTCGAAAATGCGCGGTAAAGTGCTGATGTCTTCACCTTCGGCATAGCTAATGGCGTTGAAGTAGGCGGGGTTTTCCTGGTGACATGTGCGTGCTTGCATGGTGTGGCCTGTCGGGTGGAGGGTTGCTTTTCTGTTATGTTATAACGTATCTTTCTTCACGCTTGAAGCCCCCCCTCTCAATTTGATCAGGAGATAGCATGTCGCGCCGTCAATTCCGCCTTCTTACACCACTGGCTAGTGCAGTGTTATTAAGCGCTACAGCTCACGGGCATGATCACGATGCTCACCAGCACGACCATAGCTCTCATGATCATGGCGTTCATCAGCATGATCACGATAGTCATCAGCACGATCATGATAGTCATCAGCACGGTCATGCTGATTCTGCCTTTGCTGGGCTGGCGCTTTCTGCGGCGTTGACTGTGGAGGGCATTTATCACGATCGCTTCTCAGGTGAAGAGAGTACGCCAGCGGGTTTTGGTCATGGCGGAGCTCACGATCATGGCCATAACCATGACGACCATGGCCATGATCATGGTTTTGATGAAGGTTTTAACCTTGGTCATTCTGAATTGATGTTGCAGGGCCAAACGTCAATGCTTGAGGGTCAGGCCGTGATATCTCTGACCGAAGACGACATCAGTCTTGAGGAAATTTTCCTGGCAACACGTGCGTTGCCGCATGGTCTGGGCCTCAAAGGTGGTAAGTTCTTGTCAGACATTGGTTATATCAACAGCCGTCATCCTCATGCCTGGAATTTTATTGAGCGTCCGTTATTCAACGAGTATCTATTTGGTGATCACGGGCTCTTGGATACCGGTATTCAGTTGACGTGGTCTCCTAAGTGGCTATTCAAAATTTATCGTGCGCTCAGACCCGTAGCCGTCGAGTAG
>NZ_JBQDJZ010000045.1:0-19937 GCF_052095765.1 Halomonas sp.
TACCTGACTACGAATCAGGGGGTCGGAGGTTCGAATCCTCCCGGGCGCGCCAGATACTGAAAAACCCGATCTCTCACGAGGTCGGGTTTTTTGCGTCTTGAGCCGCACCGCTGAGGTAGGTTCAGCCGGGCTACATCAAAGCGGCCGAGTCAGTGCGCCCACTAACCTGTCGAGATCTGTGATGCGTTTCAGCGTGTCAAAGCGCCTGCTGGCTTCGCTGTCCTGGCCGCGCATATGATTGATCCATTGTTTAAGTAAAGAAACCACGACTTTGTTGGAATGTATGTTACGCTGCAGTGCAGCAAAATCGCGAAGTAGTCCCGCGCGATTATGCCACCGAGTGGTTGGCAGGCGCTCTCCGGTGGCATGCCAGTGGTGAATGCGTGCTGCCAGCCAGGGATCGGCCAAGGCGCCGCGGCCAAGCATGACGTCTCGGCAGCCGGAGAGCGTACGTGCTTTCCAGTAGTCTTCTAGCGTCCAGATGTCGCCATTGGCGACAACTGGAATCGTCAGGTGGCGCCGGATGCGGCCAATCCACTCCCAGTGGGCTGGCGGGCGGTAGCCTTCGTTACGCGTTCGCCCGTGCACCACAAGCTGTTGGGCGCCGCCGTCTTCGGCAGCGCGAGCGCAGTCCAGCACCAAGCGGCGATCGGCGAAGCCAAGGCGTATCTTGGCGGTAACCGGCAGTGTATCGCCAACGGCGCTGCTCACAGCGGCTACGGCTGCTTGCAGCCGGTGGGGCTCACGTAGCAGTGACGCGCCGCCATCGTGACGGTTGACCAGCTTGGTCGGACAGCCAAAGTTGAGGTCCAGGCTGGAGGCGCCGAGTCTGAGTGCCTGACGGGCGTTGTCTGCTAGTGCCTTGGGGTCAGAGCCCAGCAGCTGAAGATGAACCGGCACACCGCTGGGTGTGCAAGGTGCCGGTGTCGCCAGCTCAGGGCAGTGGCGCAGAAAAGTGCGTGGCGGAAGGCATGTGGCTACCACGCGTACGAATTCCGTGACGGTCCAGTCAAAACCGGGCTGTCGTGTCAGCAGGTCGCGTGTAATAGCGTCAATCACGCCCTCCATGGGCGCGAGGCCGACACGGCCCTGTTGTAGTTTTTTAACAACACTGATTTCCACCATGGCACCGTTGCAACAAGACCGAAGAGTGGGCAGGTTATAGCATCGAAATTCAACTGCAAGCCATTGGCATGCCCTGTGAGCAGGCTGTTGGTGGCACAGACAAAACAGAGAGGCTCCCATGCAGGACACCCAGTTGATGACCGAGGGCGTTGCCCTGATGGGCCTTGGTATGGGGATTGTGTTTGTTTTTCTGACGGTGCTGGTGGTGATCACCACGCTGATGTCGAAAATCATAGGCCGTTTTTTCCCCGAGCCGACAGCGCCACCAGCACGGCCACCAGCCCAGGCTGCCGCTGTTGCCGCAGCAGACGACGATGACCTGATGGTGGTCATCAGTGCTGCCGTTCACCGTTATCGTCAGCGCCGCTGCGGCGGCGCTTTTTCATCACAGATCCTGAACGAAAAGGATACCCCATGACCGCGTCCTCTCGTCCGCTTGGCATCACCGATGTGGTGCTGCGTGATGCTCACCAGTCATTGTTTGCCACCCGTCTGCGTATTGACGACATGCTGCCGATTGCCGAAAAGCTTGACGATATCGGCTTCTGGTCGCTGGAAACCTGGGGTGGCGCCACCTTTGACAGCTGTATTCGCTATCTGGGTGAAGACCCCTGGGAGCGCATCCGTGCGCTGAAAGAGGCGATGCCCAAAACGCCGCAACAGATGCTGCTGCGCGGTCAGAACTTGCTGGGTTACCGGCATTACGCTGATGATGTGGTCGAGCGTTTCGTCGAACGTGCACGCACCAACGGTGTTGATGTGTTTCGCGTGTTTGATGCGATGAATGATCCGCGGAATCTGGAATGCGCCATCAAGGCAGTGCGTAACAACGAAGGGCATGCCCAGGGCACGATTTCCTACACAATCAGCCCGGTGCATACCATGGACAGCTGGGTGGAGCTGGCGCGCACCATCGCCGACATGGGCGCTGACTCGTTGGCGATCAAGGATATGGCTGGCCTGCTGACGCCCTATGACGCATTCGAGCTGGTGACGCGCCTGAAGAAAAAGCTGGATATTCCGATTCACATGCAGTGCCACGCCACCACCGGTATGTCCACTGCCACGGCGCTCAAGGCCGTGGAGGCCGGCATCGATAATGTCGATACCGCTATCTCGTCGATGTCCATGACCTACGGACACAGTCCCACCGAGTCTTTGGTGGCAATCCTCAAGGGGACCGAGCGCGACACTGGTCTCGACCTAGGAAAGCTCGAAGACATTGCTGCCTACTTTCGCGAAGTGCGTAAGAAGTACGCGGCTTTTGAAGGCTCGCTCAAGGGTATCGACTCGCGCATCTTAGTAGCCCAGGTGCCAGGCGGCATGCTCACCAACATGGAAGGCCAGCTCAAGGAACAGGGTGCTGGCGACAAGCTCGACGATGTGCTGTTGGAGATTCCCCGGGTACGTGAAGACCTGGGTTTCATTCCGCTGGTGACGCCAACCTCACAGATTGTCGGCACCCAGGCGGTAATGAACGTGATGATGGGCGAGCGTTACCAGTCCATTACCCAGGAAGTTCAGGCCCTGCTCAAGGGTGAGTATGGCGCCGCTCCTGCCGCTTTCAACAAGGAGCTGCAGGCCCGTGTGCTGGAAGGTGGTGAGCCGATTACCTGTCGCCCAGCCGACAGGCTCTCGCCTGAAATGGACCGTCTGGCCACTGAACTGGCTGATAAGGCTAAAGCTGACGGCCTGCGCGTGGCCGACGGTGAGCGCAGGGTCGACGATGTGCTGACCTATGCGCTCTTTCCGCAAATCGGCTTGAAATTCCTCAGTAACCGCGACAATCCCGACGCCTTTGAGCCGGCACCTCAGGCGCCAGAGGCCCAGCTAGCCAGCAAGGCTGTTACCGCAACGGCCAGCCCTGCGGCTGCCTCCGGTCCCGAGACCTATACCATTACCGTGAATGGCAAGGCCTATGTGGTGGAAGTGGCCGAGGGCGGCGAGCTCGGCCAGGTTCAAGAGCAGGGTCAGTCTCAAGAACAGTCCCGGTCTGAGTCAGGTGCATCGGATAATAGTGCTGGTGCACAGGCCTCGGGCGAAGAAGTTGCCGCGCCGATGGCGGGCAATATCTTCAAGGTTAACGTCAAGGTGGGGGATAGCGTAGCCGAAGGTGACGTAGTGATCATTCTCGAGGCCATGAAGATGGAGGTCCCTGTGCGTGCCACCACCTCTGGCAAGGTATCTGAAGTCCTGGTTGGCGAAGGCAGCAGCGTCGCTGTTGGTGACGTGCTGCTGGTGCTCTAAGGAAACAACGCGATGAGCGAAAAACTTTTGACCCTGTGGCAGGGCTCGGGGCTCTATCATCTGAGCCCGGGCCAGGCGGTAATGATTGTGGTCGGGCTGTTGCTACTGTGGCTGGCTATTCATAAGAAGTTTGAGCCGCTGCTACTGGTGCCGATTGGCTTTGGCGGGATTCTGGCCAATATTCCCGAGGCAGGGCTTGCGCTGTCGGCTGCTGAGCAGGCCGCACACCTGGCCAAGCCCGAAGTGCTGCAATCGCTGGCGCAGGGGGTGGGTATCCAGCTTGATCAGGGAGCCAGTGTTGACAGCTGGCGCCAGTTGATCAGCGATCAGCTGATGAGCGGTATTCCGGCTGCAACCGAGCGTCTGGCCAATGAGGTCGCCATGGATGCCGGCTTTTCTCCTGGCGTGCTGTACCAGTTCTATAGTGTTGCTATTGCCTCGGGGATTGCTCCGCTAGTGATTTTCATGGGCGTGGGAGCGATGACCGACTTCGGCCCTCTGTTGGCCAATCCGCGCACGCTGTTTCTGGGCGCGGCTGCCCAGTTCGGTATCTTTGCGACGCTGCTGGGTGCGGTAGCCATGACGTCGTATGGATGGATGGACTTCACGCTCAAGCAGGCCGCTGCCATTGGGATTATCGGCGGTGCTGATGGCCCCACCTCTATCTATGTATCGAGCCTGCTGGCGCCGGAGCTGCTGGGCGCCATTGCCGTGGCTTCGTATTCCTACATGGCGCTGGTGCCGCTGATTCAGCCGCCAATCATGCGTGCACTGACGACTCAGCGTGAGCGTAATATCGTGATGACGCAGCTACGCCGGGTGTCGCGGCTGGAAAAAATTGTTTTTCCACTGGCTTTGCTGATGCTGGTCGCACTCTTTCTGCCGGATGCCGCTCCGCTGCTGGGCATGTTCTGCTTTGGCAACCTGATGCGCGAGTGCGGCGTCGTGGAGCGGCTGTCGGATACTGCCCAGAATGCGCTGATCAATATCGTGACTATCTTTCTGGGTCTTTCGGTGGGTTCCAAGCTGATGGCTGACCGCTTTCTGGCGGTGGAGACGCTCGGTATCCTGGGGTTGGGCATGGTGGCCTTTGCTATCGGCACGGCTTGCGGCATCCTGATGGCTAAACTGATGAACGTAGTCAGCCGTATGCCGATCAACCCGCTGATCGGCTCCGCCGGGGTCTCGGCGGTGCCCATGGCGGCTCGGGTATCCAACAAGGTCGGGCTCGAGTCGAACCCCCACAACTTCCTGCTGATGCATGCCATGGGGCCGAATGTGGCCGGTGTGATTGGCTCGGCAGTTGCGGCCGGGATGATGATCAAGTACTTGGGCTGATCTGGCGTAGCGGGTGGTCAGGCGTCGGGTGTCTGGCCGCTGTCGACTTGGTCCAGCAGGCTGACGCGGCCTTTGAGGCGTGCGGTCAAGACGCTGATATCGCGTGGTGTTTCACGGGGCCAGCCAAGGGTCAGGGTCACGCCCTGCGCCGTATATACTGCATCGTCTACGGGAATGTCGTGCTCGGCGCACCAGTTACGCGTCTCGGCTTCGCCGGCGAAGTCGACTTGTAGGCGAAGCGGGTCGCGCTCAACCACCTCGCGGCGGGGCAGGCTGGCCAATGCCTCGCTGACCGCCTGGGCATAGGCGCGCGCAAGGCCGCCGGTGCCCAGCTTGACACCACCAAAGTAGCGGATGACGACGCAGCCGACCTGGCCCAGTCCTGAACCTTCCAGTACCTGATACATGGGGCGGCCCGCCGTGCCGCCGGGCTCGCCATCATCGGAAAAACCAATGGCGTTCTGTTCACCCGGCGGACCGGCGATGAAGGCAGTGCAGTGGTGAGAGGCAGAGGGGTGCTGCTGCCGGGCTGCGTTGAGCAGCGCTTCAAACTCGTCTGTTCCCGGTGCGTGACACAGCCAAGCCAAAAACCGGCTGCGCTCGATCTCCAGATTCGCAGTATGGTATTCACCGGGAGTAAGGTCGGGTATCGGGTAGCGCATCAGTGGGTCAGTTCCGGTTGGCGAACCACCCCCATTACCATGCCAAGAACCTGGATATCGCAGTTGCGCAGGTGAATGGGAGCCATGTGTTGATTGGCCGGCTGCAGACGGACGCCGGACTTCTCAATATACAGTTTCTTTAGCGTGACTTCTTGGCCGTTGATCATGACGACAGCAGTTTCACCGTTTTCAGCACTTTCCCGCTGTTCGATAACAATCACGTCGCCATCGAAAATATTGCAGTCAACCATAGAGTTTCCGCAGACCCGCAGCGCATAGGTGTTGCGTCGAACCATGCTGGCCGGTACCTCAATGCTGCCGTTCTCTAGGCAGGCGTCGATCGGCATGCCGGCGGAAATGCGCCCCAGCAGCGGAACCTCTACCAGGTCGTCGGCTGAAGTATGTGCCCAGGCGTTGGCCATGGGAAGGTTAGGCTGGCGTACCAGGTACTGTAAACAATGAGCCGTAGGTGAAGGCATATAAGGTACCTCTGTCTATTGTCTGTTTGTTTATACAGTGTTTGGCCAGCATAGCAGGTGGCGAAGATCTGGCAAGTGGCTTTTGGTGTCTGCTGCCTGACTTGTGTGGGACAGGTGCCGTCGCCTGCCTGCGACCGGCTGTCGCGCTTGGCTTGACTGGCCGTCGCCGGCCTTTCCGTGTAAAGTTCCGGCCGAAAATGACTTGATGGGAGAGCGTCTTGAGCCTGCGTCTTCAAGCCCGAAAACTCGCCTGTGAACGGGATGATCGCTGGCTTTTCCGTGACCTCGACCTGACCCTGGAAGCCGGTGAAATCCTGCGTATCGAAGGCCCCAACGGCAGTGGCAAAACCACGCTTCTCAAAATCCTTTCGGGACAGCTGAGCGCTTATGAAGGTGAATTGAGCTGGTGTGGTCAGCCGATGCGCCGGGTGAGGCGCGATTTCCTAGCCAACCTGATCTATCTGGGGCATGCCCCGGGCGTCAAAGCGGCGCTGACTCCGCTTGAGAATCTGGCTTGGTATCAGGCTCTTGCTGGCGAGGCCGACGCAGGCAAGAGCGGCATCATGCGGCGCATGGTAGCGCTTGAGTCTATCGGCCTTGGCGGCTTCGAAGACGTACCCGCCGGCCAGCTGTCTGCCGGTCAGCAACGCCGCGTGGCCCTTGCACGGTTGGAGCTTATTCCGCGAGCCCTGTGGGTGCTGGATGAGCCCTTTACGGCAATTGACCAAGGCGGTGTTGCTGCGCTGGAAGCGCGACTGGTTAACCATGTAAACCGCGGTGGCTCGGTATTGGTGACTACGCATCACGTGATGAAAACCAATATCAGGCTGCGTAGCCTGCGGCTGGGAGACGCTTGACGTGAGTTTTGGCACAGAGCACGCACACACTGTTGACAGCTTGCTGGTAGCGGAACCTGAAGGTGGTCTGATGGTCGCCATCAGGGCGACCCTGGTACGGGACATGATCCTGCTGCTGCGCCGACGCGGAGAGATGCTTAATCCGCTGGTGTTTTTCGCGCTGGTCATCACGCTGTTTCCGATCGGCATATCGCCGGAGCCTGAGATGCTGGCAAGCATCGCGCCGGGCCTGTTGTGGGTTGCAGCCCTGCTGGCTGCGCTCTTGTCGCTGGATAGCCTGTTTCGTGGCGATCATGATGATGGCGCCTTGGAGCAGCTACTGTTGTCGCCGCATCCGTTGCCGCTGCTGGCGCTGGCCAAAGTGGCCGTCCATTGGCTGATGACTGGGTTGCCGCTAGCGCTGATGGCGCCATTGCTTGGCGTTATGCTGGCGCTGCCATCAGGCAGCTATGTAGTGCTGGCGGTGTCGTTGGCACTGGGCAGTGCAGTGTTGAGCCTGATCGGTGCCATTGGTGCCGCGTTGACGGTAGGGTTAGCACGCGGTGGAGTGTTAATATCGTTGCTGGTGCTACCGCTGTATATTCCGGTGCTGATCTTTGGTGCAGGTGCTGTTCAGGCCGCAGTCAGTGGCGCCAGCGTGACAGCACACCTGGCAATTCTTGGCGCCTTGCTGGCAGTGGCACTGGGGCTTGCGCCCTTTGCCATTGCTGCTTCATTGCGCATCAGTCTTAACGGTTGAGGTATACACACCGCATGTGGGCTTTCATACACAAGCTTGGCTCCCCCAAATGGTTCTATGCCATCAGTGCGCGGTTGCTACCCTGGTTCTGGGTAGCCGCCGTGGTGCTGACTGTTACCGGCAGTGTCTGGGGGCTGATGTTTGCGCCGGCGGATTATCAGCAGGGCAACAGCTTCCGCATCATCTATGTACATGTGCCGGCGGCGTTTCTTGCCCAATCGATCTTTATCAGCATGGCAGCCGCTGGGTTGGTGTTCATGGTGTGGAAGATCAAGATTGCTGATATGGCCGCTGCCATGATGGCGCCCTTAGGTGCCAGCATGACCTTTGTGGCGTTGTTTTCAGGCGCTGTGTGGGGCGTGCCGACCTGGGGCACTTGGTGGCAGTGGGATGCGCGACTGACTTCGATGCTGATCCTGTTTTTTCTGTATATCGGAGTGATTGCCCTACGTGGTGCCTTCTCCAGCCGTGATGCGGGGTCGCGGGCTACTTCCGTGCTGGCCATGGTCGGGGTAATAAACATCCCGATCATCAAATACTCGGTAGACTGGTGGTACACCCTACATCAGACGGCCAGCTTCACTTTCACTGCCCGCCCGGCCATGCCGGCGCAAATGTATCTGCCGTTGCTGATTATGGTGGTGGGTTTTTACTGTTTTTTCATCGCCTTGACGTTGACTCGTACGCGCACCGAAATTCTGCGCCGTGAAGGCAATAAGCGCTGGGTTCGACAGCTGGTGGAGGAGTGCTCCTGATGGCCTTCGATTCACTGAGCGAGTTTTTCGCCATGGGTGGCCATGGTGTCTATATCTGGGCAGCCTGGGGTGCAACGGGATTGTTGCTGGTCGTTCTGGCGGTTCATGCCCGGTTGGAGCAGCGCAAAGTTATGCAGGCGCTGCGCCGCAAGCTGCGCCGTGAGCAGCAGCAGGCGGCACGTGGCACCGTTTCACCTGACGCTTCACCTGACGTTATATCTGACAGAGGGCATGCCCATGAACGCCAAACGTAAGCAGAAGCTTTACATCATCCTTGCGCTGGTCGGGCTGGCCGCCGTGGCCGTCGGGCTTGCCCTTTTTGCCCTGCGCAGCAACATCAATTTGTTCTTCAGCCCGATACAGATTGCCGAAGGTAAGGCGCCCATGGAACGCCAGATCCGTGCCGGCGGCATGGTGCGCGAAGGCACAGTGGATCGCGACCTGGACAGCCTGGATGTTTCTTTTACCGTGACCGATTACATTGAGGATGTCGAAGTACGCTATAACGGCATCCTGCCCGACCTTTTCCGTGAGGGGCAGGGTGTAGTGGTGGTAGGTAGCCTGCAGCCCGGCGGCTGGATACGTGCCGACCAAGTGCTGGCGCGCCACGATGAGAACTACATGCCCCCCGAGGTGGCGGATGCGCTGGAAGCCTCTGGTTACTCTCCGGCGGATTACAAAGACAAGGCAGAAGAAGTGTCAAAGCGCGTCAAGGATAGTGCCGCGTCTACCCAGAATTGACCCGGAGTCGAGATGTTGATCAAGATGATTCCTGAGTTTGGCCATTTTGCGCTGATCATTGCGCTATTGATGTCGGCCATTCAGGCAGTGGTGCCGTTGGCCGGCGCAGCCACCCGGCGCCCATTGTGGATGGCCTATGCCCGGCCCATGGCCGTTGGTCAGTTCGCGTTTTTGGTCATTGCTTACGCCTGTCTGACGTTCAGCTATATGGCGGATGATTTCAGCGTGGCCAACGTGGCCAACAACTCCAACACCATGCTGCCCTGGTACTACAAATTCAGCGCGGTGTGGGGGAACCATGAAGGTTCGGTGTTGCTGTGGAGCTTTATGCTGGCCGCCTGGACCTTCGCCGTCAGTGTGTTTTCACGCAACCTGCCGCGGGATGTGCTGGCCCGTGTACTGGGTGTCATGGGCCTGGTAAGCCTGGGCTTTCTGGCCTTTGTGCTGATCACCTCCAACCCCTTCGAACGCATACTGCCTAATATCCCCCAGGATGGTGCCGACCTTAACCCGCTGCTACAGGATTTCGGCCTGGTGATTCACCCGCCGATGCTGTACATGGGCTATGTCGGCTTCTCGGTGGTGTTTGCCTTTGCGATTGCCGCACTGCTGGGCGGGCGTCTTGATGCCGCCTGGACCCGCTGGGCGCGCCCCTGGACCAATTTAGCCTGGGCTTTTCTGACAGTCGGCATCGCACTGGGCAGCTGGTGGGCCTATTACGAACTGGGCTGGGGCGGCTGGTGGTTCTGGGATCCGGTAGAGAACGCTTCGCTGCTGCCGTGGCTTGCTGGCACTGCGTTGATCCACTCGCTGGCAGTGACCGAAAAGCGCGGCTCCTTTAAGAGCTGGACGGTGTTGCTGGCCATCTCGACCTTCTCGCTGTCGCTGCTGGGTACCTTCCTGGTGCGCTCAGGCGTGCTGACCTCGGTGCATGCCTTTGCCAACGATCCGTCACGTGGCCTGTTTATCCTGATGTTGCTAGGGCTGACTGTTGGAGCGTCACTGCTGCTGTTTGCGTTGCGTGCGCCACGGGTCAGCCACCAGGTGGGCTTCAGCTGGCTGTCGCGTGATGCACTGCTGCTGATTAACAATATCGTGCTGGTCATCATGACTGTCACCGTGCTGTTGGGAACGGTCTATCCACTGCTACTAGACGCCCTGAACCTGGGCAAGATCAGCGTTGGCCCTCCCTACTTCAATGCGCTCTTTGTGCCGCTGACGGTGATCTTGTGCCTGTTCATGGGGATTGGCCCGCTGGCGCGCTGGAAGCGCAGTGATCCGGGTTGGCTGATCCGGCGCACCTGGCTGTCAGGCCTTGCTGCTCTGATCATTGCTGGCACTGTGCCCTTTGTGTATGACGGCGAGTGGAACCTACAGGTCAGCCTGGGCATCGCTATCGCGCTGTGGATCGTGCTGCCCATGTTGAGCGACCTGGTTGACAAGAGCCGTCATCGCAATGGTCGTATGACTGGCCTGCGTCGCTTGTCGCCGGCCTACTGGGGCATGACCCTCGGCCACCTGGGTGTGGCGGTGAGCATCATCGGCGTAGCCGTGGTGTCCAACTATGCCATCGAGCGCAACGTGCGAATGGCTGTTGGTGATAGCGTACAGGTAGCGGGTTACACCTTTACCATGACCGAGCTTGGCAGCCGCCGGGGCCCCAACTTCCTGGCGGATGCGGCCCGTGTCGAAGTGCGCAAGGGCGACAGCCAACGCAGCTTCGTAATGTCGCCCGAGAAGCGGCTGTATATTGCCCGCGGCATGCCGATGACCAATGTGGCGCTACGTCCGGGTCTGTTCCGCGACCTTTACCTGGCCATGGGCGAAGACCTGGGCGATGGGAGCTGGGCCATGCGGGTCCAATACAAGCCATTTGTGCGCTGGCTATGGCTCGGTGCCCTGCTGATGGCGCTAGGGGGCGTGCTGGCGGTGGCGGATCGTCGCTATCGCCGCGTCACGGCGACCAGCAAGGTGGTCGCCGGCAGCGCTGATCAGGCTGCGGACACTGACGGAAACGTTCAGGAGGCGAGGGTATGAAGCGTCGTTTGCTGCTGGCATTGCCGCTGGTCATTTTTGTGATATTCGGCGTGTTTCTGTACCTGGGGCTGGGCATGAACCCCTTCGATCGGGAGTCAGCGCTGAAGGCCAGGAAGTTTCCGGACTTCAGTCTGCCAGCACTGGAAGACCCCGAGCGTCAACTGAGCAACGCCGATCTAGAGGGCGAAGTCACGCTGGTCAATGTGTGGGGCGAGTGGTGCCCTACCTGCAAGCAAGAAATGCCCCAGCTGCTAACCCTGGCCAATAGCGGTGTGCGTCTGGTTGGCGTTGATTACAAGGACACGCGGGCCAAAGGCCTGCAGTTCCTCAGCGAGTTCGGTAACCCCTTCGAGTTCAATATTTTCGATGCGGATGGCAGCCTGGGTTTCGATCTTGGGGTCTATGGTGCGCCGGAGACCTTCCTGATCGATGCCGACGGCGTTGTTCGTTATCACCATACCGGCTACATCAAGCCTGAAGACGTGCGGGACACCATCCTGCCGGAGGTCGAGAAATGGCGTCAGTGAATCGCGTCCTGCTGCTTGCTCTGCTGTCACTGATAGTAGTACTGGCAGTGGTTACGGCACAGGCTGAAAGCATCGAGATCCGTCATTTCGACAACCCGGTGACTGAGCAGCGTTATCAGTCACTGACGGCCAGCCTGCGCTGCCCGAAGTGCCAGAATCAGGCCATTGACGACTCCGACTCACCGATTGCCGGTGACATGCGCGACCGAGTCTACCTGCTGCTGCAGGATGGCCGCTCAGATCGTGAAGTGCTTGACTACATGGTCGAGCGATTCGGCGATTATGTGCTGTATAACCCGCGGCTTGAAGGCCGCACCATGCTGCTGTGGGGCATGCCAGCGTTGCTGGTAGTGGTCGGTGGCCTGTTCGTAATCCTGCTGGTGCGTTCGCGTCGCAAGGCCTCTGTGAGGGCCCTGAGTGACGAGGAACGCGCTCGTCTTGACGCCCTCACCAATCGGGAGAGAACGCCATGACCTTGCTGTGGCTAGCCTTCGCCATTCTGCTGGTACCGGCACTGTGGCTGGTGATACTGCCGCTGCGGCGTGCGGGTACTCTCCGTCAGGCGCAGGCCGACTACGAAGAGCAGGACGGGGCAGACCAACTGAATATTTCCGTGCACCAGCGCCGACTGGCATCGCTTGAGGCGGCTCTGGAGCGCGGCGAGATTGATCAGGAGCGGTTTGACAACGACCGCATCGAGCTTGAGCGTAGTCTGCTGGATGACACCGCGTTACAGCATCGTAAACCGCTCAAGGCAGCAAGCTCCGGCAAACTGTTAGTGCCAGTGCTGCTGATCGGCATGGCAGTAGCGGTGATTGGTTGGTATCAGGCTCAAGGCGCAGCGGGAGACCTGTCGCTGTACCAGGCGCAGCGTGACGTCCTTGAGTCACCGGACGGCAACGTTGACACACTGATCGCCCGGCTTGAACAGGAAGCCAGCCGCCAACCTAACAACTTCAATGTCTGGCGTTCGCTGTATCCGCTGTACCGCGACAGCGGGCGTATTCCACAGGCCCGCTCTACGTTGGAGCAACTGATCGCGCTGGAAGGGCGCAAGATCTGGCTGGTGTCTGAGCTGGCCGAGCTACGTTACTTCACCGAAGGCCGCAAGCTCGATGGCGAGATCGGGGAGCTGGTTGAGGAAGTGTTGGCCGAAGAGCCTGCCCAACCGAAGGTGCTGGGTATTCTGGGTATTGATGCCTATGAAAGCGGTGACTATGAAGAGGCGATTACGCACTGGCGGAATGCCATTGCTGGCATGAATGATCCGGACGCCGCCGAGTCGCTTCGCCAGGGCATCGAGTCAGCTCAGCAGCGCCTTGGTATTGCGCCTGACGCTGCCGATGAAACTGTCGCAGCTGGCCCCGGTATTGCCATTGAGCTCAGCTTGGACCCGTCGCTGAGCGGGCGTCTGCCTGACTCCACCGCCGTATTTGTCGTGGCCCGTGATACGGCTGGCGAGCTGCCACCACTGGCGATTCAGCGTGCCACCCTGGGCGAGCTGCCTTTGACGGTGGCGCTGGACGACAGTCATGCCATGGCGCCTGGCGTCAGTCTGTCGCAGGTCGATCAGGCTAACGTGGTAGTGAGAGTGTCCGTCAGCGGTCAGGCCACACCGCAGCCTGGCGACCTGATGGGACACCTGGAAGGTATTCCGGTTGGCAGCGACACGTCGCTGTCGCTGGTTATTGATCGAGTCGTCGACTAGTTTATGCGGTCTGATTCATGCAGCTGACCTCGATCCGGCTGGCGGGTTTTAAGTCGTTTGTCGACCCGGTAACCGTGCCGTTTCAGGGCAACATGACGGCCATCGTCGGCCCGAACGGCTGCGGTAAATCTAACATCATCGACGCCGTGCGCTGGGTGATGGGCGAATCATCCGCCAAGACCCTGCGCGGCGACTCGATGACCGATGTTATCTTCAATGGCTCTACTGGCCGCAAGCCGGTGGGGCAGGCGTCTATCGAACTGCGCTTTGATAACCGGGAAGGCAAACTAGGCGGTGTCTATGCCCAGTATGCTGAGATAACGGTCAAGCGCGTAGTGACCCGGGACGCCCAGTCCAGTTATTTCTTCAATGGCCAGAAGTGCCGCCGGCGTGATATCGCTGACCTATTTCTTGGCACTGGCCTGGGGCCGCGGTCCTACGCCATCATCGGTCAGGGCATGATCTCGCGCTTGATTGAGTCCCGTCCTGAAGAGCTGCGCTCCACCCTGGAAGAAGCCGCTGGCATTTCCAAATACAAAGAACGTCGCCGGGAAACCGAAAGCCGCATGCGGCGGACCCAGGAAAACCTCGATCGTCTGGAAGATATCCGCGAGGAACTCGACAAGCAACTTGAGCGACTCCGGCGTCAGGCTGAAGCTGCGCGACGCTATCAAACCCTCAAACAGGAAGAGTATCGCCTTAAAGGTGAGCTGGCGTTGCTGCGCGGGCGGGCCTTGCGTGCCAGCCAGAGCGAGGAAGAGAGCCGTGTTCGCGAGCTGGAAACCGGCGTCGAGCGCGAACTGCTAGGGCTGCGCCAGTGTGAGTCGCGCCTTGAGGAGGCGCGCGTCGGTCACGACCAATTGGCCGGTGAGCTGGAACAACGCCAGCGCAGTTTCCATGAAACCACCACCGCGATAGCCCGCATTGAGCAGGATATGGAGCATGCTCGGGCTAGTGACCAGCAGCTGGCCCGGGACTTGGATAGCGCCCATCGTGAGCTTGGCGAGATGGACCGTCTCGGCGAGAGCGACAAACAGCGTTTGAAGGGCCTGGAAGAGCGTCTGGAAGCTCTCGGCCCCGAACAGGAAGAGGTCGCCGAGGAGCTGGCTGAGCTTGAGGCCGCACTCGAAGATGGCGAGCCACTGGCCGAGGAGGCTGATGCACAATGGGAAGCCTTTGGTGAGCAGTGGCAGGCAGACAGCCGCGCCGCCGAACGCGCACAGGACCGGCTCCGTGAACAGGATTCACGGTTGGAGCGTATCGACGCCGACCTGCGAAAACGGCGCGAGCAACGCCAGGAGCTGGCTGATATTGCTGCCCTGGAAGCCCAGTGTAGGGAGGTGGCAGAGCAGCTTGCCGAGGTGGCGGAGCGCCTGGAGAACAGCGAACAGTGCCGTGAAGAAAGCCAGGCGCGCCGCGATGCGGCCCGTGACGCAGTGAGGGCTGCTGAAGCCGCGCGTGAAGATTATCGCAGCCGTCGCAGCACATTGCAGGGTGAACTGGCCTCGCTTGAAGCCTTGATTCAGGCGGCACTGGCTGACCATGACGATACATTGGATGCACACCTCGCCGCTTATGGGCTGGCTGATACGCCGCGCCTGGGTGAGCAGCTGGAAGTGAGTCAGGGATGGGAGGAAAGTGCTGCCTGGGTGCTGAGGCCTTGGCTGCGTGCCCGGGTTATTCCGGCTAGCTCAGCCAGCGTGTTGCTTGATCAACCGCTAGCCGCCGAATTGGGGCTGCTGGAAGCTGATGCTGACGATGGGTTAGCCCGCCAAGCTCTGTCAGACAGACAGGCGCCAGACAATCTGGCAGCCAAAGTTGCCGGTGCGGACGCGCTGGCCGGCTGGCTGGGCCGCATCCGCTGCGTAGAATCCCGGGCGGCGGCCTGGCGGGCCAAGGCTGCGCTTGGTGACGGTGAAAGCTTGATTACCGCCGATGGACTATGGGTCGGTCGTGGTTGGACTCGCCAGCGTGGGAGCGCTGAGGGAGTTGATACCCTGCTAGTCAGTCGCCGCCGCGAAGTCGAAGTACGTGATGCCCTGGAAAGTGCAGCGTTGCAGCTTGAAGAGTGCGAAGGGCATCTTGAGGAGGCTGTCAACCAGGTCGCCAGCGCTGAGGAGGCGCTGGAGCAGCAGCGGCTTGAACAACGCAAGCTGGAACACCAGCGCCAGCAGCTGGCTGTCACGGATAGCAGCCTGAGCAGCCGCCTGGAGCACATGCGAAGCCGTGCCGAAGAGCTGGATCAGGAAAGCGCGAGTCTGGTTGAGTCTAGTGAGGAAGCTAGACTGGCTATTGAAGAAATACGCGAACAGTGGCAGTTGGCCCTTGGCCGGCTGGACGAGGGTGCCGAAACCCGCGAGCGCCTCGATCGCCAGCGTCAGCAGGCTAGAGAGCAGCTGATGGTGCTGCGTACACGCCAGCGACCACTTGTTGAGCGTGCCCAGAAATTGGCGCTTGAAATGCAACGCCTGACCACAGAGCGCATAGGGCTTGCCGAGCAGCAAAGCCGGGCTGGGGAAGCGCGTGAGCGCCTGACGCTGCGCTGCGCTGCGCTTGAAGAAGCGCGTGAGGATCTTCAGGAGCCCGGGGAAGAGCGCCGTGAGCAGCTTGACGAGCTGCTCCATCAGCGCGAGCGTGAAGAGCGCGAACTGAATGACGTGCGTAGCCGGGGAGCGACACTGGCTGAGAGCCTGCGTACAGACGAGCAGGCACGCCAGGCTCACGAGCGTAAGCTAGAAACGATCCGTGAGCAGCTGCAGGAGGCGCGCATGCAAGTCCAGGCGCTGGCGCTGAAAGCCGAGTCCCATGACGAGCAGCTGCAAGAGTTGGGGCACGACAGCAATATGCTGCTGGCGTCACTGTCTGGCGACGCCACTGAGTCAGCCTGGCAAGCGCGCCTCGAAGAGACCAGCGAGCGTATCCGGCGCCTCGGTGCCATCAATTTGGCGGCCATTGAGGAGTACGACCAGCAGGCTGAGCGGCGAAACTATTTGGAAGCCCAGCAGGGCGAGCTGAACGAAGCCCTGCAGACACTGGACCGGGCCATTCGCCGCATCGATCAGGAAACCCGGGCTCGCTTCCGTGACATCTTTGAGCGGGTGAATACTGGATTGCAGTTCCTTTTTCCCAAGGTCTTCGGTGGTGGAACCGCATGGTTGACACTGACTGGTGAGGATTTACTGGAGACCGGAGTGGCCATTATGGCGCGCCCACCGGGGAAGAAGAACAGCACCATACATCTGTTGTCCGGGGGTGAAAAAGCGCTGACTGCACTGTCATTGGTATTTGCCATCTTCCAACTTAATCCGGCACCTTTCTGCATGCTTGATGAAGTTGATGCGCCATTAGATGACGCCAATGTGGGACGCTATGCGAGATTAGTCAAAGACATGTCGGAGACAGTTCAGTTCATCTACATTACCCACAATAAGATTGCCATGGAGGCAGCTGAAAGGCTAATGGGGGTTACCATGCAAGAACCGGGTGTTTCTCGCCTTGTGTCAGTGGGGATCGACGAGGCGGCTGCTTTGGCGCAATCATGAGTAGGAAAGACTTGAATAGATTCCGTAAAGTATGTATCAATTCAGTGTCTAGTGTTTAAATGATCTGGCATGAGCTATAGGGAAGCTGAAGAACCAAAGTTATTGTGTACCATATGGCAGAGTTTGTTTACTCAGCTTAACAAGCAAAATTAGTGGTTCTTTTATATCCAGTCGCGCTATGCTATTGGTAAATGAATTTCAGGTATGTCGCCTCAGTGGCCGCAAAGAAAGGCATGAATACTCATGGAACTTAGAGAATGGCTGATCATACTGGGGTTGGTGCTGGTCACGGCCATCGTCCTTGACGGTGTTCGCCGCTATCAGCGCCAACGAGGTGTGCCACGTTTGGATCAGATGGGTGCTGAAAGCACTTCAGATGACCCTGCGACGAATAGCGGTACGGCCAGTAGTGCCGACACTAGCACCGAGGTCACTGCTAAGATCCCGGACACGGTTGTCGACTGGGAGCTCCCCAATGGAGGCGCCCGCGTCGTCAGGCCCGCTCAATATGATGAGATGGCAGCCAAGCCTAAGCCCAAGTTGGAGCGGCAGGAGCACCCGGGGCCATCACGTGTGCTTTCCGAGTTCCGTCAGCGTCAGCGAACTTCGGCGGAGGATTTTGCACTTCAGGGTTCTACACAGCGCCCAGCACAGGGTTCAGCCCAGGGCATGACTGCAGAACAGGCCCAGCCTTCCGTTGGTGAGTCTACGACCAGTGCTTCTACTCCTGCCAGCGCGCCCGGACAGGCCAGCACTCCATCACCATCAGCCAGCCGCGATACAGATCTCGATGCAGATACAGTGGCTGTGCCAGAAAAGATTTCCGCACTGGATGATCCCAGCGGTCGGCGTGAGCCGGAGTTGACGTTGCCCGCTGATGATGCACGGGCAGCCGCTCAGCAGACAGACCAAGAGGCGGATGAGCGGTTTGAGCCTTTGCATGCTGACACGCAAGAACACATGGCTCATGAATATAATGAAGAAGATTATCGGCTGGTAGATCTTGAAGGTATGGGCGACTCTTTCAAGGAGGGGTCCAAGCGGGTAGGTAGCTCGATGCACCGCTTTGGTACCTCTCTGCATCGCTCCATGAGCGAGCGTCGTCAGCAGAAGCGCCTTGAGCGTAAGCAGCGGCAGGCAGAGAAGGAAGAAAAAGCACGCATCCGGGCCAAGCAGCAGGCGGAGAAGCAGGAGCGTCAGCGCAAGCAGGCTGAAGAGCAGGCAGCGAAAGAGGTCGCCCACCGTGAGCATGAAGCTGAAGTGCGGCAAAAACGTGCAGCCAGCAAAGCAGAACATGAGGCAGCTTTGAGCGCCTCGTTGCAGGCTGAGTACGAAACGCTGTATGGCGGTGTGGATACGAACCCGCCGCCAGTTTCCCAGGCAGACAGCTTTGAGGATGAGGCGGTCAGTCACCCGGTGCTGCAAAAAGCACTGGATTCAGCCGTTGAGGCTGGGCATGCCAAGGACACCCTTAGTGGCGCTGGCGAGGTCATCATCATCAGCGTGATGTCGCGTGACGAAGCAGGCTTCTCTGGCTCTACCCTGCTTAATCTGCTGCTGGCCTGTGGTCTGCGCTACTCCACTGACATGGGTATTTTCCACCGTTTTGAAACAGCGGCTGCTGACAGCAATCTACAATTCTCAATGGTCAACGCGGTCAAGCCTGGAACCTTTCCAGTGCCGCAGCTGGAAGACTTTTCAACGCCGGGCATTACGCTACTGATGCCACTGCCCGGTGCGGATGATACTTCAGCGGCTTTCGAAGCCATGGTCGAGACTGCCATGGTGATCGTGCGCCATCTGGGCGGTGAGCTAAAAGATGAGAACCAGAGCGTGATGACAGCTCAAACGGTAGGATTTGCCCGGCAGCGCGTTCAGGAGTTCGAGCGTCGTTATCGACTACGCCGCTATCAGGTCAATTGACAGTCGGGGCACTTGCCCATGCGGTTGATCTCGCCTGAACCCCCGGAGTGAATCCCGGGGGTTTTTGCTGCTGTTCTATCCCTATCTATACCTCTGTCCCTATTCTTATCTTGTCGTGATTCAAGCAAGTTGAAACAGATGAAAACAGCCTGAAACAGAGACCAAGCCCAATGAGTCAGCCACACCAGCGCCCCGAGGATGAAGTTGCGCGCCTGCGCACCGAGCTTGAAGACGCCAACTACCGATACTATGCGCTTGATGAGCCGCAGATGTCGGATACGGATTACGACCGTCGGCTGCGTCGGTTGCAACAGCTTGAAGCCGAGCACCCTGAATTACAGCGCCCGGACTCGCCGACCCAGCGAGTCGGAACGTCGCCGGCAGAGGGCTTTGTTGAGCGCGCACATGCGGTGCCGATGCTGTCGTTAGACAATGCTTTTGACGAGCAGGAGCTTACGGCCTTTGTTGAGCGTGTCGCCGAACGCCTGGAGTGTCCGCCTGACGCGCTGGAGTTCTGCTGTGAGCCCAAGTTGGACGGCGCGGCAGTATCACTGGTGTATGAGAATGGTGCGCTGAGTGCCGGTGTCACCCGGGGTGATGGTCGCAGTGGCGAAGATATCACCTCTAACCTGCGCACGCTTAAATCGATCCCGCTGAGCCTGTTTGATGGTGAGTCAGCCGAGGATCACCCCGAGGTATTAGAAGTCCGTGGTGAGGTCACTATGAGTCATTACGGTTTTGAACAACTCAATGCACGCGCTCGAGAGAAGGGTGACAAGGTGTTCGCCAACCCGCGTAACGCCGCCGCCGGAAGTCTTCGGCAGTTGGACTCAAGAATTACCACCACGCGCCCACTGGAGTTTACGGCTTATCAGGTGGCACGCATCGAGCCGGATGTCGGTGATGTCACTCATCATGCGCTGATGCTGCGCCTCAGGAGCTTGGGGTTTCGTGTCAGCTCCCAGCTTGAGCTGGTCCATGGCACCAAGGGTGTTATCGACTACTGCCGCCGCATGGGTGAGCAGCGCGATATGCTTGGCTACGATATCGATGGTGTGGTGATCAAGGTCAACGACCTGCGCCTGCAGCGTGAGCTAGGCTTTGTGGCGCGTGCGCCTCGTTGGGCGGTGGCTTTCAAGTTTCCCGCTCAGGAGCAGATCACCCGGCTCAACGACGTCGAATTCCAGGTCGGTCGCACCGGCGCCATTACGCCGGTGGCCAGGCTGGAGCCGGTGTTGGTAGCCGGGGTTACCGTCT
>NZ_JBQDJZ010000046.1:0-15840 GCF_052095765.1 Halomonas sp.
CGTATCTTTACCAATGAGCCTCACCGCGAGTATGTGCGCGGCTTCGTGCAGGAGTGCCTGCGCCGCGGCCAGGCCGGTGAGTTTGATGAGCGGCTGGTGTATCGCAAGCGGCTGCGCAGGCGACTCGATGACTACCGGCGCAATGTGCCGCCTCATGTGCGTGCGGCAAGGCTTGCTGATGAGTACAACGGGCGGCTGGGGCG
The DNA here is from genome assembly GCF_052095765.1 of Halomonas sp. GTDB lineage: Bacteria > Pseudomonadota > Gammaproteobacteria > Pseudomonadales > Halomonadaceae > Halomonas. The sequence continues at coordinate 204 of NZ_JBQDJZ010000046.1, forward strand.
GCCGCGTCAGTACCAGAGTGGCGGCTGGATTCGCTACGTGATCACGCTGGCTGGACCGCAGCCGCTGGAGCAGCTGAGCTCGACCATCGATATCGACCACTACCTGACTCGCCAGCTACAGCCGGTAGCCGATGCCATCCTGCCTTTCGTGGGTGACGATTTTGCGAGCCTGATCGACCGCCAACTGGGGCTTTTCTGAGACGGCGGCTACGACTACAACTACAATGCGGGAGCAGTGCGTTGATGAGCGCCAAACTGCAAATCGGCCAGGTGGCGGTAGAGCGGGCTCGATTCGAGTAGTTCGGTGTGGCTGCCGGCAGCTACCAAGCGGCCCGCATCGATCACCAGCAGGCGGTCGGCAGCCACCACCGTAGCCAGCCGATGGGCGATCACCAGGCTGGTGCGGCCGACCATCATTTGGTCCAGGGCCTGCTGCACCAGCCGCTCGCTCTCGGCGTCCAGAGCGCTGGTGGCTTCATCGAGCAGCAGCACACGAGGATTCTTGAGCAGCGCACGGGCAATCGCCAGGCGCTGGCGCTGGCCGCCGGAAAGCTGCACGCCGCCTGGCCCCAGCTGGGTATCAAACCCTTGTGGCAGGGCGTCGATAAAGCTCAGCGCATTGGCGTCATGAGCCGCCTCGCGTAACACCTCCAGCGTTGCGTTGGGGTCGCCATAGCGCAGGTTGTCGGCCACGCTGCCGGTAAACAGGGTGGGCTCCTGGGCTACCAGGCCGATGGCCGAGCGCAGCTCGCCAGGGTCAAGTTCGCGCAGGTCGATGCCGTCGAAGCGCAGTGTTCCGCTGTCGGGATCAAAGAAACGCAGTAGCAGAGACAGCAGAGTGCTCTTGCCGGAGCCCGACGGTCCCACCAGTGCCACGCGCTCGCCGGGGCGAATATGCAGATTAAACGCCTCAAGCGCGGGTGTTTCGCGACCCGGGTAGGTGAAGGTCACCGAGTCCATGTGAATCTCGCCGCGCAGTGGCACTGGCAGTGTTGTCGGCACTTGTGGCCGGGCAATATCGGGCCGGGTATCGATCAGTTCGAGGAGCCGCTCAGCAGCGCCCGCTGCGCGCTGTACGTCGCCGGCCACCTCGGCCAGGGTGGCCACGGCACCCGCTGCCAGCACCGCATAAAACACAAACGCCGACAGCTCACCGGCGCTCATGTCGCCGGACAGCACCGCCAGACCACCTTGCCACAACATGATGCCCACCGCGGCAAACACTGCCAGCATGGCAATGCCGGTCAACCAGGCGCGCTGCCGGGTGCGCTCCACCGCATGCGCAAAGGCGTCCTCGACCCGGTTCGCGTAGTCGCGGCGGTCGATATTCTCATGAGTGAAAGCCTGCACGGTGCGAATGCCGCCTAGGGCTTCATCGGCATAGCGACCGAGTTCCGCCACTCGGTCTTGACTTGAACGCGATAGCCGCCGCACGCGTCGCCCGAACCACAGGATTGGCAGTACCGTGGCCGGAATGCCCAGCAGTACCAGCGCCGAGAGCCAGGGTTGAGTCACCAGCATTAGTGCTACTGCGCCAATCAGCATTAGCAGGTTGCGCAGCGCTAGCGACACCGAGGAGCCGAACAGGCTCTGCAACACGCTGGTATCGGCGGTGAGCCGTGAGGTAATTTCGCCTGCGGCCTGGCCGGGCGTCAGGGTGCTCTCGAAAAAGCCGGGCTCCAGGGTCAGCAGATGGTTGAACACGTGGCGACGCAGGTCGGCGGCCAAGCGTTCGCCGATCCAGGTCACCAGGTAATAGCGCAGGGCTGAGGCCAACGCGAGAACTGTTACTACGCTGAGCATTAGCACCAATGCCTTGCCTAGCGCCGCGCGGTCGGCATCCATGAAGCCTTGGTCTACTACCAGGCGCAGCCCCTGGCCCAGCAGCAGCACGCTGCCCGAGGCCAGCAGCAGCGCCACGCCCGCCAGAGCCAGACGCAGGCGATAGGGCGACAGCAGGCCCAGCAGGCGTAGCAGCACCCGCGGGCTGGGCCGCGAGCTGGGTGAGCCGGAGGAACTGGGTGCATCAGGAGAGGCAGCTGAGCGCATTGGCGTTCTCGCAGGAGAGGGTCGGGTGGATGGTGTTAGTGTGTGTTTGATAGCTAGCGAAAATCATGTGAATAATGGAATATGGTTATACTTAAGTAGTTAGTCCACGAACCAAAACTGCAACCCGTCCTGAAGGATACGCGAGATGAGTGATTTGCTGAAAATCGGCTGTGCAGCCTGTGGAGCGCTTAATCAGGTAGAGCGTGAGCGTCTGAATAATGGCCCCAAGTGTGGCAAATGCAAACAGCCGCTGTTCAATGGCGAGCCGGTAGAGCTGACCGAAGCCAATTTTCGTGCGGTGGTGGAACGCAGTGAACTGCCGGTGGTGGTGGATTTCTGGGCCAGCTGGTGTGGTCCCTGCCAGATGATGGGGCCGATCTTTGCCCAAGCCGCCAGTGAGCTGGAGCCGCGCATCCGCTTTGCCAAGTTGGATACCGAAGCCCAGCAGGCGCTGGCTGGACGCTTTGGTATCCGCAGCATTCCTACTTTGATGGTGTTCAAGGATGGCAAGGAAGTTGCCCGTCAGGCGGGTGTGCTGCAAGGCCCGCAGTTACAGCAGTGGCTAGCGCCGCACCTGGTATGAGGCGTTGAAAGCCGCTTTCGGCGGGGGCATGAGAATGTCCCCGTTAAGGAGTACTCTCTGGGGGGGTAGGTTGATTTGAACATTGGCTTGAAAAAAAGCTGCTAGAACCAGCATGGCCAATAACAACGATGAGGGTATTGTCATGATCAGACTTGACCAGAAACTGGGCGCAGCAGCACTGGCATCTGCGCTGCTGTTCTCTGCCGCGGCCTATGCGGAAGATGACGAGGTGGTGGAACAGATCAACATGGGGCTTGAGCTCTATCAGGAGCAGGAGTATGGCGCGGCGATTACCGAGCTTGAGTTTGCGATGGAAGACATTCGCAAGCAGATGTCTGGCTTGATTGCCGAGACATTTCCCCCTGCGCCGGCGGGCTGGACTGCCGGTGAAGTGGAATCATCGTCGGGCGGTGCCGCGCTGATGGGCGGAGGTGGCGGCGCCACCTTGAAGCGCGACTACAGTCAAGACGATGGCGACGGCAAGCTTGAGGCCCAGCTGCTGGTGGACAACCCCATGGTGCAGGCGATGGCGGGCATGTTGACCAACCCGGCACTGATCGCTGCGCAGCCGAATACCGAACGTGAGCGTATGGGCCGCGAGACGGTGATCGTTAAATGGGAGCCTGAAAAATCGCGCGCAGAGGTCAGCCTGATGCTGGATGGGCGCATTCTGATGCAGGTCAAAGGAAGCGGCCTTGAGTCGCGTGATGTGGCGCTCGACCTGATGAAAGCATGGGACATCGACTCAGTGCGCGAGCAGACGGCGCGCTAAGCGCCGCATGTCACAAATATCAGCGGCCATTCAGCTCAGGAGTCACGCTGTTTGAGCTGGTCGCGTAGGCCCTTGGGAATCTTGCGAATCACCAGCTGGTCGCGGCCTTCATCGTAATCGATGGCGCCGCCCAGCAGGTGGGCATCAAAACTGATGGAGACGCCATCTGAGCGGCCGGTAAAGCGCTGGAACTGGCTGATGGTGCGTTTGTCTGGTGGGATTTCCGGTGACAGGCCGTAGTCGCTGTGGCGGATATGTTCATAAAACGCCTTGGGCTGCTGGCCATCAATCAGTTCTGACAACTCGTCCAGAGCGATCGGCTCGCCGCGTCCGGCCTGCCCGCTGGCATAGTCGATCAGCGCGTCGGTCTTTTCGCGGCTCTCCTCGTCGGGCAGATCCTGTTTTTCTACATAGTCGCTGAAGGCTTTGAGGAGGGTGCGGGTTTCCTGCCCGGCATCGCGTTGCTCGCTGGCACCCAAGGCTTCAACCAAGCCTTCGGCGAGCCCTTTTCCGCCACGATCCCGGCTCCACGACAGATAGGGATGCGAGTCGTTGCCGCTCTGCCACTGGGCAATATCCAGCCGCGCCGCAAGGCTCAGCTGGGCCAGGTTCAGCTGGCGACCGCTGGTGACGTTGAGTTGCTGATCGATAACAAAGCCGTCGCGATGATGGAGCAGTGCCAACAGCAGATAGCGCGCGTCGCCTTGCTGGTAGTCCGCCAGCAGCAGGTGGCCGCCGATGGGCAGGTGGGCATCGACCAGCGGCAGGAGTTTTTCGCTCAGTGCTCTGGTCAGAACGACAAAGTCCTGTGTCTGCTCCAGATAACGCGTCATGTCTGCGGCCAGTCCGCCGCTGGCGCTTTCGTCGAAGCGGCCCCAGGCCTTAGTTTTGCGGTGGTAGACATCTCTCAGGCCGCTCAGCAGGTCCTCCAGCGCGGGGCTTTCCGGTAGCACCTCGGTGGCCGCTATCAGCTGAGCGGGAGAGTCGCTGGCCTGCTTGTCGATACGATGAATGATGCTTGCGAGAATCGGCATGCCGGTTAGCGCCTCAAAAAATTGGGATGAAAAGTGGGTTAGCTCAGGGCTTCAGGCGATAGCCGGTACGGAAAATAGCCGCCACAAGCGCCAGACTGATGCATAGGAACAGGAAGATGACCACCAGGCTTGCCCAGATGCTGACGTCGGCATTGCCGTAGAAGCTCCAGCGGAAGCCGCTGACCAGGTAGACCACTGGATTGAACAGAGTCACGGTCTGCCAGAAGGGTGGCAGCATGTTAATGGAGTAGAAAGTGCCGCCAAGAAAGGTCAGCGGGGTGATGATCAGCAGTGGTACCAGCTGCAACTTTTCGAAGCCGTCGGCCCAGATGCCGATCACAAAACCGAGCATGCTGAATGTCAGTGCCGTCAGCACCATGAACAGCAGCATGATGATGGGGTGCTGGATTTGCATCGGCACAAATAGGCTGGCGGTGCCCAGTACAATCAGCCCCAGCATTGTTGACTTGGTGGCGGCGGCGCCCACATAACCCAGCACGACTTCTACATAGGAAATGGGCGCTGAAAGAATCTCGTAGATCGAGCCGCTGAAGCGCGGAAAAAAGATGCCAAAGGAAGCGTTACTGATGCTCTGGGTCAATAGCATCAGCATAATCAGCCCGGGCACGATGAAGGCCGCGTAGCTGACGCCATCGACTTCGCTGATACGGCTACCGATAGCGCTGCCGAACACCACAAAATACAGCGAGGTGGAGATCACCGGCGACACGATGCTTTGTAGAACGGTGCGCAGGCTGCGGGCCATTTCGGCATGATAGAGCGCTTTGACCGACTGCAGATTCACGGCTGCTCCTTAACCAAACTGATGAAAATATCCTCCAGCGAACTCTGGCGTGTGTCCATGTCGCTGATCTCGATGCCATTGGCGGCCAGCGCCGCCAGCAGATTAGCAATACTGCTTTGAGTGTCGCCGCCCTGTGAGCTGTTCGAACCGGTATCCTCACCGTCCTGCTGTGGGGCACTGCGGTAGCCGTAATCCATACTCAGGCCGTCGGTAGACAGGCTCAGATCAAAGCCGCTGAGCGATGCCGGCAGTGCTTTGAGAGGCGTGACCAGGCGTAGCGTCAGCACCTTGGTGCCCAGCTTGCTCATCAGCGTGTGCTTATCTTCTACCAGCATCAGTTTGCCACCACGGATCACCCCGATGCGGTCGGCCATTTCCTCAGCCTCCTCGATATAGTGGGTGGTCAGGATGATGGTCACGCCGCGATCGCGTAGGCCGCGCACTACGGCCCACATGTCACGACGTAGCTCCACGTCCACGCCAGCGCTGGGTTCATCGAGAAACAGGATGTCGGGCTCATGGGACAGCGCCTTGGCGATCAACACCCGGCGCTTCATGCCGCCGGACAGGGTGATCAGTCGGTTGTTGCGCTTTTCCCACAGGCTGAGCGAGCGCAGCACCCGTTCGATGTGCTCGGGATTGGGCGGCTTACCAAACAGGCCGCGGCTAAAACTGACGGTATCCCAGACCTTGGAAAATGCCTCGCTGGTCAGCTCCTGGGGCACCAGCCCGATGCGCTGGCGTGCCTGGCGAAATTCGCTGACGTTGTCATGGCCATCCACCAGCACATGACCTGTGGTGGCATTGACCAGCCCGCAAATCACGCCAATCAGTGTGGTCTTCCCGGCCCCGTTGGGGCCTAGAAGCGCAAAGATCTCACCGCGGCGAATCTCGAGGTTCACCTCATCAAGGGCCTGAAAGCCGCCTTTATACTGCTTGGAAAGATGATCAACCTGGAGTATGACGCGGCTGTCTGATGTGGCTTGACTCGCGCAGGACGCTGTTTCCGGCATGAATCGGGCCTGTGGAGAGGCCTTTGGTAGGGCCTGGAGGGAGGCGTGGCTCATTGGATCTGCTCAGCTGGTGTCTTTCTGGATAAGTGCGCGGCCGCCCAGCATAACATGAGCAGCCACGCCTTACTTTCTGTCCAGTGTCAGTTGCTGAAGCTGGCGGCATTCAGCCATAAATGTGTGAGCACGCTGGCGATATAGCCCAGCGCGATGACTGGTGTCCAGCGCAGGTGCCCGGCAAAGGTGTAGATGCCACGGGCCTGGCCCATCAGCGCCACGCCGGCCGCCGAGCCGACCGACAGCAGGCTGCCGCCGACGCCAGCGGTCAGGGTAATCAACAGCCAGTTGCCTACCGACATATCGGGACTCATAGAGATCACCGCGAACATCACTGGGATGTTATCGACCACCGCTGAAATGAGGCCCAGCACGATGTTGGCCCAGGTTGGGTTCCAGCCGGCATACAAGGTTTCGGAAAGCAGACTCAGATAGCCCATGAAGCCCAGGCCGCCAACGCACATCACCACGCCATAGAAGAACAGCAGGGTGTCCCATTCGGAGCGAGCAATCCGCGAGAACACGTCAAACGGGACCACGCTGCCCAGCGACTCCAGCTTGCGCCAGTCGCCGCGCTGGCTGTAGCGCGTACGCTTGCGCTCGATGGAGCGCGGCAGGCTACGGCGTAGGTAGTAACCAAAGAACTGCAGAAAGCCCAGCCCGGTCATCATGCCCAGCGCTGGTGGCAGGTGCAGCACCGTATGGCATAGCACGGCGATCACTACGGTCAGCAGAAACAGCAGCACGATACGGCGTGCGCCGCGCTTCATCCAAACGCTCTCGTCCAAGGGGCTGGGCGTACGGTTGTTGATAAAGAGGCTCATGATGATCGCGGGCACAAGATAGTTGACCAGCGATGGGCCGAGCAGGGTAAAGAAGCCTTCGAAGGGCACCAGTCCGGCCTGCCACACCATCAAGGTAGTGATGTCGCCGAACGGGCTGAAGGCACCGCCAGCGTTGGAAGCGACGACGATGTTGATACAGCATAGGCTGATGAACTTCTTGTCGCCCTCGGCCACTTTACTGACCACAGCGCACATTAGCATGGCGGTGGTCAGGTTATTGGCAACGGTCGAGATCCAGAACGCCAGGATGCCGGTGATCCAGAAGAGGGTGCGATAGCTGAAGCCCTTTTGCACCATCCAGGAGCGCAGCTTGTCGAACACGCGGCGCTCCTCCATGGCGTTGATATAGGTCATTGCCACCAGCAGGAACAGCAGCAGTTCACAGTATTCCAGCAACGTCTCGCGAAAGGCGCTTTCCGCAGCATCGGGCAGTCCAGCCCTGACATAGACCCAGCCAATCACTGCCCAGATAATGCCCGCAGCCACCAGTACCGGCTTGGACTTGCGCATGTGCAGCTGTTCCTCGGCCATGACCAGACCGTAGGCGAGGATAAACAGGCCGACGGCGATAAAGCCGCTGATGGAGGTCGTCAAGTTTAACGGCCCCGTGCTGGCGTAAGCCAGTGGGCTGAACAGCACCAAAAGGATTGAAAAAGTTGCGGCCACGACAAATTTTGGCCGCCGGGCGCTATGCCGGAGCCGATGGGTCGGGGAGGGGGTGAGCATGCGGAAGTGTCCCGGAGCGGAGGGGAAAGGAGAGGTTAAAAGGCGAACTATTTTAACGAAGGTCGCACTTCAGAACCAAGCAATTCCGGAACCGGGACAGCAAATAATTTGCCTCAGGTAGTGGCCGGAGCCAACACCTTGCCGCGGTTAAGCAGGTTGTGAGGGTCCAGTGCCTGTTTCAGCTGGCGCATCAGGGCTAGTTCCTCGGGCGTGCGGGACAGGTCGAGGTAACTGCGCTTCTCCAGCCCGATTCCATGCTCGGCTGATACTGAGCCGCCAAGCACGGCAAGCGGACGGTAAACGCACTGCTCCACTGCCTGGCGAGTCTCGGGGTCATCGCCTCCCACGCTGATCGAGAAGTGCAGGTTGCCATCACCCAGGTGGCCAAAGGTAATAACACGGCCGTCAGGCCAGCGCTGTTGTACGGCCTGTTCTACCTCGATCACATAGTCGTGCATGGCACCGATCGGCAGGCTGACATCGAAGATGAAAAACGGCGCCAGCAGATGTAGCAGGCCTTCGATATCCTCGCGGATAACCCATAGCCCTTGGCGCTGCTGCGATGAATGAGCGAGCACGGCGTCGCTGATCAGCTCGCGTTCAAAGGCCTCCTCCAGTGCCTGGCTGAACTGTGCTGCATGGCTGTCGGCATCAGTACCCAGCGATTCGACGATGGCGTAGAACGGCGAGCCGGCCGGTAGCGGTGCGCTATGGCGCCCGCTTTCTTCGGTGAGCAGGCGATAATGGCTTTGCCACATGGCCTCAAAGGCTGACAGGTTGCCGCCCAGCGCCTGATTCATATGGCCTAATAGCCCAGTGAGTGACTCGAAATCCGGACAGGCCACCAGTGCGGTCTGCACGTCAGGCGTTTGTGGATGCAGGCGCAGCACCGCCCGGGTCACAATGCCCAAGGCGCCTTCGCTGCCAATGAACAGCTGCTTGAGATCAAAGCCGGCGTTGTTCTTGAGCATGTGATTCATCGAGCTGACCACACGGCCATCGGCCATGACTGCTTCGAGGCCCAGTACCAGCTGGCGCGTCATGCCATAGCGGATCACCCGGATGCCGCCAGCGTTGGTGGAGATATTACCGCCGATGGTGCAGCTGCCACGCGCGCCAAGGTCGAGGGGAAACTGCAGCCCAGCGTCTTCGGCGGCCTCCTGAACGCTCTGCAGAGGCGCGCCAGCTTGTACGGTTAGGGTGCTGCCCACGGGGTCAACGGCCTCAATGCGGGTCATGCGCTCCATGGATATCACCAGCTCGTCGGGCGCTGCGTCTGCCCCGTGTACCAGTCCGGTCAGCCCGCCATGGGTGACGACAGGCTGACGCGCCGCATGGCAGGCCTTCATTACCTCTGACAGCTCAGCGGTAGAGGCCGGGCGCACAATGGCTGCCGCGCGGCAGGCCGCCCCGCTCATCCAGTCGGCGCGTCTGGCGCTAACGTCTTGGCCAGTCAGTACATTAGCGGCGCCAACTAGGGCGGTAATCTGTTCGAGTAGAGCGTGCATTGATTCCTCATGTGTTTTCAGCGATGCATCGCAATAGGTTACCCTCTGTGGCCGTGAATCGTCACAGTTATACGTCGGAAATCTTCATGCCCCTGACTCACTCCGAGCGCTTCGCGCGTTTGCATGCGCTGCTGTTTTTGCACTCAGCGCTGTGGCGCGGTTTACCGTTCCAGTCGCTGGGCGCACCCTGGGGTGATGCCTGCCCCGGACTTGCCGAGGCGCTGCTCGCGCTTTCCGATGAGGAGACTGAGCGGCTACAGGCGCAGCCATTCGACAACTCGCCACTGTCGGCCTGGCTGCCGGTGGCTGAGTTTGCCGAGCTGACTGAGCTGAATGGCACGCTCCAGGCGCTGTCTAGTGAGCCCAATGAGCCTTCAGAATTGCCTGACGCCTGGAGTGAAGGCATTGGCGCGCGCAAGTGGCAGCAGCTGCAGGCGTTTGTTGCCTGTGTGCCCGCTGACAGTAGGCCGCTGGTGGAGTGGTGTGCCGGCAAAGGCCATTTGGCGCGAACCTTAGCGCGCCGGGATGGACGCCCAGTGGACGCGCTGGAATGGCAAAAGGCACTGTGCGAGTCGGGGCAGGCACTCGCTGAGCAGAAAGGCTTAGCGGTACGCTTCCATCGGCGGGACGTACTGAGTGATGACGTGGCGCAGTGGCTGACGCCAGATACCCGCGTCGTTGCGCTGCATGCCTGCGGCGACCTGCACGGTCAGTTGTTGCAGCAGGCGGCAGAAAACGGCACGGCAGTTGCCGTGGCACCCTGTTGTTATCACCGTATCAGGAGTGAGTTCTATCAGCCGTTTTCGCACCAGGCTCGCACGTTGATGGACGGGCAGGTGACGTTGACACGTGATGATCTGGCCATGGCGGTGCAGGAAACCGTGACGGCCCCGAGCGGAGCGCGTCACCACCGCGAGCGCGCCAACGCCTGGCGACTGGGTTTTGATCTACTGCAACGGGAAGTGCGCGGTGAGAATAGCTACCTGCCGGTGCCTAGCCTGGCCTATGGCAAACTGTCAGCGGATTTCGCCGGTTTCTGCCGCTGGGCCGCTGAGCAGAAAGGAGTGGTCCTGCCAGCTGGGGTTGACTGGGCTGCCTTTGAAGCCGCCGGTTGGCAGCGCTTTGGCGAGGTGACGCGCCTGGAGCTGGTGCGCCACCTGTTTCGCCGTCCGCTGGAAGTATGGCTGGCGCTGGACCGGGTGTGTTTCATGGAGCAGGTTGGCTATAGGGTGCGCTTAAGCACCTTTTGCCAACGCGACCTGACACCGCGCAACTTGCTGATTGAGGCTAGCCCCGACCCATCGATGATCTAGAACGTCATCCAAGGCGAAGCGTCACCGTCGTTAAATGTCTTGACGACCCAATCTTCCGTCTTGGGGCCGGGCATGCCTGGCGTGCCAATCGGCATGCCGGCAAGACCAATGCCGTCCACGTGGGGACGTTCTTCCAGTAGCCGGTCGATGGCGGCGAAAGGCACATGGCCTTCGATCACGTAACCATCCAGCTCGATGGTATGGCAGGCGCCTTCACCATAGGGAATACCGGCTTGCTGCTTGACTTGGCCCAGGTTGGCCACATCAATGCTTTCCACCTGATAGCCGTGCTCTTCCATCAGGCGGGCATATTCCACGCAGCAGCCACAGTTCGGATCTTTATAGAGCCGGGCTTCCATTGCTTCGGCATGGGCGATGCCAGTGGTCAGCAGTAGTCCGGTGGTAATGAGAGTTGTCAGGGGCAGCTTCATGGAGTCTCCGTAAGGTAGTGACAGCGGTAAAGAAAAGCAGCAATGAGTAACGCTATAACAAGCTGTGGTGTGTCAGTAAAGCGGTTTGCTGCACCCATGTTTTGCGTCCAGCTGTCAGCTCTGCGAGAGACTTCCTGTCCCGCCATTGTCTTCGCTTTCGCTATTGGAAGTGGCGTCGGTGCTATGTGCGGTACTCTCTTTGCTGCTCTCTTTTTTCATTGACTTCTTTTTCACTGACCTCTTTTTCACCGTCCTCTTTTTTGCCGTTCTCCTGGTTCTGGCGACGTTGCGCCTTGCGTCGGGCGCGCTCCTCATCGCCGGAATCCGGCACCAGCGCCAGCAGGGTCTCGTCCTCATCGGCGCTCAGTGCGATGTCGGCGGTCATCATGCGGATATCGCCGTTTTCGGTGTAGGCACCCAGGATCAGTGCATCGGGATTATCCGCGCGATAGGCCTCAAGGTCGTAGTCTTCGCTCAAGTTGGTACGGCGGATACCCCAGCCTTCGCGTAGGCGGCTTTCGGCGGTGCCGAAGCTCAGCTGTTTGGCGAAGTAGCGTCCCCCAAGGCTGTCTGGGGCGCTGTTGTCTTCATTGCTTTTGTTATTTCGCGAGCGGCCATCTCCGGAAGGTGCCAGCTGGAATACCTGGTGGTGGCCAAATTCTGGGCCGTAGTTGGCGCATACCAGCGCGTTATAGTCTTCGTTGTCGGTCAGTGCCAGCAAGGTGCTGAAGCGATTGATCTCGATATCCATTTCGGCATCTTCGGTGAGTACTTCACCGTAATAGGTTGGAATATCGTGACGCCGTATGCTGCGCAGCCGTGACCAGTTGCGGTCGGTGATCAGTACCGGGCGGCCACTGGCCTTGATCGACTCGGCCAGTTGCAGGGAAAAGGGCGTGGCGCCTACAATCAGCACTCCCTTTATCGCTGTGGAGCGCAGCCCGAAGCGCCGCGACAGCGGCTCCAGGGAAAAGCCATGCAGTACCACGGTAACGGCGACGATGGCAAAGGCCAGCGGTGGCAGAATGGCGGCATCTTCAACGCCAAGATCCACCAGTCGCGCACCAAACAGCCCGGCAATGGCAACCGCCACCACACCTCGCGGGCCGATCCAGCCGACAATCAGCTTCTCGTTCAGCGGCAAGTCAGTACCGATCAGCGACAGCATCACCGCGAGCGGGCGCACCACCAGCAGCACCATGGCCACAAACAGTAGCTCGCGCCAGCCCAGTGCCAACAGGGTGCTCAGATCGATGTTGGCCGCCAGCAGGATGAACACCCCCGACACCAACATGATGGTGATGTTTTCCTTGAAGCGCCGGATCTCATCCAGCGAGGCCAGCGACGAATTGCCGATGACAACCCCCATGATGGTCACCGCCAGCAGACCGCTTTCATGCAGATAGGCGTTGGGCAAGGCGTAAGTGACCAGCACGAAAACGATCATCACCGAGACCTTGAGGTACTCGGGCACATAGCCACGATGCAGGGCAATAATCAGCAGGCGAGCGGTGACGTAGCCCGCAATACTGGCCATTGCGATGCCAGCGGTGAGGTGAAAAAGCGTTGCACCGATGGTCATTGACTCGTAGGCCACCAGTGCCACCTCAAAGGCCAGCACGGCTGCCAGGGCGCCAATCGGGTCGTTGACGATGGCTTCCCAGCGCAGGATCTCGGCCGGACGGCGCTTGAGGCTGGCCTGGCGCAGTAGCGGAATGATCACCGTAGGACCGGTGACGATCAGGATGCCGCCAAATACAGCAGCAGAGATCCAGCTGAGTCCGCCGACAAAGTGTCCGGCCAGCGTTGATAACAGCCAGACCAGTGGTCCGCCGAAGACCACCAGGCGCTTCACCGCTGGTCCGGCATCGGCCAGACGGCGGAAATTGAGTGTCAGCCCGCCCTCAAAAAGGATGATAGCCACGGCGATGGAGATAACCGGGTCCAGCAGGTCACCGAGCAGCATCTGGGGATTCAGCACACCAGTGGCGGGGCCCAGCGCCAGGCCGGCAACCAACATCAGCACAATGGCAGGGATTTTCCATCGCCAGGCAAGCCACTGAGCGCCGATGCCGGACACGGCGATCAGGCAGATAGCAATAACGATAGACATTGATCAGATCCTTGAGTCAATTCTGGGTTTGCTGAGCAGAGCTGGCTGGACATTCTGCTGCTCAGGCAGGGTAGAGCCTGGTTGTACAGTCTACAAGCCAACCCGGCTTGGCGAATTACGCTAACCTGCGGTGAAAGTCAGGCCTGCGGTGAAAGTCAGGCCCATCGCTCCTCGGCGGTGAAAGCTACGCTGAACCAGCGGCGCTCGGCGGGAATGCTCAGCCCGGCAGTGATTTCTTCACGGATTTCATCGAGCAGCGCGACTCCCTGCTGGGCCGCAAAATCCGGCGTGGTGATGATATGGAGTTCGATAAAGTAGCCGCGCCCGGCCTTGGCCACATGACTGTAGTAGGAAATCATGCCTTCGCGGCTCATGACCGGCACCATGGCTTCCTGCACCTCACGGTCGATTTTGCTGGGTGCCATGCGCAGAATTTCTTTCATGGCGCGGCGCACAATATTGATTGGCACCGGCATCAGGCATAGCGTCAACAGTGCCAGCAGAAGCGGATCGACGTAGGGTGTGAGATGTGCCCACTGGCTGCGTTCAAGCACGGCAGCGATAACAAAGGCAACCAGCAGGGCGGTGGTGATCAACCCTGCCATCAGCCAGCCGTGCATGTCGATGCGCACAAACTCGGATTCGGCACGGCGATTGATGTGGTGCTGATAGGCTGCCAGGGCGAAACAGGTGATGGCCACCACTACTGCGTAGACAATCGCAAAGCCGAAGGCCAGCTCCTGCCCACCTTCGATCAGCCCGCTGATGGCGTTAAGGAACGCATAGAAACACAGCAGCAGCAAAATACTGCCGTTCAGCGCGGCCACCAGCGGTTCAAGGTGCCAATAACCGTGCTGGAAACGTTGGCTCATTTCACGCATGGCAAGGCGCGAAACAAACAGCGCAAGCCCCGACATGGCGGCATCAATGCTAGAAAATACGCCGTCAAATAGGATCGACTGGGAGCCCGACATCAGACCAAGCGCGACGCCAAGGCCGGATACCAGCAGGGTGAAAACGATGGAAACCTTCAGGGCGTGCTGTTCTAGAGCGGCTGACATGGTGTGTTGTCCGGCAGGGCAAATAGGAGTAAGGATTGTCCATGATAACCGAGCCGGCGCTGACAGTGTCAGTAGAGGGAGAGAGCTGGTTTGATTACTCCAAGCTTCTAGAGGCTGCGTCGGTACAGCAGGAATCTCCCCGAATAGGGTTCTTCCAAGCCGCTGCGCGCATACATCAGTGGGCGTCGTACCGGTTTGTCTTTTACCAGGCTGAAGCCATGTTCTGCCATATAGCGGTTGAAGCGGCTACGGTAGCCACGGTTGGCATCCGTGATCCAGACTTCAGACTCCGCTTGTGCATAGGCATCAATAAAACTAGCGACCTCTGCCGGGCTATCAGGCTCGTAGAGCAGGTCGCTACCCATGATGAGGTCGTAGCGTCCGGATAGGGGCGGCGCACCCGTGTCGGCCTGAGAGGCCGGACCACTGCATCCCCACTGGCCATAGCGATAGTCCATGGGCGGCAGACGGTTTTTGGCCAGGTTTTTGGACAGAAAGTGGCCAGCCATGGGGTGTCTGTCGCTGGCGGTAACGTCTTTTCCCTGGCGATGTGCAACCAGGCTGGCAACTGCCAGGCCGCAGCCGATTTCCAGGATGCGCTGTCCGGGCGCAACTGCTGCTTTGGCCATTTTTTTGGCAAGCAACATGCCTGATGGCCACACCATACCAAATAGTGGCCAGGCGGCAGAGCAGATGCCAAGGCGCTCGGCGGCTCCTGTCGGGTCGTAGTACTGCTGTTTGTCAAGCAGGCTGTAAAGGGCCAGTGGGAGTTGGCCGGGAAGGTCGTAGTAATGCAGTGCGGTCTGATACGAAGTGGCGGTAGGCATGGATTTCCTGACGATAGACAGAAAATCATATATTACCATGAGTTATAAGTTGTTTGTTTTTGAGTCTTTTTGACCCTTTGGCCTGTGTTCGGCATGCTAGCCGTCAGACCATTTTCCGCCTCTGGCTGACGCCTTCAGGCAACGGCGCTACAATTGCTTGAATTCAAAGCTTCAGATCGTTAATAAAACGTGAGTCGACCCAATGGAAGGTTTCAACGTCGCGGCCTTTTCGGCTGTGAACCAGTTCGCAGGAAAAAATGCTTTGCTCGACACTTTGGTGATCGGGACGGCCGAGTTGATGCCTTATGTGCTTATTCTAGTACTGGTCGCCCTTTGGCTGGGAAGAAACATCGAGCGTAAAAAAAGCAGTATTATTGCCGGTTGCTCGGTGTTGCTTGGCTTGTTGATCAATCATGTCGTGTCGTGGTTTTACTTTCATCCGCGCCCCTTCATGCAGAACCTGGGAACCAACCTGGTAAGCCATGCGCCGGATACTTCCTTCC
>NZ_JBQDJZ010000046.1:15850-19937 GCF_052095765.1 Halomonas sp.
TCACACCACCTTTCTGTTCTGCATTGCAATCAGCCTGCTGCTTAGCAGTCATACCCGCAAGCTGGGCGGTATGCTGTGTCTGTTGAGTGTGCTTGGCGGCCTGGCCAGAATTTACGTTGGCGTTCACTTCCCTCTGGATGTGCTGGGAGCGGTAGCTGTCGGCGGGGTCTCGGCTTTTCTGATGCACTGTCTGTTCGAAAAAACCCGCCTGATGAATCCTGTCATGAATCAGGTGCTCAAAATCCGGCTGCCGGGGCAGAAATCAGGCCTGAGTCTGTAACATCTGAGTCGTACTGTGCGACTTGAGCAAGGTGACATGGAGGCAGGATGAGCTCGAATTCACAGCAGGTGCTGAATAATCAGGCTGTATATGACCAGCAAGCATTTGAAGGTCTGGATGCTTCCGGATTGGAACTTGTTGCAGCAGCGTTTGAGGGCTGTAGCTTCAAGGGCTGCGATTTCAGCGGCGCGGTATTCCGGC
Source organism: Halomonas sp. (assembly GCF_052095765.1). GTDB lineage: Bacteria > Pseudomonadota > Gammaproteobacteria > Pseudomonadales > Halomonadaceae > Halomonas. The sequence continues at coordinate 16,332 of NZ_JBQDJZ010000046.1, forward strand.
GCTGCCGTTTTGTTGAGTGTGACTTCACAGCCTGTAACCTGAGTGTTGCCAGTTTCAGTTACAGCAAGCTGTCGGCGGTACGCTTTTTTGAAACAAAGTTGATTGGCGTGGACTGGACAGCGGTGTCATGGCCATCGCTGGCGGTTGATGCTCCTGTCAGCTTTTTTCGCTCAATCCTCGATCAGGGGTCATTTCACGGACTTTTGCTGGAAGACTTGGTGATGGAGTCCTGTCGCGCCCATCAGGTGGATTTCAGCGCAGGTGAGTTTCGTAACGCCAGTTTCACCGGTAGCGACTTCTCAGGTGCTGTGTTCCAGGATACGGATATTGGCGGCGGTGATTTCTCCGAGGCGAGCAATTTCAGCATTGATGTCACGGCTAACCGGGTGGGTAACGCCAGATTCAGTCGGTTTGAAGCGCTCAACCTGCTAGAAAGCCTGGGTATTGAGCTGGTCGACTAGCTTGGCCAATCAAGCGTGTGAGGCCAGATGGCCTGATTGGCAAGCTGAGGCGGCGGTACGCTAAGGTCCAACAAAAGGAGAGAGAATGACATCAGCACATAGCAACCTGAAAGCAATTGCGGCGCTGGAGGCAAGCAAAGGCTTGCTATCCCTAGTTGTTGCCTTTGGAATACACCTGTTTGCAGACCGTAGTCTGCTGGATATTGCAGAAGCGCTGGTGCGACATGCACACCTTAATCCGGCAAGTCATTTTCCCAGTATTTTCCTCCATGCAGCAGATAACTACTCAAATATTAAAATGAGTTTTCTTGCCTTGGGTGCACTGGTCTATTCATTGCTCCGCTTAATTGAAGCCTATGGTCTATGGCGAGCGCGCACCTGGGCTCAGTGGTTTTCACTATTAAGTGGCGGTATCTATATCCCACTTGAAATCCGCTCGATGATCACTCACCCAACCGTTCTTGGCGTGGTTATTTTTGTGGTCAATCTTGTTGTTGTTCTGTATATGGCACATTTGCTGTTGTTGAAGCAGCGGAGCGAGAAAATGCAGGGGTAGTATACATCAATTTACCTCATTTTTTGAAAAAAGCCCTGCAGCGTTCAATTATGAATAGTCTGCAGGGCTTTTTCAGGAAAGTGGCTGTAAGGTTATTTAATTTTCAGGTGTCTGCGTGCCTGCGTCATTATCTACAACAAGGTGGTGCGTTGTTCTCGCCCTTGGGTGAATAAAGAAGTGACCACTGGGCGCATTGTGTGTTTTAACAGGCACCATGGATACTCCTGTTTTTTTGTTTTTCTTGTCATGCAGTGCATAGATAATAAATGGCAGTGCTGCGACAACCAGGAAGCTGACAGCAAGTAGTGCTACATAGCTGTCTGATTTTTCTCCAGATAGAGTACTCGGTGGGAAGAAAGAAACAAAAAATGCGAGAAAAGAGATAATGAGACCTGCAGATGCCACCAGAATTTTAAAGGTGTTGTTGCCAGGAATACGGAATGCTCGCTTCTTTTCAGGCTGCTTACGAATAAGGTGTATGTAGCCGAGGAACAACATAAAGTAGCTGCACAGGTAAATAACAACTGTGAGTGCCAGGGCAATCAAAAACGACATGTTGTTACCGCCACCCGTATTCGTCAGAACGATCAGCGCAATAGTAGTAAGGGTCAGCTGGGAGATAACCAGATTGACCGGCACACCATTTTTATTAACCTTTGCTAGAGATTTAGGCAAAATTCCTTTTTGTGCTGTGACATACATGCCGCGAGATGGCCCGACGATCCAAGCCGCAATTTCAGCCAAAACACCAAGCATCAATAGCGCAGCGATCACTCTGACCGTCCATTCGAAGCCTGCGCCAAAGTGGGTAACTAAAACGTTGAATGTTTGTACTACGCCAGAAGAGAGGTTGATTTCATTATGTGGAATTACTGATGCGACAGAAAGCCCGCCAACAGAGCTCAGGAAAATGGCAGCAATCATTAGCATGATCATTGCCATAGGGTAGTCTCTGCCTGGGTTTTTCATTTCATTTACGTGTGTTGCTGAGGCTTCCACGCCCATATAGCTGAGAATAAATGCGACAAATACGACCAAAGTACCTATTTTTGTAAAGTCTGGGAAGAACGTTGCCGCGCTCATTTCAATTTGTAGCGGAGCTCCACTAACTAAATATGAAATAGCAAGACCAATAAGAATTAAAGCAGGCAAAAGGATGCCAGCAAAAAAGCCGACCTTAGCAATCTGGGCTGTATGCTTAGTACCACCCAGCTGAGTAAAGGCAAGTACCCAAAGAATTACCAGCCCAGCGATGGTTTTAGTAATAGGGTCAGTGTTAAGTTCTGGCCACTTTAAAATATAAGATAAGGCGCCTAAAACAAAATAAAGCATTGGGATGAAACCAACGGCTATTTGCAGGTAGCCAAATGAAATTGCAGCAAATCCCCACCGCTCACCCAACGTATTAGATACCCAGGTAAATACTCCACCTTCCTCCCATCCTTCAACAGTCGCCATCTCAGCGGCGCATAAGCCGACTGGAATAAACCAAAGAATTCCACCAAGTAGCAAAAAGAAGACAAGGCTAAAGCCTGATGTTGCAAATGTTGGGTATTCGTAAACAGCCATTACCATAGAGGCTGTTATAGCAAAAAACCCAAGCAACGACAGCTGGCTAGTCGTTGGTGCTGTGTTAGTATTTTTCATAGTACACCCTACATTTATATGGCAAAGAAAAATGAGATGCAGGTTTATATAAAAGCTTGGGGGAAACCCTTCCCCCAAGCTTTAGTCGTAAAATATAGGTGCTTACCCGTGGTTAAATCCGCTGGCTTCTTCTTCAGTTAACGGCTTACTTACAGGGTGTTTTTCGAAATGGTCCAGTGCACGCTTCATATCTTCAATGAGCAGGCTGGCAAGGTCGTAGCTCACACCGTGGCGGACCAGAATGCGCTGAACGACCAAGTCTTCGCGATCGGCAGGCATTGAATAAGCTGGCACCTGCCACCCGCGGCTGCGTAAGCGGTCTGCCAGGTCATACAGGGTGTAGTCGCCAGTATTGGCGTTATCTTTAAGCTTCCAGGCAAGGGCTGGTATTCCATTTTCTTTATCACCTTCGAAAATCATTTCAAAGGGGCCCATGTTTGCTATTTCGCGCGATAGGTATTGAGCAGTGTTATAACAGGCATTGTGTATTTTTGTGTAACCTTCGCGGCCTAAGCGCAAAAAGTTGTAATACTGGGCAATAATTTGCCCGCCAGGACGTGAGAAGTTCAAGGCGAACGTGGGCATGTTGCCGCCAAGATAGTTGACGTTAAAAATCAGCTCCTCCGGTAGGTCGCTAGCTTCGCGCCAAATGACCCAGCCTGAGCCAAGAGGTGCTAGACCAAACTTATGGCCAGACGAGTTGATCGACTTTACGCGTGGTAGGCGAAAATCCCATGCAATATCTGGTGCGCAGAAGGGCGCAAGAAAACCGCCGCTGGCGCCATCAACATGCATGGGAATATCAAGGCCTGTCTCTTCTTGCAGCTTGTCTAGTGCATCATGCACATCTTTTACAGGCTCATATTGGCAGGTAAAGGTTACGCCCATGGTAAGTGCCTAACCGAAAGTTTTCGTGCATAATGTATGTAGGATAACTGACAC
>NZ_JBQDJZ010000047.1:0-19838 GCF_052095765.1 Halomonas sp.
CGTGTCAGTTATCCTACATACATTATGCACGAAAACTTTCGGTTAGGCACTTACCTCATTCCATGGGTGTGCTGCCTGGAGATCTATTAGAACAATATCAACGCTCTGGCCGGCCTCTTGGGCAGTGGAAAATTGATTTTCCGGTGCTGTCTGATTCGCATGAACAATCTGATTCTCAATGTGTGTATCGAAGGTCTGGTAGGAATGGATAGCCGCGACGTAAACGCCGCTAGGATGGATATTACTAGTGGCCGACCCACTGAAGTACGTCTCAGGTCATTCCACAGGGCGGCTCGGCATGACGGATCGTGCTCGATGGTGGTCACCTGGGTGTTGGAAAAGTACATAGTTGGTCTCTGTTCTTATTTCTAGATAATGGCGTGACGTACTCGGGCGGAGATCCACTCCGAGGCCAGTACGGTGGCGAAAATCATCACGAAGATCACGCTGACCTGGTGCCAAGCCAGGCTGTTTATGGCGGCGTTGAGCTGTAGGCCGATACCGCCGGCGCCTACCAGCCCTAGCACAGTCGATTCGCGGATGTTGATGTCCCAGCGATAGACGCTGATGCCGGCGAAAGTGGGCACTACCTGGGGCAACACGCCGTAACTCATTATTTGCAGTCGGCTGGCGCCAGTGGCGCTGATCGCCTCCACCGGAGCGGGGTGGATTTCCTCGATAGCCTCATAGAGCAGTTTTCCGACAAAGCCGATAGAGCGCAGTGCGATGGCAATGATTCCAGCCAGCACCCCAGGGCCAAGAATAGTTATCAATAGCATGGCCCAGATGAGTGAGTTGATGGAGCGCGAAGCGACGATGACGACGAGGGCAATGCTGCGTACTAGTGGATGAGGTGTGGTGTTTCGGGCTGCGAGGAAAGCTACTGGAAAACCCATGGTAATCCCTAGTGCGGTGCCGAGTGTGGCGATGTTGAGAGTGTCCCACATGGGTTTCCAGAGGTACTGAGCGTAGTGCCACTCTGGTGGCAACATGCGGCTAATCAGATCGCTGCCCTGACGGCCTGCGTCTTCCACAAACACCCACATGGTGTTGTCGGAGATCTGTTTCCAGCAAAGTAGGAAAATACAGATACCAGCGAGCCAGGCTAGGTGGCCCAGCCACTGGGCGCGTGTGGTGCGCAAACGCCATGTTGGCGTGCCCTGCGGGGAGCTGCTTATGGTCATGACAGTGTCCTGTTTATTGGGTCCAGCGACGCACATGGCTCGAGCTGTACTCACATAGCAGTACAAGGGAGATGATGATTAGCAGGATGGCTGCCGAGGTGCCGTATTCGTATCGGCTGATGGAAGTGTTGAGGGTGGCGCCGATACCGCCGGCCCCGACGATGCCGATCACCGCCGATTCCCGGAAGTTGATGTCCAGGCGATACATTGAGAGCCTGATCAACCGCGGCATGATTTGGGGTTGCACGGCTTGGTTCATAGTCTGCCACCAGCTTGCTCCAGTAGCGCGCACTGCCTCCACCTGGCACCAGTCGAGATCCTCGATGTCTTCGGCCAGCAGCTTGGCCATGAAACCAACGGTAGCAAACGCCAGTGTGAGCATGCCGGCCAGCGGGCCGAAGCCAAACATCACCACGAAAAGAATGGCGATGATGATCTCCTGGAAGGTACGTGACAGCGTGATGATGCCCCGGCACAGGTAGTAGATGGGCCAGGGGGTAATATTGCGTGCCGCGCCGAGTCCTACCGGAATTGCCAAAGCTACACCGATCACCGTGGAGGTGAGCGTCATGGACAGGCTCTCGAGGATGCCGTCGAGGATGTCGCCGCGACGACTGATAAAGTCCGGCTGGGCGAAAGCGGCCAGAAAGCTGAGGCTGCGGCTGGCGCCTTCGGCGACCCGAGTCCAGTTTACGTCGACTGTTGAGAGTGCCAGGATGAAGTAGGTCGTTAGGCTCAGCGTCAGGCCCCAGCGTAGCTTCGAACTCTGGATCATCGGTAGCCGTCGCCAGTGGCCTGTTTGTGCCAGTTCTTGGCGATTCATACGGTGCCTCCCGCCGCTAGAGACAATTTTTGAGGCACTGCTGTTTGGGTAGCGGTTCTGTGCTCTGCTTCCCCATCTTGTGCTTGAGTACTCTCCCACTCTTCTTCGCCGTAGATCGTGGTGAGGGTCTTTGCGTCGAGCTCCTGGGGCGTGCCATCGAAGACGATCTGGCCAGCGCGTAGCCCCACGATGCGGTCAGCAAACTGCTGAGCCAGGGCGACGTCGTGGATGTTGATGATGGCAGCGAGCTCACGTTCGGCGCACAGCTCACGGATCAAGCGCATAATCTGGCGCGAGGTTTTGGGGTCCAGGCTCGCCGTGGGTTCATCCACCAGCAACAAGCGGGGACGCTGGATCAGAGCCCTTGCGATGCCCACTCGCTGACGCTGGCCTCCGGAGAGGGCATCGGCACGTTTGTCCATGGCCTGGGGCAGACCAATCCGTTCCAACAGTCTAAAGGCTTCAGCGATGTCCTCTTGGGGGTAGCGACGCAGGAAACTTCGCCAGAAGCCCACATAGCCGAGCCGACCCGAGAGTACATTTTCCATCACTGTCAGACGCTCCACCAAGGCATACTCCTGAAAGATCATCCCCATGGCGCGGCGAGCCCCACGCAGGGCGCTACCGGAGAGCCGGGTTAGTTCGGCCTCCCCCAGGTGGATGCTTCCGCTGGTGGGCTCCACCAGTCGATTGACGCAGCGAATCAGGGTGCTCTTGCCGGCTCCAGAGGGGCCGATCAGCGCCATCACCTGGCCCCGCGGAAGGGTTAGGTTGATGCCGACCAAGGCGTGTTCCCCGGTGGAGTAGCGTTTGTTGACCTGAGAGAGGGTCAGCATAGCTATGTCTTCCTTTATGCAGACGGCCAGGAGAGTGAGACCCTCCTGGCCGTGAGTGTTAATGATGGGTTCTGATAAAAGAGCGCTGCCAGTTTTATGAGACTCAGTCGCAGGTGTAGGTCACGTCGTTGGCTTCATCGATGGTGCGGATCACTGCCCAGTGTTTTTCGAAAGTGATAGGGATGAATTGGGATTCACCGGAGTTGGCGAATTCAGCCTGTAGCGCGCTACCTTCCCACTCGTAACTGAAGAAAGCGTCTTTGACCTTCTCGGCAAGCTCGGGATGCAGGTTATAGACATGTCCGTAACCGGTGGTGGGGAAGGTCTGGGAGGTGTAGAGGATCTCGTAGTCGCCCTCGTTGATCACGTCGCGGGCCAGCATGCGATTAGAGACCGAGTTGGCTATAGCGGCGGCTTCGTAGTCCTTGTTGATCACGCCCAGGATGGAGTTATCGTGGGAGCCAGAGAAGGCAGTCTCGAAGTCTTCTCCAGGCACCAAACCAAACTCGCTAACCAGTAGGGCGGAAGGCGCTTTGAAGCCTGAGTTGGAGGTCGATGAGGTAAAAGCCATGCTACGCGAGGCTAGGTCGGCCACGGACTCGATGCCGCTGCCAGGGTAGGTGATGATCTCCATCTCGTACCCGAAGCTACCGTCTTCACTGGCCATCATGGTAAACGGGACGAAGCCGGCGCAATTCACCGCGAGAGGGTTGGATCCAGTGTTAAAGCCAGCCACGTGGAGGCGTCCGGCGCGCATGGCTTCCAGCTGGGCGGCGTTGGACTGTACCGGGAAGAACTTCACCTGCTTACCGGTGACCTCCTCCATATGTTTAAGAAAACCAGACCAAACCTCGGCATAGACGGCTGGATCTTCCACTGGTGTATAAGAGAACACCAATGTATTAGGATCAACCCACTGCGACTCATCGACCGGTGTATCGGCTACCAGGTCACTATCGGTATCGGAGAAACGCGGAGACAAGTTGGCGCTGGCCGTAAGACTGGCAGTGACGAAGATACCTGTGATGGCGCTGGCCAGCAGGTTACGGTATAGGGGCGTGGTAGTCATGGGAGCTCCGAAGCGTGATGACAGGGGCAATACAGGAACACCAATGACTTTGACGCCTCTCTGTGACAGTGCGGAGTCTCTGGAGTGACAAAGCAGTTAATTTCGCCAGGGAGCCCCCGCATGCCATTTCGCTGCTGAAGATCGAGCCGCGATCATGATGATGTGTGCCACTCACTTCGTGTTAGCGGAAACCTTTCTCGCGGTACTGCAACTGACAGGTTGAGCGCCATGCCTATTCGCATTGGCCCCTGACAGCAGAAAAAGCGAGGAAACATCATGTCCAATCTCAAAATGACAATACTGACCCTGGGCCTGGGAGGCTTGATTGGTATCGGTTCCCTGGCAATGGCCCATGATGAGGAGATGCTGCGCCAGTTGCCGCCGGGCGACCCCTACATCCAGGTGAGCGATGCGTTGCCGTTACCGGAGTTCATCCCCGGCCTCGGCACGCTATTTGTAGACCCCGATACGTTGCCGGCAGGCCCTTTCCTTGCCTATGACCATGCAGGCGGGCTGTCTGCGACGATCTATATGACGCCGCTGGATGAGCTGGAAAACGGCACCGCCTACGATGATCTGCCGGTGGGGCTGCATCAGACGTCCTCGGTCGATATCTACTACAACGCAGGCCATCCTGGCGTGGAAAGGCCGCACGCTCACGTTGTGCTCTACCATGATCAAGACGCCAAGGCGCGGTTAGCCAAATGATAGTAACGCGCCGTCAACTACTGGCTCTGGGCGGCGGTGGCTTCGCCGCCCTCATGGCTCCCGTCCTGCTCTACGGGCAGGACGTGGAGGTCATCGAAATGCGCGGTACATCTCGCGGGGAGCGTGTTTGGTTCACGCCTATCGGCCTAGCGATCAAGCCGGGCACCCGAGTGCGCTTCGTGAACCGCGATGCTGGCAATAGCCATACCGCGACCGCCTATCATCCAGAGCTTTTCGACCGGCAGCGTCGGATACCGACGGCCGCGACGCCGTTTCATAGCGATTTCCTGCTCCCTGGAGAAAGCTTTGAAGTGATTCTCACGGTGCCTGGTATCTACGACTACTACTGTCTGCCCCATGAAAGGGCCGCGATGGTGGGGCGGATTGTGGTCGGCACGCCGGCCCCGGCGCTGCTGGCGCAAGCGAAAGACCCAGGGTATCTATCGGAGGCAGTACTTGCCGCATTGCCGGCGGTAGACAATATTCTTACCGAAGGTCGGGTTTATGCGGAGGACGCGAGATGAAAAACAATGCCCAGCAGGGCGGGGCCGAGCCTCATGCTCGCGCTACCGGCCATAAGCAGGAAGCCGAACTGGTGGAGTTGGCCCGATCCGGCGACGAGTCGGCGATTCGTGAGCTGATCCAGAGGCTCAATCCGCGACTGTTTCGCATCATCAGAGGCATCGTGGATAGCGACGCCGTGGCGGAGGAGCTCGTACAGGAAGCCTATCTTTCGGCCTTCACTCGGCTGGCAACGTTTCGCGGCGAGGCGCGCTTCTCGACGTGGATCACCAGCATCGCCATCAACATGGCCAAGATGCAGCGACGCGGCCATCGGATACTGGAAGGGTATGACACTGTGACCGAAATCGAACCGCGAACAGGGATGGTGCTTTCCTTTCCCGGCCCTGACCCCAGTCTCCCCGAACCTTCGCTGGGACGTACCCAGTTTCGTGAGTTTCTGGAGACAGCGATTGCTGACTTGACGCCGGACTTTCGCCTTCCCTTTCTGATGCATGAAGTCGAAGGCATGAGCATCTCGACCATCGCGCATCTTCTGCAGATCAATCCAACGACCGTCAAGACCCGGCTTTTCCGTGCACGCAGAAAACTGCGCACCGGTCTTCAGGTCAAGATACAAGGCGGGTTCGATGAGGTATTTCCCTTCGATGGCGCTCGCTGCAGGGGCATGGCGGACCGTGTCGTCAGCCGGCTGCAGGCAGAAGGTTACGGGTTGCGGTGATAGTTTAGCGAGCATGAAACGCATGACCGCAACCCGTAATGGAGTTCGCGCGGCATCTGCCTCGAAAAATCTATCTCTATGAACGAGTTTTCAAGGAGTAATAAAAAGTGCAGCCTAAGTAGGCGTTAAATTATTTGGTGAACCCTTGCAGACTACTATCGTAATACATAGTAGTCACTTGGTTCGAGGATACGATCATGAGTGTCACTACAGATATGGCATGGATTGGAAGGCGAACAATAGCATTTAACCAAAAGCTGCTGCTGGACCCGCTTGTGGCACCCAACTTGAGCCTAAAAATAACAGGTTAGCTTCATGCTGCATCTTGGCTTGCCCATGTGGGCCAATACTGCTTGGCGCGGCGGGCTCTACCCGCCGCATGACGACGGCAGCGGCCATCTGGCCGATTATGCTCGGGTATTCAATGCGGTAGAGGGCAATACCACCTTCTATAGCGGTGTGCCCTTGGCAACCAGCGTGGACGCCTGGGCCAGGCAGGCGCCGTCGCACTTTCGTTTCTGCTTCAAGCTGCCCGCTGAGTTAACCCATGAGCGTCGCCTTGTGGATATCGAGGCGCCGTTCGATAGCTTCATCGCTGCGCTGGCACCGTTGCGAGACCGGCTAGGTCCGCTGATGGTTCAATTGCCCCGCGATCTTGGTGAAGAGGCGCTACCGCGACTGGGCCGGCTTCTGGCGCGCTGGCCGGCAGATATTGGCTGTGCGGTTGAGCCGCGACATATTGATTTTTTCCACAAGGGAAGGATTGAACGCGATTTCAACCGTCTGTTGATAACTCACGGCGCTAACCGAGTTATGCTCGATGTACGCCCATTGTTTAGTGGCCAGGTCGGTGATCATGGCGGGATGATTCAGGCACGCAAAGAAAAGCCGAAGCGCCCGCTACATGTGATATCCACAGGAGCCAATCCAGTTATTCGTTTTATTGGTCATGTCGACGAGTCCGTCAATCACGATTACTTGTCGCCTTGGATTAAACAACTTGCCCTGTGGGTAAAGCAGGGGAAAACTCCTTTCTTTTTTGTGCACACTGCTGATAACCGAGCAGCGCCAGCCTTAGCGCGGCTGCTTCACGAACGCCTTGCTGACGTGCTTGACCTGCCAGCGCTGGCTGACTTTGCCGGACACCGTCAGCCGTCACTCTTTTAGTTTTTGTTGAGTGACTATCACATCGTGGCCACTTAACGCTGGGGTATCTGGTCATCTTTCCGATCATCAGATAGATTTATGACCATCAAGGCATTATTCCAGCAGGATCTGCTGTGATGATTGCCTGAGCGCTATCAACAACCAAAAATTCACAACAGCAGGTTTTTCATGTCGAAACTTTCTCATGCGCAATGGTCGTCCAAGATGACCTTCATCCTGGCTGCCACCGGCTCGGCAGTGGGCTTGGGTAATATCTGGCGTTTTTCCTATCTGGTAGGTGAAAATGGCGGTGCCGCTTTCGTATTGGTCTATCTGGCCTGTGTGGCGCTGGTGGGGCTGCCGATCCTGGTAGCCGAGTGGATGATCGGGCGTCGCGGCCAGGCTAACCCCATCAACTCCATGCTCAAGCTGTCGAAAGACAATAAATTGTCACCGTTGTGGTCACTGGTTGGTGCTAGCGGCATTCTGGCGGCCTTCCTCATTCTGTCGTTTTACAGCGTGATTGGCGGCTGGTCGCTCAACTACACCCTGAGTTCGGTGACTGGTGCCGCTAGCGGTTTCAGTGGCTTAGATGCCGAGGGCGTTGGTGCGATCTTCAGCGGTCTGCTGGGGAGTCCCGGTACACTGACGTTGTGGCACACCCTCTTTATGGTGTTGGTAATACTGATTGTAGGGCGCGGCGTTACCAAGGGACTTGAAAGCGCCGCCAAGACCATGATGCCGGCGCTGGTGATCCTGATGCTGGTGCTGGCCGGCTATGGCATGACCACTGGGCACTTCGGCGAGGCCATGGCCTTCATGTTCAGCCCTGACTGGAGTGCGCTGACTGGTGGAACCGTTCTGGCTGCCATGGGCCAGGCCTTTTTCACCCTGTCGCTGGGCATGGGCATCATGCTGGCGTATGGCTCCTATCTGGGCGAAGACGTAAACTTAATCGGTACTGCGCGCACGGTGATCCTGCTGGATACTGGCATCGCGCTGCTGGCCGGTATTGCGATCTTCCCGATTGTGTTCGCTAACGGCCTGAGCCCCGGGGAAGGCCCTGGCTTGATCTTTGTGACCTTGCCGGTAGCCTTTGGCAACATGACGGGCGGTGCGTTGCTGGGCTTGGCCTTCTTCCTGCTGCTAACGTTCGCCGCGCTGACCTCGGCCATTTCGCTGCTTGAGCCTACCGTTGAAATGCTAGAAGAGCGCACGGCGCTTTCCCGGGTTAGCGCTACCCTGGTCGGCGGTATCGCCATCTGGGCGCTGGGTCTGGCGGCGCTGATGTCGTTCAACGTCTGGGACGATGTGCTGTTCTTTGGCCTGAACATCTTTGACCTGCTGGATACCATCACGGCCAAGTTCATGCTGCCACTGACCGGCCTGGGTGCCATCCTGTTTGTTGCCTGGCGCCTGGATCGCCAGAGCGTGACCCAGGAGCTGGGCCTCTCTGGTGGTACAGAAACGCTGTGGCTGCTGGTGGCGCGCTTTGTAGCACCGATTGGCGTGATCGTGGTGTTTGTTAATAGCCTGTTATAAACACTGACGTTGAAAATAGCTGTGCAGAAGCCCCGCAGTATAGCGGGGCTTCTTCGTTGAGGGGTAACTCAAATGGTCAGTGGGTATTTTCATCGAGAAAATCGTTGATGGGGAACTCTATTAAGTGCTCGCTGAGGCGCTTGGTCTCTTGATAAAACTCGATCCCACGACGGGCGCGAAGACTGCGTTGGACGGCGTTACGGGCGCGTTGCTTGTGTTCGTTAACTTCCATATCCATGAAGATATTGAGTAGCTCGCTTTTCAGGGAAGTTAAACGTTCAACATTACGCATGATCGACTCTCCTACCTGCAGTGAAGGTGTAGCATCCAAGATGCAGCGCGACACAGCACTTTCTACTATAAAATATTTGACAGTATGATGAATGAAGGTAAAAGAACGTAGCATGGTATAGATAATGAACAACCTGTTGCGATCTGGCTTGAGGCATACTGTTACAATAGATTCGACTGAGGGCGGTCACCGTGATGCCGCCTGATCACTGATGAGGAATACCGCGTGAGCCTTGGCCTGTTCGATGAGTTGAGACGCCGTATGGAGCATTTGCGCCGCTCCGAACAGAAAGTGGCGCGCTTTGTGCTGCGTAATCCCGAAGACGTCATTCATATGCGGATTGTGGATCTGGCCACTGAGGCCAAGGTCAGCGAACCCACGGTGGTACGTTTCTGTCGCGCCCTGGGCTGTGGGGGCTTTCAGGACTTCAAGCTCAAGCTGGCCCAGATGCTGGCAGCAGGCAGCCAGTTCGCCCAGTTCACGATGAATGACAGCGACACTGTCGCCGAGTTTTCCCAGAGTATTTTCGACTCCACCGTCGGCACTCTACTGTCAATACGCGACCGGTTGGATAACGAATCTCTCAGCCAGGCAATCAATGCGCTGGCCATGGCTAACCGCGTCGAATTCTACGGCTTTGGCGCGTCCGGTGCCGTGGCTTTTGATGCTCAGCATAAGTTTTTTCGCCTGCAGATCTCTACTGCCGCTCTGTCGGACCCGCACATGCAAAATATGTCGGCGGTGACCCTCAAGGAAGGCGATGTGGTGGTGGCCATCTCCCAGACGGGGCGTACCCGTGCTCTGGTAGCCAGTGTGCGACTGGCGCGTGAAGCAGGTGCGACGGTGATCGGACTTTGCCCGCATGGTTCGCCGCTGGCCGAAGAAGTGACTCTGCCGCTGTATGTTGACGTGCCTGAAGAGACCGAAATCTACACCCCCATGAGCTCGCGCATTGCCCATCTGGTGTTGATTGATGTGCTAGCCGTGGGCGTGGCCAAGACGCGTGGTCCCAAGCTGGCCGAACAGCTCAAGGCGGTCAGGACCAGTCTGACGCCGCTGCGCTTTCCGGAAATCAGTTAAGCCATTTTGAACTAGTTTCAACAGCAGACTTCTCGGAGCCGGTCAGGATGCAGCTTGGCGGTGGCCAGTCACCGGCTCGGTGTGTCTGAATATGCTAAGCTGACCACCCATTTTTCAGCAGCGATTTCCTTGTATATGGCTTCCCCCATGGATGATGTCACGGCGATTCTCGACCACATGAACACGGCACAGCGTGAGGCCGTCAGTGCGCCTCAGGGTAATATGCTGGTGCTGGCCGGGGCCGGCTCGGGGAAGACGCGGGTGTTGGTGCATCGCATCGCTTGGTTGATGCAGGCCGAGGGGCTTTCCCCCTATGCCGTGCTGGCGGTGACCTTCACCAACAAGGCCGCCCGCGAGATGCGTACGCGCCTGGAAACCCTGCTGGGCTTGTCGCTGCGACATGTGTGGGTTGGCACTTTCCACTCCATTGCGCACCGCTTGTTGCGTACCCACTGGCAGGATGCTCGCCTGCCCCAGCACTTTCAGATCATTGACAGCGACGACCAGCTAAGGCTGATCAAGCGACTGCTCAAGGATCATGGCATCGATGACGAGCGCTATCCGCCGCGCCAGGTCCAGTCGTTCATTTCGGGTTGCAAGGAAGAAGGACTACGGCCCCATCAGGTTGATGCCAGCGGCGATGCGTACATGCTGCAGATGGTCGATCTCTACGAACGCTATCAGCTTACCTGCGAGCGTGGCGGACTGGTCGATTTTGGCGAGCTACTGCTCAGAAGTCTGGAGCTGCTGCGCGATAACCCGGCACTGCTGGCACACTATCGTGAACGCTTCGGCCATGTGCTGGTGGATGAGTTTCAGGATACCAATACCCTGCAGTATGCCTGGCTGAAGTTGCTTAGCGGCATGCAGACGCCGATGACAGTGGTCGGTGACGATGATCAGTCGATCTACGGCTGGCGCGGTGCGCGGATCGAGAATATCCGTCGCTTCGAGCAAGAGTTTTCCGAGACTAAAACCGTGCGGCTGGAACAGAACTATCGTTCCACCAGCGCCATTCTTGAATCTGCCAATGCCCTGATCAGTCACAACGCTGAACGTATGGGCAAGGAGCTATGGACTGATGGTGAGCGGGGCGAACCAATCTCGGTCTATGGCGGTTTCAATGACCTCGACGAGGCGCGCTTTATCGTCGATACCATTCGCGACAAGGTCAATGAAGGTTTCAAGCGCAGTGATGTAGCGATTCTCTACCGTTCCAATGCCCAGTCCCGGGTAATCGAGGAGGCGCTGATTCGTCAGGGCATGCCGTATCGTATTTATGGCGGGCATCGCTTCTATGAGCGGTTAGAAATCAAAAACTCCTTGGCTTATCTGCGACTGTTGCTCAACCGCAATGACGATGCCTCGCTAGAGCGGGTCATCAACGTGCCAGCACGAGGCATTGGTACACGAACAGTAGAGGTTCTCCGCGAGCGAGCGAGGCTGGATGAAACGTCGTTATGGCAGGCACTACATGATGGCTTGCACGACGGGACCCTCAAAGGACGTGCAGGCAATGCGGTGAAGGCCTTCAGTGATCTGATCGAGCAACTGGATGACGAGACCTCGGCGCTGTCGCTGCATGAGATTATTGATCATGTGAACGAGCGCAGCGGCCTGCTCGAACATCATCGCAACGAAAAAGGCGAGAAAGGCCAGGCGCGGATCGAGAACCTTGAGGAGCTGGTTACCGCCGCCAAGGCGTTTACCCAGGGTGAGGCGTTGGAAAATGCCGAGATTGGTGAAGGCATGGTGGCGTTGGAGGCTTTTCTGGCGGAAGCCGCGCTTAATGCAGGTGATCACGAGGCTGACGAATTTGAAGACTGCGTGCAGATGATGACGCTGCACTCGGCCAAAGGGCTGGAGTTTCCGGTGGTATTCATCACCGGCGTGGAGGAGGGATTGTTTCCTCACAAGATGTCGCTGGAGGAGCCCGGTCGCCTCGAGGAGGAGCGCCGGCTGTGCTATGTGGGCCTGACACGTGCTATGCAGAAGCTCTATCTAACCCATGCCGAAGTGCGGCGATTGCACGGCAAGGAAACCTTTCCCCGCCCTTCGCGCTTTCTGCGTGAACTGCCCGAACAGCATCTGGAAGAAGTACGGTTGCGTGGCCAGGTGTCGCGGCCACTCAGCGTCTCGCGTCCAGCGCCCGCGTGGCGCCAAGAGCGCATTGAGGCTGCTGGCGACCTGCCGTCGTTGAGCCTTGGGCAGCGGGTCAGTCACCCAGTATTTGGTGAAGGTGTAATTCTTGATGCCGAAGGTGAGGGCGAGCGTGCCCGGGTACACGTCAGTTTCGAGGGCGAGGGTGCTAAGTGGCTGGTGCTGGGCTTTGCCAAGCTGACACCGCTGTAGGTGCGGGGGCGCTTTTCGCGGCCTGAAGGCCGCTCACACGATAACCTGCACGTTGCCGTTGAGCGGGGTCTTGTAGGAGCCATGTTCACATGGCGAAACCGCCGCGCAGCGGCGGCGGGGCTGGTTTGCCATGGTAGGTTTACAGCGACTCATCGACGCCATCGCAGCTTGAAGACAGTTCCTTTATTTGCCTGCTAAAACCGCCTTCACGCATACTGCTGAAAGTATAAAAGTACAGATATCTGATATGTTTGGCCGTGCTTTATCTGGCCGCGCTGATAAAAACCAAAAAAGGAGTTAGCTCATGCAACGACGCAAGTTTCTCAAGACTGCTGGCCTGGGTGCTGCTGGTGTTGCCGCCGCACCTTTTGTATCCACCGCGTCGGCTCAGGAAACCATTACCTGGAACATGGTGACGTCCTGGCCCAAGAACTTCCCGGCGCTGGGTACTGGCGCCAACGACTTCGCCAAGCGTATTGAGCAGATGTCAGGTGGCCGGATGAAGATCCGTGTTCACGGTGCAGGTGAGATGGTACCGGCACTTGAGGTCTTTGATGCGGTATCTGCCGGCACGGCTGAAATGGGGCACTCTGCTTCTTATTACTGGCGCGGAAAAGTAGCTGCGGCGCAGTTCTTTACGGCAGTGCCGTTTGGCATGACCACTGATGAAACCAACTCCTGGCTGTACAACGGCGGTGGCGGTGAGCTGTGGGATGAACTGTATGCCAAGCATAATCTTAAGCCGTTTGCGGTCGGTAATACGGGCACCCAGATGGCGGGCTGGTTCAAGAAAGAGATCAACTCGCTGGAAGACATGCAGGGCCTGAAGCTGCGTTTGCCCGGTCTGGCCGGTGAGGCCATGGCTGACATTGGTGTAACCACCATGACGATTCCGGGCAGCGAGATTTTCACGTCGCTGCAAACCGGTGTGCTAGATGCGGCTGACTGGGTCGGGCCCTATAACGACCTGGCGTTCGGCCTGCATCAGGTGGCGGATTATTACTACACGTCAGTCTGGAATGAGCCGTCGGCCATTCTTGAAGGCACGGTGAATCTGGATGCCTGGAATGCGCTGCCGGATGATCTCAAAGTGATAGTGACTGAGGCCGCCCGTGCGTCAAATATTGCGATGTTCAGCGAGCTGGTATTCCGCAATGCGGAAGCGCTGAATACGCTGACAGAGGAGCACGGCGTTAAACTGCGTACTTTCCCCAGTGAGGTCATGGCTGCGCTGAAGAAGGCTTCCGAGAAGGTTATTTTGCGCCAGGTAGAAAGTGATGAAGAATCACGCAAGATCTATGAGTCGTATTCTGCGTTCCAGGATACCGTGCGTGGATTTACCGATATCGGTGAGTACGACTACCTGAAAGTGCGTGATGATCTGACGGACTGATCATTGCGGGCTGCTTGCCTGTGGTAAAACGCCGGGTGCTGCCAGGGTATCCGGCGTTTTCTAGCTGTGTGTATTCCTGCACTGCTGTTCAGTTATGGCTTGACCGCTCGAATGCGGCCTTTTTCGTCCAGTGCCACCATCACAAAGCGTGCCTCTGTCACTTTCTGTAGCTCATGTCTGTCGCTCTCATGTGGAAAGCGGCACCAGACTTCTACGTCAATTTTCATTGAACTGCGCCCAGTTTCACGTATTTCGGTGAAGATATTGACCATTGACCCGACCCGTACCGGGGAGAGGAAATCCATGCTCTCGATGGAAACCGTCGCGGTGCGGCCATTGGCCTCTCGGCTGGCGGCAAGCTCGGCGGCCTGATCCATGTGTGACACCAGCCAGCCGCCGGAGATATCACCGTGCAGGTTGGTATCGTGACGATTGGCTACCAGTTTGAGGGTCAGCTGGCCACGCGGCGAGGGTACATCATCTATGTCAGTCATCAGTGGTTATGTCGGCTTTGTTGTTTTGAATTGTGAGAAGCTCGTATCGGGTAATGCGAGATATCAGAGGGCCATGATAAACGTCGGCGACTGATATTCAACTGCCCGGAGTGTTGCGTCTTGTCGCAGGTAACGTCGTTGATACTGGCAGTAACTCAACCGGAGGAAATTTTTCATGATTGATGCATTTACGGCACTCTCCCGGGGTACCCGTCTAGTCTATTCCCCCGGGCTTCGCCGCTATGTGTTTCTACCGATACTGGTTAACCTGCTGGTGTATGCTGCTCTGCTATATTACGTCATCAGCCGCTTTGGTGGCTGGCTTGATGGCTGGATGGCCATGGTGCCCGGCTGGCTTGAATGGCTCAACTGGTTGATCTGGCCTCTGTTTATGATCAGCTTGCTGCTGATCGTATTTTTCACCTTCACCCTGATAAGCAGCATGATCGCTGCGCCTTTCTATGGGTTTCTGGCCGAAAAGGTGGAGCGTGTGGTCACCGGCCAGCCGCCGCTGGATGACCGGGGAGTCATGCGTGCCGGCATAGATGCCATCGGCCGCGAGCTGGTCAAGCTGGCCTATATCCTGCCGCGCATGTTGCTACTGTTCATCATTAGCTGGATTCCAGCTGTCAATATCATAGCGCCTGTGTTGTGGGGGCTGTTTTCCGCCTGGACCATGGCGATCACCTATCTTGACTATCCCATGGACAACAACAAGGTGAGCTTTGCTGATATGCGCCGCCGCCTGAATGCACGACGTATTCCGACATTGACCTATGGCGGTTGGGTGACCCTGATTACCTGGTTGCCCCTGGCGAACCTGTTTCTGCTGCCAGGTGCCGTGGCCGGCGCAGTGCTGATGTGGGACAGGCATTATCGGGATCTAGGTAAGCCCACCGCGGTCACCCGCTAGTTGTTACCCGACAGCTAGCTGCCAATGCCCGGCCACAGGCTCAAGGCAATGCCGGCAAAGACCACCATGCCCGACCACTGATTGTTGAGAAAGGCCCGGAAACAGCGGTCGCGATCGCGGCCTCGGGCCAGCTGCTGCTGGAAGACAAAGGTGGCGGCCATGGTGGCCAGCCCCAGCCAGAAGAAGCCACTCAGTCCTAGCAGCCAACCGGCCAAGGCCAGCAGAATCAGGGTTGCCAGCTGGAACAGCCCGATCATCAGCGTATCGGCACGACCAAACAGGACGGCGGTGGATTTTATCCCAATTTTCAGGTCATCATCGCGATCCACCATGGCGTAGAGGGTGTCGTAGGCAATCGTCCAACTCAGGTTGGCGGCAAACAGCAGCCAGGCCACTGTCGGTACTTCACCCAGTACGGCACCGAATGCCATGGGTATCGCCCAGGAAAAAGCCGCACCCAGAACCACTTGTGGCAGGTGGGTATAGCGCTTCATGAAGGGATAGATGGCTGCCAGCGCCACGCCCACCAGCGATAGCAGCACGGTAAACAGGTTGGTAAAGCACACCAGTATGAAGGAGGCGGCCACCAGCAAGGCAAAGAGCCCGAGGGCCTCACGTTCACTGATGCGGCCGGTGGCCAATGGGCGATTCACGGTGCGTTTGACGTGGCCATCTACATGGCGGTCGGCATAGTCGTTGATGACACAGCCAGCCGCCCTCATCAGGTAAACGCCGAGCACAAAAATCACCACCAGATGCCGCTCAGGCACGCCTTCTGCAGCGACCCACAGAGCCCATAGCGTAGGCCACATCAGTAGCCAGGTGCCGATGGGACGGTCGAGACGGGTCAGATGTAAAAAGTCCGGAATACGCGCGAGTCCCGTGGGACGCAGAAGTGATGAGTCCATTGTGCGCTCTCAAGTAAGTCGTAAATCATCGCCAGCCTCGGCCAGCAAATGGTGGAAGCTACTGCGAAGGCAGCTCCAGGTCGTCCGCCATGTTGTCTAGGAAAAACTCCTGAACCAGTACAGTAAAGCGCCGGTGGCGAAGTATCGAGCGACGGCCCCAAGGGCCGGGTAGCTGACGAAACGGGGCCGGGGAGCGGGTAATCTCGATGGCGCCGCGTTTGAGATCCGGCTGACTGAATAGCCAACTGCCTAGCGAGCGCTCGCCCAGGCCTTCAAGACGATGGCCGTTCAGCCGGTCCAGTGGTGCGACTGAGCGGGCTAACACCCAGGGCCGGTCATCGAGACACAGCGCCACTTCCCGTAACCAGGCCCAGCGATCCAGCGGCTGGCCCAGCGCCATCGCTTCATCGTGACTTGGCCGACCAAGTCGCTGATCGAGCAGTCGAACGCGGAAAGTGGCCGGCGCGCCGGCATCGGTCAGGCGAGCTGTCAGTGAATCGGTAGAGGCTACCCATTGCCACCAGGCATGGCTCATTGCCGGCCGTACCGCTGCCAGAGGCTGCCATTTTGGCGCCTGTGTCGAACCCTTGATCACCGCGATGCTCCACGTCCCATACCAAGGGGCGCTAGTGTACCATGGCCCTGCGTACAAACTGCCTCCACCACCCGGCATACAAACAAGGACAGCTATGAGTGCTCCTCTGACCATCATCGGCTCCGGCATGGCCGGGTTTGGACTGGCGCGTCAGCTGCGCAATCGTGATGCCGAGCGGCCAATTACCCTGATTACTGCCGATGGCGGTGATGACTATTCCAAACCGCTGCTTTCCACCGGTTTTGCCAAGCGGCTTTCACCTGAGCGATTGGTGGCACGTCCGGCGTTGCAGGTGGCCCAGGACCTCAATGTGACGCTGCGCACCCACACCTTCGTCGATGCTATCGACACCAGTTCGCGCAGCCTGCAGCTCGGTGCAGAAACACTGGCCTATGATCAGCTGGTGCTGGCCACCGGCGCTGCGCCGACGTTGCCCTTTACGATTCCTGACGAGCTGGCTGAGCGGGTGATGACCGTCAATGATCTGGATGACTACCGCCGTTTTCATAGCAGCCTGGCGGCATTGCAGCGTCCGGCCAAGGTGGTGGTGGTTGGCACAGGGCTGGTGGGCTGCGAGTTTGCAGATGATCTGGTGGCCGGAGGCCACAGCGTGAGCATGGTGGCACCGGAAGAAATTCTTCTGGCACGTCTGTTGCCCGCCGAGCTGGGACGCGCCCTGGGAGATGCCTTCCTTGAGGCGGGCATTCAGCTGTACTGCGGCACGACGGTGAGCTTTTTCTGGCATGAGCAGGGTGCTGTGGCGGTAAAGCTGAATGGTGGTGACACCCTGCATGCTGATCTGGTGCTGGTGGCGACAGGCCTGCGTCCGCGCATGACTCTGGCCGCTAGCGCGGGCCTCAGCGTCAGCCCAAACGGCATTGTGGTAGATCGTTATCTGGAAACAACGGTCCGAGGTGTTTTCGCGCTGGGCGATGTCGCCTGTGTTGATGGGCTGAATGCCATGTATGTGCAGCCGCTGCAGGCTGGAGCCAAAGCTTTGGCCGCTACCCTGACGGGTAGCCCTACGTTGGTGAACTACGGACCTTGGCCCATCATGGTCAAGACATCATTGTTGCCGATTGTTTCCTTGCCGCCGGTTGAATCAGCCGTACGTTGGCGTACCGAAGGAAGTGGGCGTGATCTGGCGGCATTTGCAGAGTCAGATGACGGCCAATTACAGGGTTTTGCATTGACAGGAGACTGTGTGCGTCGGAAAGTCAGACTGGCGCGGCTGGCACCGCCGTTGCTAGGCTAGTGACGACTCCCCCTGCTGCACCCATGGAGTGATAAGGTTTGAAGCAGCATAATCGCTTTCCATGGTGACAAGGAAACATAAAACAGTAATAACAGAGCAACACCGTCAGGAAGCAGTGGCCGGAAATGACTCCGGCTTCATACTTACAGTCAGGAGAACCAACCTTATGCGCAAACCAGAACTTGCCGCAGCCATTGCCAAGCAGGCTGACCTTTCCAAAGATAAAGCCGGTCAGGTACTCAACGTGATTCTCGAGGAGATCACTGGTAGCGTTGCTGATGGTAACGACGTCACCCTGATAGGTTTTGGCACCTTTACCGTCCGTCATCGTGCCGCCCGCACCGGCAAAAACCCGCAGACAGGCGAGCCGCTGCAGATTCCGGCAAGCAAAACGGTTGCCTTCAAGCCCGGTAAAGGGCTCAAGGAAGCGGTGCAAAAGTAAGCCGTCAGCGGCTCGTCGGGCGCCGGCGAACCGCTGTTTTCCTCCCTTTTCCTTCTTCCTGTCGGGAGCTTAGACATGATGCTACGAGCCATCCTCTGGTTGCTTGGTTTTTTGCTCAAGAGGGCGCAGCGAAGCAAGCCGGCTTTCCAGGAACAGTTGGAGAAGCGTCCCCTCGACTGGGGAATTGCCACCGAAGATTTGTCGATTGCCAGGTACTACCGGATGTCCGCTGACGGTATCGAGACAGGTAGAGGGCTTCCCATAGACCTTGATCTGGAACTGCGTTTTGAAGACCCACAAAGCGCCATCAGCATCCTACGCAAGCCTACCCAGAAAGCTTTCCTCGACGGCATGATGAACGATCAGGTACGGCTGGTGGGTGATAGCCGCGATCTGGAGCGTCTCCAGACGCTGCTCAAATACATCCGCTGACGCCTTTCGTTGAGATGACGGCTTGATCCCAGGTTTCTGGCTTCGGCTGCTCAGGGCGCCGGCCCTGCCGCACCCAGAAAACGTTTCTGCCAGTAATCCAGCGATAGCTGGGTTGTTGTTACCTCTCGCCCGCTGCCGGGTGCATGAATCATCTGATCGTTGCCCATATAGATGCCCACATGGCTGGCCTTGCCGCCGCCGGAGGTATCGAAAAACACCAGGTCGCCCGGACGGGCTTTTTTGATCGGCGGCAATTTCGAGAACTGCTCATGGGACGTGCGCGGTACGCTGATACCCGCTTTGCTGTAGGTTCGCTGTACTAGACCAGAGCAGTCCAGCCCACTCAGCGAGTTACCGCCATAACGGTACGGCACGCCCAGCGTCTTTTTGGCTTCCGCGAGAATCATTGCGCGCTCAAAGGAAACGGCGCTCTGCTCCTGGGTCTTTAGCTGTGATCCAGCGCAGCCAGATAGCAGTGCAAGCACCATGATCAGCAGCATCATTACCAGTGCAGGTTGGCAGGAATAGGGGGCTGGGCGAAAAGCTGTCGGGTGTCGCATGAGAGTTACCTGGTGAATTAGCATCAGTTGATGGTATTAGTCGTCAACGGCGAAAACCGACTCTGCGACCTGCCAGCGCGGGCCAGTTATCCGCTTGGGCGTGAGGCAGACGCTCAATGCGTTGTGCAATAGTTTCGGGGAAAGGCGCCGGACGACCGTTAGCGGTGGCAATACCCATCAGCATTTGTTCGCTGGTTGCCAGGCATTGGCCGTGCTCGTCGAGCATTTCCATGAATACATGCAACCGCTTGGTATCCTGATCCAGCAAAATGACGTTAATGCCCAGCGGTTGATCCTCATAAGCCTCACGGCGATAGCAGACATGGGTTTCCAGGGTGTAGATGGTATAGGCGTGTTGCTCACGGCCCGTCTCATTCAGTCCGATATCATCCATCAGGGCTTCCAGGGCCAGAGAGAAAACCCGTGCGTATTCTGCATCGTTCATGTGGCCGTTGTAATCTACCCACTGTGGTGCAACCCGCGTATCAAGAATGCGCATGTGAATTTCCTGTCAATCAGTCGAATGACAATATAGCAGCCCCCCGTTGTGGGCAGAGGAGTAAACGATGAG
>NZ_JBQDJZ010000048.1:0-19838 GCF_052095765.1 Halomonas sp.
TACCATTCTGAGCGCTTCAGCCGCTTAGAACCGAATTGAGCAGCGGTTCCTTAAGTCATATCGAGTTGATAACAAGAACACTCTCGCTGATATTGGAGGCATACTCCTCATTACGAAGCAAACGATGCTTAAGCGATATTTACCCGCCCTACTGTGGCTGCCTCACTACAACCGCCGCCTACTAAGCAGCGACTTAATGGCCGGTGTGATTGTCACCCTGATGGTCATACCCCAGTCCATGGCCTATGCCATACTGGCCGGTCTGCCAGCGGTAGTCGGCCTGTATGCCAGCATACTTCCCGCTATTGTTTATGCGTTGCTTGGCACCAGCCGCACCCTGGCAATTGGCCCGGTGGCGATTATCGGCCTGATGACAGGCGCAGCACTATCCCGGGTGGCGGTGCCCGGCACTCAGGAATATCTGCAAGCAGCCTGGCACCTGTCACTACTGTCTGGTGGCATGCTGGTCATCATGGGCGCACTGAGAATGGGCTTTTTTGCCAACTTCCTGAGCCACCCAGTCATTGGCGGTTTTCTGTCGGCCTCGGGCCTGTTAATTGCCATCAGTCAGCTATCGCACTTGATCGGTGTTGATGCCAGCGGCTACACCGCCGTCTCGCTGTTAACCAGCCTGGCCCGCCACCTAGGCGACATCAATCTGCCCACAGTGACGCTGGGGCTGGGCACGCTGGCCTGGCTGATTGCTGTGCGCCGCTGGGGCCGACGCACCTTGATTCGACTGGGTCTGCCCCGCGGCCTGGTCACACTGACCCAGCGTTCTGGCCCGTTATTTGCCGTGATTCTGACCACCGTGCTCAGCGCTTGGCTTGGGCTACACGAGCACGGCGTGGCAGTGGTGGGGCACATTCCTGCCGGACTTCCCCCCCTCACCTTGCCGCTACCCGATGCGGCGCTATGGCGTGCGCTGTGGATGCCTGCTCTGCTGATCAGCGTGGTTGGCTTTGTCGAGTCAATTTCCATGGCCCAGTTGATGGCGGCGCGGCGCCGTGAGCGCATCGTGCCAAACCAAGAGCTGATCGGCTTGGGCGGTGCCAATCTGGCGGCAGCCTTCACCGCTGGCATGCCGGTATCTGGCGGCCTGTCACGCACGGTAATCAATGTCGATGCTGGCTCACGCACCCCCATGGCCGGCGCCTTTGCTGCCCTGGGCATTGGCATAATCACCCTGTGGCTGACGCCCTGGCTTTTCCATCTACCGGTGGCCACCCTGGCAGCCACCATCATCATGGCGGTACTCACCCTGGTCGATATTGCCCTGATGCGTCGTACCTTCCGTTACTCGCGCAGCGACTTCTCGGCCATGGCGGTAACCATGGTGATGACATTGGCAGAGGGCGTAGAAACCGGCCTGCTCTTCGGTGTGGCACTGTCGATCGCACTTTTTCTGTATCGCACAAGCCGCCCGCACAGCGCGCTAGTGGGGCGCATTCCCGGTAGCGAACACTTTCGCAACAGCGCACGCCACGAAACAGAAACCGACGACCATCTGGCGCTGCTACGTATCGATGAGAGCCTGTATTTTGCCAACGCACGCTACCTGGAAGACACCATTCAAGCGTTGGTGGCCAAGCGCCCCGGCATTGAACACGTGGTACTGATCTGCTCGGCGGTCAACCTGATCGATGCCTCGGCACTGGAAAGCCTGGACGCGATTAACCGTCGCCTTGCTGAAGCCCGAGTGACCCTTCACCTAGCTGAGGTTAAGGGCCCAGTCATGGACCGCCTCAAGAACAGTGATTTTCTAAAAACGCTCAACGGCCGCGTCTTCCTAAGCACCTATTCGGCGTGGAAAACATTGAAACGCAAAGCAAGATAGTCGACAAAACAGACAGACGAAGGCATTCTCATGGCCTACATGTCCGTTGAAAGGATTATCGACAATCTTTGCGATCAGCGAATATTGTCGATCAGAAACCTAATTACAAACACCTGGAATATAGCGTCAGCTCATGGAAACAGCACCGAAACAGAACCTTGCCATTAGCGCCTATAGTCGGCTCAAGCACGACATCATCCGCAGTGCCTTTGCGCCCGGTGAAAAGCTGCTGATGAGCAAGCTAAAGGAGCGCTACGACTTGGGCGTTGGCCCGCTTCGAGAGGCATTGTCGCATCTGGTTGCTGAGCGCCTGGTGGTGGCCATCAGCCAGCGTGGCTATCGCGTGGCGCCAATGTCGCGGCAAGAGCTACTTGACCTTTATGACGCCCGCACCCAATTGGAAGGCCTGATCCTGGAGCTGGCAATAGAGCGCGGCGACGACAGTTGGGAAGCCAGCATTCTGGCTACCGCCCACACCCTGGCCAAAGTCGTTGAAATCAACTCTACCGAGCAAGTACTGGATGTGTGGGATACCCGGCACAGCGAGTTTCATACGGCAATTGCCGCTGGCTGCAAGTCACCGCACTTAATGCAGGCGCGCGCCCAACTGTTCGACCAGGTCGAGCGCTATCGCCACCTATGGCTGAGAGAGACAGTTCTCTCTGAAAAAGCCTTGGCCCGCAAACGCAATGAGCATGCCGAGCTAGTCGATATCATTCTCAAACGAGACGCGATCAAAGCACGCGATATGATGCGGGCGCACTTGATGACGCCAGTGCCCATCATTATTGAAGTGATGGAGCGACAAGGTCTCGCCTGACACCTTTGTCGTCATCACCCTGTCACGTTATGCCATCATGCTAAGCGTGACACTACTCAAAGGAGATAGCATTCATGCCTAAGCTCACACGTCTTTCTCGGAGTCAGGAAATGCGTCTTGAACGCTTGATCGCTCACACAGGGCTGGAGCGCAGTGTGTTGATTGAGCAACTGGTTGCCAATGGCCTCAGCCAGCTGGAAACCGAACACTTTGGCGATGACATGATGTTATCGGGCGGCCGCACTATCGACCAGCTGCTGCGTGAAAGCGGCCTCGGTGCCTAGGCT
Source organism: Halomonas sp. (assembly GCF_052095765.1). Lineage (GTDB taxonomy): Bacteria > Pseudomonadota > Gammaproteobacteria > Pseudomonadales > Halomonadaceae > Halomonas. The sequence goes on from NZ_JBQDJZ010000048.1 coordinate 2,945, forward strand.
AGCACCGCCTAGTGCCGTTTGCTGACCTTGGATATTTTCCTGGGCCAACTCCTTAGCCAGGACAGCACGCGGATCTCTGGGATAAAAACGCTCAGGCTGGCGAAGCATACGGCTGTAGAAGCGCACGTCTTTGTACGGCATCTTCATGAAACCTGATACGCCAAGCCCTTCAATCAAGCCCACCGCCGCCAGGATATCACCCAGACACTGGCGGAACTCCTCTTCCCGAGAAGGGTCCAGTAGCCGGTAATAGCTGTGTATCTTCATGTGCTCAGGCAGCACTTCGAAGATGATCATGCCAGTATGGTGGATCTCGTTCAGAGTTTTCAGGGTATCGATGATCGCCTCGGGCAGCGTAAGAAACTCTTCCGGGTCAGGCCCATCCTCAAAATAGCTGTGCAACCGGGTGTGATCCTCAAGCTCCGGCACCGAGCTGACTTCGTATTTCAGCGATCCGCTAGGCACAGGAAATGGCTGATCAGCCGACTCCCGCTCTACGTGCAACGTATCGCGTGCGTTAAACAAGCAACTCTTGAAAATACCTTGACGATGCACACCACGTGCCAGCGTGACCATGTTGTTGACCGCGGCCACAAAGGCCGGCTTCAACTCAGGGTCGTGCAGGATCAGCGAGGCGTCAATATGAACACCGTCAGCCTCCCAGTTCACCGCCAGCCCGCCGACCACAGGATACTTGCCCAGCCGACTGACTGAGGCCAGAAAAGCTTTCTCGGTTTCCCCCATGCCCTGCATGAAGTTCTTGTAATAGCGATCCAGCTGGACGTCATCAACGTGATCCAGGCTGTTGATATGCTCTTCCTCACGCAAAAACGCCTTGCGTGAGCTGTACACCACCGTATCAACGTCACGATCCAGCGCTCGACTCCACACCGGCACTAGTGGCTGCTCTTCTGGCACGGGCAAGTCGAGCATCACTAGCCGTGCCAGCCGCGGCATTTCACGCAAGTAGTAGTCACCAGCCTGGCGGCGTACGATCGGGTCGGCATCCAGCATGCCATCCAGCATGCGGGCAAATTCCATGGGCAGCCCCAGCGACGTCGCCGGAATCGCCTGATGACCAAACCGACAGGACTGACCGGACGCCAGCGCATACAGGGTACCGGCAGCACCCTGCTCGTCGAAGCGCGGCGATGACAGCGCACCGTTGAGTTGATCCTCGCCGATGAAGTACACATCACCCAGCCGCGCATTGGTCTGCTGCATGCTGTCTGACATCAGCTCCATGACGTTGGTCACCACAAACTGCTGGCTGGCATCGAGCTGGGCAAACACTGATGACCCCCAGTCGATGAGCGCGATGGACTCGTCGCGTTCATCGAACACCAGGTTCGACGGCTTGATATCACCGTGCACGACTGGCCGACCGGCGGAGCTTTTTTCACAGCGCAGTGCGACCAGAAGATCAGCCAGCTGAGCAGCAATACGTACTACCAGCCGTGGAGAAAGACGCCCGCGCAGCAGCGACACCTCTTCCAGGTTGATGCCCGGGGCCCGCTCCATGACCAGAATCGACTGGTTACGCACGCGCTGATACGCAATCAACCGAGGAATCCGCGGGTGCGCCACCTGCTCCAGCATGAAGGCCTCTTCTTCCAGGCGATCTTGAAGGTGCTGGGGTAAAGTGATGCGGCTAAACTTGAACACATAGGCCTCGTCCTGCTCGGTCAGGCCGGCAAACACGAAGCCATAGGCGCCCTTGCCGATCAGCCCAATATCACGATAGCCAAGCTGTGCTAGCTTGCTCTGACACAGCGCCACCCACTCCTTGAGCTTGCGCGCGTCATCCTGCCTGAGCAGATAGATCGACTGGTCTTCAGGAATGTAGAACTGCTGTAGAGCGGCCTGATTCATGATGGCTACCTACGCCTTGTGCGCCTTGATTAGCGCTTCCTGCGCCTGCTTCAGCGTCGTGCTCAGGCCGACTTTGTAACGGTGCGGATTATCGAACCGTTTGTATTCCTGTGGCAGTTTGGCAAAGCGCTGCTGACAATACTCGGCAATTTCGGTCAGTGGGCGTAACCTGATAGTGATGTCGCCGTTGGCCATGACCTCATGCAGCAGTGGCTCCTGATGAAGCTCACTAAGCGCCAGACGCTTGAACGGATCGGAAGGATGATGCATCACTTCAATCTCGGTTTCATCGCTCAGGCCGATGGCATCGGCGCCGATCCACTGGCCGTCAGCGGTGGTAAGTCGTGACACCTGTTTGGCATGGGGCAGTGTGACCTTTTCCAGACTTTCTGACAGCTTGATGCGCGGCTTGCCGTTGGAATAAACCAGTTTGTAAACGCCATCCAGCGCACCGTTAGGTTTACCAATCACCAGGCTGGTGCCCACACCATATACATCAATGGCAGCCCCTTGCTCCTGCAAGCTCTTAATGACGTGCTCATCCAGGGAGTTCGAAGCCGCAATCTGCACTTGCTCCAGCCCAGCCGCATCTAGCAGCTTTCTACTCTGGCGTGACAGATAAGCCAGGTCGCCGCTGTCCAAGCGAATGGCCTGCAGACGCTGGCCACGGGCCTGCATTTCCTTGGCCACAGTAATCGCATTGGGTACACCACTTCTGAGGGTGTCGTAGGTATCGACCAACAACACACAGCCCTCAGGACGATGCACGGCGAAATCACGAAACGCCTCCAGCTCATCGTCATAGCTTTGCACAAACGAGTGCGCCATGGTGCCGGCAACAGGAATATTGAAGTTCTTGCCAGCTACCACGTTGCTGGTCGCGTTCACACCACCCACAAAAGCAGCCCGACTCGCGTAATAGCCGCCTGTTGCCTGAGCCCGGCGCAGGCCGAAATCCAGCAGTGCCCGGTCACCTGCAATCCAGCGCATGCGGCATGCCTTGGTCGCAATCAGACTTTGAAAATTCAGCATATTGAGCAGCAAAGTCTCAATCAGCTGTGTTTCGATCAGGGTGCCCTCTACCCGCAACACAGGCTGATTCGGAAACACCACCTCGCCCTCAAGGACCGAGAAAATCCGCCCGCGAAAGCGGAAGGTTTTCAGGTAGGCGAGAAAGTCTTCGGGGAAATTCTGGGTGGCCAGGTAAGCCAGATCATCAGCGCTAAAGTGCAGTGACTCAATGGTTTGCAGCAGGTCTTCTAGGCCGGCAAAAATCGTGTAGCCACCACCAAAGGGATTACTGCGGAAATAGTAATCGAACACCGCATCCTGTAAATGGGAGTCGCTCTTAAAGTATGCCTGCGCCATGCTGAGCTGGTACAGGTCGGTATAGGTTGCAGTGAAACTGAACATCTGAGCCCCTGTTTATCAATGGCGCTTGCCGGCATCCTGCCGGCACCAAATTTTTCACACGCGCATACCTTGGCACAGCCCATACCTCACCGCTACCCGCTCAGCACCACCGCCTTCAGCCCAGATGCAGCAGCATGGTCTCCGGCGACTCCAGATAGCTCTTCCATAGATTGCAGAAGCGCGCGATGGTACCACCATCAATCAGCCGGTGATCGCCGGCCCAGGTCACCGTCATGATCGCGCGCCGACAGACGTCGCCGGCATCATCAAAGCGCGGCAGCCACTGGGTCTTACCGATAGCCACGATGGCCACCTCAGGGGCATTGATGATCGGCGCAGCATAGGTACCACCCAAAGCACCGATATTAGAGATAGTAATGGTGCCGTCCTTGAGGTCGGACTGGGCAACCCGTCCGTCCCGCGCCCCTTCGGTTAACCGCTGAGTCTCCCGGGCGATATCCAGCAAACTGAGCTGTTCGATACCCTTGACGTTAGGCACCATCAACCCCGCCTTGCCGTCCACCGCCATGCCGATATTGCACGAGGGCAGATAGCGGATCTCATCACCAGCCTCACTGAGCTGACTATTGAGAATCGGGTACTCGGCGACCGCCAACGCCATGGCCTTCATGAAGAACGGCATCAGCGTCAGCCGGGCGTCCAGTGCTTCGGCACGCGGCTTGAGCCGCTCGCGCAGGGCCACAAGCTCGGTGACATCGACCTCCTCACCGTACTGGAAGTGCGGAATCGTGCTGGCCGAGGCCACCATGCGCTTGGCCATGGCCGCACGCATGCCACGCATCGGCTCTATGCGCACCTCTGCTTGCATGACACCTGTACTGCGCTTTTCTTCACTGCCCGGTTGAGCGCTTGCAGATGCAGCTTCCGTGGCAGCGGCCGGCGACGTCTGGCCGGACGCCAGCCAAGCCGTAATATCTTCCTTGAGCACCCGGCCATCCTTGCCCGAGCCTGGTACCTGGGCCAGCTCAAGATCATGCTCACGTAGTAGTCGGCGCACCGCCGGACTGGCTGGAATACGGCCATGGGAGCCCTGCCCTTGTCTGGTGAAACCCGCCGCCGGCCGTTGCGTCTCACGATTTTCTGGTGTGGCGCGCCCCGCACTCCCCATTTCTTCAGCTGTGTCATCAGCACCTGAATCATCGTCAGGCAAATAGGCGTACAGCGGCGCATGCACCTTGGCGATCTCGCCTTTGGCCACGTGCAGCTTACTAATGCGACCCGCCTCGGGCGCGGTAATTTCCACCAACGCCTTGTCGGTCATTACATCGACAACCGGCTGGTCTTCGGCGATGGCCTCGCCCTCACTGACCCGCCACTCGACTACCTCACATTCGACGATCCCCTCACCGATATCCGGCAGAATAAAGTCGCGCGGCTTGGCGGCAGCTTTGTTCGTCGTCTGAGCTGGTGTCGATGTTGCCCCCGGAGCCTTCTCTGGAGCTGCTTCTTCAGGCGGCGTATCTTTCAGCGACTTATCTGCGGACGAGCTGGAAGACGAAGACGCTGTATCTGTCTCACCTGACTCCGACTCATAGGCAAACAGCGGCGCATGCACCTTGGCGATCTCGCCATTGGCCACAAACAGCTTGGTTACCCGACCCGCTTTCGGCGCGGTGATCTCAACCAGCGCCTTATCGGTCATCACCTCGACCACCGGCTGGTCCTCGGCGATAAAATCACCCTCACTGACCTTCCACTCAACAACCTCACATTCCACGATACCTTCGCCGATATCGGGCAGTTTGAATTCACTCATGGCGCCTCTCCTGTCCTGATACCGAGCTTAAAAGTTCATACTGTCGCGAATCGCCTCGAACACTTTGAGGTGATCGGGAATGTATTCCTTCTCCAGCGTCAGCGGGAACGGCGTATCCAGCCCCGTCACGCGCCGAATTGGCGACTCAAGATACAGGAAACAGCGCTCTTGAATGACCGCGGCAATCTCGCCGGCAAAGCCTCCAGTACGCGGTGCTTCGTGGGTCACCACCAGGCGCCCCGTCTTGAGCACCGACTCAGCTACCGTCGCTTCATCCCAGGGCAGGATACTGCGCAGATCAATCACCTCACAGGAAATGCCTTCCTTCTCGGCAAGCTCTACCGCCTTGCCAATCACTTCCATCTGGGCACCCCAGCCAACCACCGTGATATCGCTCCCTTCACTGATCACCTCGGCTTCACCCAGCGGCAGCTGGTAGTCCTCCTCAGGCACCTCACCAGTAGACGCCCGGTAAAGACGTTTGGGCTCGAGAAACAGCACCGGGTCCGGATCGCGGATAGCGGCTAGCAGCAGCCCTTTGGCCTGGTACGGGTTGCGCGGCACCACCACCTTGAGCCCCGGCGTGTGGGCAAAGTACGCCTCTGGGGACTGGGAGTGATAAAGCCCACCAGAAATTCCGCCGCCGTAAGGCGTGCGAATGGTCAGGCCACCGACGTTAAACAAATCACCGGAGCGATAGCGAAACTTGGCCGTCTCATTAACGATCTGATCAAACGCAGGGAAGATATAGTCGGCAAACTGGATCTCGGCCACCGGCACCGAGCCCTGTGCTGCTAGGCCATTGGCAAAGCCAATGATGCCCTGCTCCACCAGTGGCGTATTGAAGCAGCGCGCCCGACCGTATTTTTCCTGCAGGTGGCTGGTAGCACGGAATACGCCGCCAAAGCTTCCCACGTCTTCACCGAAACACAGCACCTTGTCGTCTTCGGCCATGGCGATGTCCAGCGCCTGATTGATCGCCTGCAGCATGTTAAGAGTCGGCATGTCAGATGCCTCCCTGAGAGTCATCGCGGGTAGCATCGTCGCCGAGACCCAACAAGCGTGCGCCCTTGGGGTAGGCATCGGGGTAGCGGCGAATATGGGCAGTGAGCTCCTCCAGCTGGCCTTGTAAGGCCGGCGTGACCTCGGCATACACATCAGTCACCAGGCTTTCCAGCGGCGGCGGCGGACGCTTCTCGGCACGCTTCAGGGTCTCGAGCACTTCGCGACGCAACGATTCCTGCAGTGACTTTTCCTCATCATCACTCCACCAGCCCTGGGCAGTCAGCCAGGTGCGGAAACGCAGCACAGGGTCTTTCTCGCGCCAGATTTCTTCTTCCTTCTTCGAGCGATAGCCCGATGGATCATCCGACGATGAGTGGGCGGCAAGACGATAGGTCATGGCCTCGATAAGCACCGGCTTGTTCTGTTCTACCGCAATACGACGAGCATCCTGGGTGGCGCGATAAACCGCCAGCAGATCATTGCCGTCAACCCGGATCACATGCATGCCGTAGCCAAAGGCCCGCGGCGCAATGCCATCACCGGCGTATTGCTCCGACGACGGCGTGGAAATGGCGTAGCCATTATTACGGCAGAAAAAGATCACTGGCGCTTCGTGTACTGCCGCCATGTTTAATCCGGCGTGAAAGTCACCCTCCGATGCTGCGCCCTCACCAAAAAACACCAGAGTACAGAGGCCATCGCCGGCCAGTTTCTGGCCATAGGCGTAACCCGCCGCCTGAGGAATTTGGGTCGCGAGTGGCGAGGAAATCGTCATGTAGTGCAGCTTGCGCGAACCGTAGTGAATCGGCATCTGCCGGCCCTTGCCGTAGTCCAGATCGTTGCCAAACAGCTGATTCATGAACTCATCAATGCTGAAACCGCGATACAACAGAGCGCCTTGCTCGCGATACTGCGCCATGATCATGTCGGCATCATCGAGGGCTGCCGCTGCGCCAATCACTGCGGCTTCTTCGCCGGTGCACTGCATATAGAACGACAGCCGCCCCTGTCGCTGAGCGGACATCATTCGCTCGTCCAGCACCCGCGTGCCAATCATCGCCTGATAGATTCGTCGCGCTTTATCGCGATCAAGGTTTGGCCCTTCGGCGCCCTCAATCTGACTGCCATCTTGGGACAGCACCCGGTAGGTAGGAATTTTGACTTCATGGCCAGACAGAAAGTCCGGCGTGTGAATCTCATGCGCTGTGGTCATCGTCATGATCCTTGTCCCTTGTGAGGACAGTGTTGTCTGTTTTGTTCGGGATCGCCAGGGGATTGCCCCGGCGCCCATCAACGCCTCAACCTGACGTTAACGTAAACTGCAGCGATTGACCACAGAAAACAAACACACTTTTTCATATTTGGTTATTGCTGGCGGAACAAAAAAGGTGCCTCAACAGCACCTTTTGCAATGAACCGAATGACAGAAAACATCTGCGTTCAGATCACCGTTATGCAGGCTTGGCGAAGCGATCAGTTCTATCGGGTCGGAGGGGGCTAGCCCTGCGCGATGCCACTTCGCGCTGACTGCAACCAGGCAAACAGGCTATCGACACAGAGGGCCAACAACGCGATCAGTAGTGCGCCCTGCAGCACATGGGCGGTATTGCCGTTGACGATGCCGGAGATGATCGGGTCGCCAAGATTGCTGGCGCCCATGGTGGCGCCGATGGCGGCGGTGGCAATGTTGATGGTGATCGAGGTGCGAATACCAGCAACGATGACTGGAGCAGCCAGCGGCACCTCAACCAGCCACAACCGCTGGTAAGGTCGCATGCCCATGCCTCTGGCAGCTTCCCGGACCTCGGCCGATACGCCCTGCAGGCCAGCCAGTGTATTACGCACGATCGGCAGCAACCCATACAGCAGCAGTGCCACAATCACCGGCAAGGTACCAAAACCCAACACCGGAACCGCCAGCGCCAACACTGCCACAGGCGGAAAGGTCTGGCCGATAGCGGCAACCTGAGCCACCAGCGGCAGAAAGTCTTTCCCCCATTGGCGGGTGACAGCAATTGCCGCGCCAACACCGATGACAATCGACAACACTCCCGCCACGCTGACCACCAGCAGGTGGTTGCCAAGCAGGCTGAGAAAATCAGCACGCGCGTAAATCACAGTGCGGCTGTCTGGCTCGATCCAGCGAAACACCGGCTCGAGCTGATCCATGGCAACACAGGCGCCCAGCAACAGACACAGCCACACCAGTGGCACCACCAACCCACGCAATCGGCTCAAGGTTGCGCCCCCCCGGGCGCACCCACCGGTGCCCGCGCAGTGACTATATCGGCCAGCTTCAGGCCACCCAGGATGTGAGCGGGGTCTGCTGGCATTACGGTATTTTTGCTGACACCATCTACAACATTCAGGTGGTCCACGCGGTGCCACAGCATCAGCGAAAGCGCTTCCCTGAGACTCTTGGTGGCTTCAATGACCGGGGCATCTGATGTCACTGCAGCCGGACGCATGCGCTGAGAAACGGGCGTCAGAGCCGCCTCCTTCAGGCCGCGACTGTTACCTCCCAGCAGCGACTCCACAAAATCATCGGCTGGCTCACGCAGCAGCTCAATAGGGCTGCCCTGCTGGCGCACCCGGCCCTCGTGCATGACCACCAACCGGTCGGCCAGACGCAGAGCCTCGTCCATATCATGGGTGACAAACACAATCGTCTTGTTGAGCCGGTGGTGCAGTGACAACAGCTCATCCTGTAGACCATCCCGGGTCAGCGGATCCAGTGCGCCAAAAGGCTCATCCATCAGCAGAATGTCCGGATCAGCCGCCAGCGCTCTGGCAACGCCAATACGCTGGGCCTGACCACCAGAAAGCTGGCGCGGATACTTACCAGAAAAGCGCTCCGTGCTCATGCCTAGCAGCGCCATCAGTTCATCAACCCTTGCAGCAATTCGCTCTGGCTTCCAGCCCAGCAGCCGCGGCACCAGGCCGATATTGCGCGCCACCGTCCAGTGGGGAAACAAGCCGATATTCTGGATCACGTAGCCAATGCGCCGACGCAGCACTTCTTCGCGAAAGCCACGAATCGGCTGGCCATCAATATGTATCTCACCGGCACTGTGCTCAATCAGCCGGTTGATCATGCGCAGCGTGGTGGACTTGCCACAGCCAGAGGTGCCCACCAGCACACAGAACTCGCCTTTGTTGATGGTCAGATTCAGATCACGAACGGCCCAAACATCGCCAAACTGGCGGCCGATATTTATCAATTCAATCATGTGGCGCCTCCCGGTTGTAGCCATTCGCCCAGTGCACCAAGCAGAGCGTCAGCCAGCAGCGCCATGATCAAAATTGGCAAGGCACCCAGCAGCACCAGGTCCATAGCCGCCTGACCCAGGCCCTGAAATATGAAGCGCCCCAGCCCACCGGCACCGATTAGTGCAGCGACGGCAGTCAGACCAATAGCCTGCACCGTCGTAATGCGTACGCCTTCCAACAGCACCGGCAGCGCCAGGGGTAAGCGCACCTGGCGGAAGACCTGTCCCGACGTCATGCCCATGCCTCTGGCCGCATCAATCACGCCGGGATCGACATCATCCAACGCCACGAAGGTATTACGCACCAGCGGCAGCAGGCTGTAACCAATCAGCGCCAACAGCGCCGGTGCCCAACCAATGCCGCTAACGCCAAGTGCAGCTAGCCAGGGCAGCTTGGCAGCCAGCCACGCCAAAGGCGCGATCAGTAACCCGAACAGCGCCAGACTGGGAATGGTTTGCAGGAAATTGAGCAGAGTGAACCCTGGCCCTCTGAGTCGAGGCCAGTGGCGCATGATCAACGCCAAGGTGACACCAATCACCAGACCACAGCCTACCGCAGTACCTACCAACAACAGGTGCTCGCCAACAGCAGCATAAAACGCATCGCTGCGTGTCACGAACTCACGCCGCAACGCTAAGCTATCGAGCCAGGGCGTCGCTGTCAGCACCAGCCCCAGGCTAACCAGTGGGATCAGCAGCAACAGACCACCCAACCAACGCGACAACCCCAGCCGGGTACGCACTTCAATCAGACTTAACAGCAGCAGAAACAGCACAGCCCACACACCTGAACCGATACCCAACCGTGCGCCGGGCAGATCCGGACTCACCAGGTGATGCGCTGCAAGCGCCAGCCACAACGGCAACGCTGCCAACATTAACACCACCAGCAACGCAACCCATTTCAGCTGACGCGCCGAGCTCTTCAGTGCCAGCCAAACGACGATACACACCGGCAACAAACTGATTACCAACCCTGGCCAACCGGCCACACCCAGCACATTATAGGTATTGCCGGGCACGATCCGATTCGGTGCCACGCTGACCGATGTCAACATCAACCAGGCCAGCGCTGCGGCAACCATCAGGAAAATCAGCACTGGATTGGTCATTGAAAGGGTCGTGGAGTTGGCCTTTGTCGTGCCCGCCATCGACTGCTCCTTACCTTGTCAGACGTTCCACTCAGTTATCCAGCGTACTGAGAAAGTCCGCGGCTACCCTGGCCGGGTCCAGACCATTCACCGCCACGTCGCCATTCAGGCGCTGCAAGGTGTCACGATCCAGCGCCTCAAACAGCGGTGCCAGCAGCGCTTCAATCTCGGGGTTCTCTTCCAGTGCGCTCTGACGCACTACCGGCGCCGGCTGATAGACCGGCTGCACACCAAGGTTGTCATCCAGCACTTGCAGGTCGAGCGCCTGCAAGCCACCGTCGGTGCCGTAGGTCATGGCGGCATTGACGCCATCCGTCTGAAGTGCGGCGGCGCGCATGGTCGCAGCCGTGTTTCCACCCGACAGCACCAGCAACTGGTCCTGGCTCAGCTCAAAGTCATAGGCTTCCTGAAACGACGGCAGCGCCTGAGGCGACTCAACGAACTCAGCGCTGGCCGCCAGCTTGAGCTTGCCACCCGCCTGCAGATAATCCGCCAGGTCTTCAAGACTTGTGAGGTCGTTGTCACGCGCCAGATCGCCGCGCACGCTGATGGCCCAGGTATTGTTGGCCGGCGCAGGTGTCAGCCACACTAGCTGATTGGCTTCAAGGTCCTTGTCACGCACCGCTTCATAGGCGCTATCGGCTTTCTGCCAGACAGGACTGTCGGTCATATCAAAGAAAAACGCGCCGTTGCCTGTGTACTCGGGGTAGATATCAATTTCACCAGACACCAACGCCTGGCGCACGATGTTAGTCACCCCTAGCTGCAGGCGATCCTTGACGTCTACGCCGCCGTTTTTAAGTTGCTGTAATACCAACTCACCCAGCACTGAGCCCTCGGTATCTATCTTTGAGCCAATCACTACCGGGCCTGCAGCATGAGCAGTAGCCAGGACCAACAGGCTTCCAGCGGCAAAGGTTGTGGTGACATGGCGTAACACAACTGGTTTTAAGGACGGCAGTTTCATGGACAGCACCTTCATGGATAGCACCTTCATGGATAGCGACTTGGGAGTGAGTTCCAAAGGCATGTTAGCAACGATGCTTCTAGCAACAGGGTTCCTGACTACGCCAATGATTAATTAATTGGTATGGTGACGAGTTAACAGCCGTCGTTCCACTATTGTTTTCACTATTCCGGCCTAGCCGTCAACTCTACGTCTTTGAAAATCATGTCCCAGCTTCACACGTCGCACTCGTTTGATCACTGCTTCGATCATTGGCAGCACCCACAGGTGCGCGACCTAGCGTGGCTGCTTGAAGCGCCCGACCTGCTGCACCTGGAGGATGTCAGACGCCCCAGCCTCACTGAGTTGGGCCTGACCGAACGACAGGCCAGGCAGCGCTTTATAGCCCTGCTGGAAAACAGCCCAGAGCAGCTCGCATCAGCATTTGGCGACGTCAGCAAACAACCGCTGGGGCTCTACCACGAAAAGCTCTGGCAGCTGCTGCTATCGTCAGCGCCGGGCACCCGATTACTGGCAAACAACCTGCCCATCATTGACAACAGACGCACTCTGGGTGAGCTGGACCTGATTTACAGCTGCCGCGAGTCGGGCCTGCCGATCCACCTTGAGGTAACTGCCAAGTATTACCTGGGCCTTTCCAATGGCCCTGGCGCTGCGGACGATCACGCACGCTGGATTGGCCCCGACTGCAAGGACAGCCTGGCAATTAAGAGCTCTCACCTTCAACAGCATCAGCTTCCCATCACCCACACCACCCAGGCGCGGGATGCGCTAGCCAGGCATTTGGGTATTTGCCCACCAGGGCAAGTATCGCAACGCCTGGCCATGCCGGGCGTGTTGTTTTATCCGCTGACAGGCAATCTTCCAGCACCACGCCACACCAACCCCCAGCATCTGAAAGGACGATGGCTGCATTGGTGCAACTGGGAGGAGTTCATTGAGCGCTTCCCAGCCGGCATGCGCGGCGCCAGGCTAAATAAACCTTACTGGCTCGCACCGCCTCCACAGCACAACCTGGCTCCTCTGGCACAACTCAAACACCAGCTGAGCAGCCACTTCAGTGTCGACACCACACCTGTGCAGCTTGCACTTCGCTACCCCGACGGCTACCCCGGCGGCATACCTCATAACTGGCTACGTGTATTTATCGTCAACGACACTTGGCCACAACAAATCCCTCTGCCACCACAGAGCAAGGGGGTATAACGCATTGTGGAAAGCCGAGCTGTTGGCTGACGCAGGCCGGCATTTATCGCTCCATTAAAGAAAAGCAAAAAGCTTGCGTGACTGCTAGCTTGCCTAAGACGCCAAAAACGCCTCAGCCACCCGCTCCGGCAAGAAGTCATCCAGCCAGGCGTCACGTATCGGCGGCTTGTCACCGACCACATGCTGGCGCAGCCCTTCTGCTAGCGCTTCTTCAGAACGCTCGACAATATTGTCTTCAAGCTCGCCCTTTAATATGTCACGTATACCGCCAGGGCAATCCACACTGAGCACTGGCGTACCACAGGCCAACGCCTCAAACAGCACAATGCCCATACCTTCAAAGCGCGATGTCAAAACGAACAACCGCGCGTGATGCATCCATGGATAAGGGTTGTCTTGCTGGCCTGCAAATACCACTCTCTCGGCGACACCCAGCTCGTCGGCTAAATGCTGCAAGCGTTGGCGTTCCTGACCATCCCCTACCAATACCAATGACAGCATCACACCGCTTCGCGCATAAGCTCGCAGCAACAGCGCATGATCCTTGGCCGGTACCAACCGCCCCACGCTAATCAGGTAAGGTTCTTCAGGAATCGCCGGCTGGTGTTCAAGCATCCGTTGGCGAATACTCTGCAACGGGCATGGGTTGGTTATCACCTGCAACGATGTGGGTTGAAAATGCCAAACCTGCATAGCTTCGCGCAGGCTATCAGCCACCCCGGACGACACCGTTATAAGCGCCCTCTTATGTAACAGGCAACGCCCAAACAGCTTGCGCCCCAGCAACCAGAACCGATATTTCAAACTGCTGGTGGATAGGCTTTGTTCATTAATCTTCCCTTTGGCCTGCATGACGTTTTCCAGCACATAACGTGCCCGGTTATCACGGAACGACCACAACTGTTCAAAGGTACCCACACCACGAAACACTAGCCGATCGACCTTGCCATGCTTACGCTCAAAGAGTTTAAGCCACAGCCAGAACACCGCACCACCCATAATACCAGTGCCCAGATACACCGAGCGCTGGAGTAGCGGATTCAGTATCAGCCTAGCGAACAGCTCAAACACCAAGCCAAGCCCGGTAAAACGTGTCCAGCGGTTCAGCGGCAGAAGGTGCTGGGTAACTGCCGAGTGCTCCGGACTCAGAGGATTCTCCACACTACGTAGACTGAGCAGGTGACTGTCGTGGCCCCCTTCAGCAAACGCGTCGGCTAGGTTAACCGCCACCCGCTCCATACCGCCCATTTTGAGCGAGCGAACCACGACCAGAGTGCGCATTAGGAGGTCTCCTTCCCAGCAGCGAGCTCTTGCTCCTGTTCCGCTACCTGCTCAAGCTGCCAGCGCCAAATATGTGTGACCAGACCTCCAACCACCAAGTTATGAATATACACCCCCGTCCAGAAGCTGTTATAGGACTCAAATTGATTGACCACTATCCAATAAATAAAAAAGGCTGCTCCAAACAACGCCAGGTCGCCTGGCAGCACACCGGCCCGCCAACTACGCCAACACCCATGACCAATCCACAGGGCTAGCGCGAAGATGACCGCCAAGCCTAACAAGCCATAAGCCACCCAGATTTCCAGGAAAAAATTGTGCAAATGCCCAAAGTTCTCTTTGACAAATTCGGGCAGCCACTCAGTGTGCTCGATCACCAAGCTACGCCCTTTCCCCCCCCAGCCTACGAGCGGACGCTCAGATACCCACTCAGCTGCCGCTCGCCACGTATTAATGCGAATACCAATACTGGTATAAGGGACGTCTTCAAACTCGCCATTTGCCAATGCTTCAATCACTTCACTTTCATTGAAAATACGGCTGGTCAGCGGCTCATGTAGCGTAGTAATTGCTGTACCCGCCAATATCAACGAGGCCAAGCTGGCTACTGCAAAAATACGCAGCGAGATGCCCCCTTTCTGCCACCATTGATAAATCAGCCAGACCATCAGCGCCAATGGAAGCGTAAGAGAAAGAGCCAACCAGACGGCTCTCGTCTGACCAATCAAAACAGCGATTAATGAGATAAGAGTTAAACACAGCCAACCTAAACGTCGTATCCAGCGCCACCGGCCATGTTGCATAATGCGAGGAGCCAGGACCACTAGCCCCAGTAACACAACACCATACATCATCGAACCATGCTGGTTATTGCGGATACCAAAACCTACGCGCTGGCCGGCCAAGCCGTCCCACCACTCCTGCAAGCCACCATGAACCAGCGTCGCTGCCACATAGGTGATAGCCGCCAACCCCCACAGCCACACTGTATTTCGCGTACTTCCCCCCAGCCACCAAGCCACCGCGATAAAAATGAACAGCTTGGCGAGACGGTCTAACTGAGGGTTGCTTTCCACCCAGTCGGGATGATCCTGATAACCAAACCACCACGACAGGCTTTGTACCATCAGTGCCGCTAACAGCAGCCATAAAGGGCCACTTGAACGAAGCTTATGGCCATAGACGAGGACCGCTACCAGCCCAAGCAGCGCGCTCAGTGTCTCAGCAGTGCTACCCAGAGTAGGCCACAGTATTCGCAGGCCAGCATACAAAAGCAGTGTCGCAACACCAAAAAGCCATAACGCATCTGGACAGCGCCACGCTGCCGGACGCTGCCAAATTCCTGAAAACGAAAAATTAGATAGACTCACGTCCAAGCAAACTCCTGTCCGACTTGCAGCAGCGCGCTACACAACAACAGCCAAATGATATTGGGATAGCGCGGAGTATTGTCTGATGCGTTTCGACTACGCACCCCACATCATTCATCGCTGACACTGCCAGCGCCAAACATGGGTTACCAATCCACCAACCACCAGGTTATGTATATAAACACCAGTCCAGAAACTGTTGTAGGACTCGAATTGATTGACCACCAACCAATAAACAAAAAATGACGCTCCAAACAACGCCAGATCTCCTGGCAATACACCCGCCCGCCAACTGCGCCAACAGCCTTGTCCAACCCAAATAGCCAGAGCAAGTATTAGCCCTACCCCCAATAAACCATAAGCCACCCATATTTCCAGAAAGAAATTATGCAAGTGGCCAAAGTTCTCTTTCACATCATCCGGCAACCACTCTGTATGCTTTATGGCCAAACTTCGCCCCTGGCCACCCCAGCCCACTAGAGGCCTCTCGGCTATCCATTCAGCACCGGCACGCCAGGTATTTATGCGAATTCCGATGCTGGTATAGGGGATGCTATCAAACTGCCCACTGACAACCTGCTCAATCACCTCACTCTCAGCGCTTAAACGCTGAGTTAAAGGCTTACCAAGCACCGCTATAGCTAAGCCAAACACCAACACAGCTATTAGACTGACAGCGCCGAGAGCCTGTGGCGCTATACCACCAATTTTTACCCAGTGGTAAACAAACCAGACAATCAAAACAAGTGGCATAGCCAAAGCTAACCCAAGCCACACAGCTCGCGTCTGGCCAACCAACACGCCAACCAAAGAAAGTGCCAAGACAAATAACCAAGCGCCGCCACGCAACAAGCGCCACTTACCATCACGCAACAAACGCGGCGCCAAAATTACCATTGCCATCAGAATCACGCCAAACATCATCGAACTGTGTTGGGCGTTGCGAATGCCAAAATCCACCCGCGCGCCCTTAAGCCCTAATAACCAGTCCTGATAAGCACCGTCCATGAACAAAGTTGCAGCAAGGTAGCCAAGCGCGGCTACCCCCCATAACAACAAGGTATTGGACGTATGCCCGCCCAACCACCAAGCAACTGCGACAAATATAAACAGCTTCGCAAGACGGTCTACCTGGGGGTTATCAGCAACCCATTCTGGATGGTGCTGATAGCCCAGCCACCAAGACAAGCATTGCACCAACAACGCAACTACCAACAACCAAAGTGGTGCACTTGAACGCAGTCCACTACCGTAGATCAATATAGCTACAAGACCGAGCAATCCTGTTACGCTTTCAGCACTGCTACCTACAGATGGCCAGAGCACACGACATGTCGCATAAAGTAGCAGTGTTGCTACACCACTTACCCATAGCGGACTTGGACAAAACCAAGCATCTGAGCGTTGCCAAATCGTATTAATTAATTTTCTAGGAAATATCACGACTCAGCACATCTCCATCATAAGTGATAATAAAATAACGACAGAGTTAACCGGAAAATAAAACTGTCATCGTGACTGCTCCCCACCCTAAGCGCTGACGCGCCACGGGCGAGGCTTCCCACTTCTCAGGCAGCTGCCGG
>NZ_JBQDJZ010000049.1:0-9484 GCF_052095765.1 Halomonas sp.
AGGCCTGCCGCCAGCGTTCAATCTGAGCCATGATCAAACTCTTCAGTTTAAGATCATATAGTCCGTTAAGCGGACCAAACTTGGCTCAAGGTTCAAACTTCTCAAAAAGATCCAACCACCGAAGTCGTTGTACCTTTGACGAGTCGCTTGCCTTGATATCTGGTGACTGATCACCGACATCCCGACAAGCGCCCACATGAATTACCTGATCAATTGTTAAAGAGCGTCTTGTGTTACCGTAGACTTGGCCTCTGGCCCGATCTGCGATGCCTCACAAGGAAGGCGTATTCTACGCATCCGGTGGAGATTGTCAACCCTCGATGTGAACTTTCTTCATCTCGGTAACGCCTCCCATACGCTTCGTCTTACGCTAACCAGAAAAACATAACCCACTGATTAACAAAGCGTACTTCCTTCTGCTGCTACAGGACATTTGGCTGAACTTTCCGGCCCGTTGCCTGCAGCGGATGCGTACTTTATGACATCACTGAGAGGAGTGCAAGCCCTTTGTAAAAAATCATTAGCTGGCGCCCTAGGGCGCCAGCTTAGGGTATCAACTGGATGACGTTGAAAGTACCGCATCAACGCCGAGTTTCAAGCCGGACTGTACCACTACCGGAGTTCCATGAGGTGATGATCACATCGTAGCGCCCAGCCTCAAGCCGCTGGGTAATACGCGAACCAAGGCCGAGCCCTGGCGCATCATCATTTTCCACCTCAACACCGTTACCGCTCAAATTCAATACGGTGTCAATCGTGGGTGATGTGGCCTCGAGGGTCACGGTGGCCGCTTCATCCAGTATCAACTCATAGGTAAGCGGCCTGCCGGACTGCATATTGCCAATCACAATCTCGTCAAGACCAACATCGCCACTGTTACGCAGAGTTCCTTCGAAAGCATCGCCCTCCACTGCCAGCTTATAGACCCCGTTGCCTGAATAGCTTTGGGCCTCGACGGTATAACTACCCGGCTCAAGCACAGTCGAAATCAGCGCATTGAGATCGCCCCCGCTGTCATCATCACTGATGTCAATACCATTGCCGTGCAGACGAAGCACAGCATCGAAGCTCGATGAGTCAAACGCTAGTGTGAGCTCGGTCGTTTCCTCCAGTGTCAGGCTATAAGTGTTGGGTCCAGCACTACCCAGTATGCCCTGCAAACTGTCGCCCAACGCAAGCTCACCTTCATTGACAAACTCGCCATCAAAAGCAGCTTGTCGGACCTCGAGGCTGTAATCGCCGCCATTCCCATAGCCATCCACGACAACATGATAGCTGCCTGGCATCAGGACGGTCTCCAGCAGCGAGTCAGTACCATTTATTCCGCCACCTCCATCATCGTTGCTGAGGTTCTGCCCTTCACCACTGACTCTTACTATCGTATCGAACTGACTTGAGCTCAGTGCGAGGGAAATCTCAGCGATTTCATCAATGTCCAGGCTGTAACGGTTATGGCTCCCACTTTCCAGCACGCCAGTGATGTTATCGCCATCTCTCAGCGGGCCTTCATTGCGCATGCCGGTCGACAGGTCGTCGGTGCTGACCAATAATTGATAGGCATCACCCAACACCAGCACCTCGCCACCACAGCCTACGCTAGCGGCCGCCGCTGTTCCGGAAGCCGCGGTTATCTCAACCTGATAGTCGCCAGGTTCCAGATACGCCTGAATATGCTGCTCACCATCAACACAGACCGATGTGCGTTCCTGACGCCCCTCACCACTGAGGGAAAGAGCCAGCCCTCTGCCACTGGACAGTGACAGGTCAACACGACTGGCCTGCTTGAGGCTCAGGCTGTGACTCGCCTTGCCATCATCATCAAGACGACCGGCAAGCGGCGTGTCGATAACCAGCTGCCCATCCGAGGCCTGAGAGTCCGGCACCAGACGATATGGACCAAAAGCCTTCGCAGTGCTGCCGCTCACCACAACCAGCGTGCAGTCTTTCTGTCCAGCGCCAACCAGCAGCGACAGCGGCGAACCCCTTTGTCCCTCGACGGCTCCGACAAGCACCCCTTCAGCATCAAAGGCAGTCAAAACGCCAGCAAAAGGAGCATCCAGCGCATAAGACACCACACCGTCAGCTGTCGCGACGGGGCAGACCCAATGAGGAGAATAGCGAGCGCCATTGTTGAGGTTGACCGGACTGGCCATCGTCAGCTCGCCGCTTAGCGCATCACCGGCAGGTGTCTCAGGGGCAGACAAGAAACGCGCATCTTCACGCTGCTGGTCATTACATCCTGCCAGCAAGAAGAGCCCCGCCACAGCGGCAATTACCTGACCTCGGTAGCGAATCTGACGACGAGGCCCTGCTCCCTTGCTGGCCAATATCTTATCCTGCACGCGCACTCTCCTTTGGATATCGAGGGTGGTGGCAAAGCCACTCATTAAAAGCCGAATATAAACAAAGCGACAAGCCAGTGCACCCTGGAACACCAATGGCGCGCCCTGGCAATGCAGCTTGAGGCCTGAAAACTAGCGCCAGAACGACGAGCCATGACGCCACAGTTCGGCAAGGTCCTGCCAGGGCGGCAGCCAGGGCAACAGACCTAACACCAGCAGCACCATCAATAGCGAATTGAATGGCCGGACATAATCGAACAGCTTGAAGGCCGTGCCGAAGGACCGCTTGATTCGCGCACCGCCCAGGTCAACGCTATACAGTTCATCCAGCAGCAGATGAATCAAGCAGCCGATAGTCAATGCGCCCCCTTGAGCCCAGGCCAGTCTGGCAGACTGCTCCAGCAGACGATAGCTGACGGCCGTTACGGCCAGTCCGCACAACCCCGCAGCCAGCCATGAATGCCAGATGCCCCGATGCACCGAAAAACGCTTAAAGACCGCACTCAGCAGGTAGCGCGTACCCAGGTAAAGCCCACAGCACACTACCAGCAAAGTACCGGCATCCAATCTGAGCCGTAAGATAAAGGCGCCAGCAATAACAGCCAGCACAGCAGTGGCATTGAACACCAGGCGCACGGCGCGTGAATGATCGGAGTCGATATCCGGCAGGATGCCGCCAAAAGCGACCAGCACCGCAATGGGTGCGGCTTGTAAAAGGCTCCAGATACCGGAATGCCAGCCACCAAGTGCCAGTACGGCGCCAGCGCCCACTGCAACGGTCATGTGAGTACGAAAATCAGCCACCACTGCTCCATACGCTGTATATAAAACCAGATTATGGACCGAGGTGACCAATAATATCAATTAGTTACAGGGTTAATTCCATGGTCAACCCGTACTGGCTGCCAGGTACTCATCCTTCAGCTTCACATAGTTGCCGGCGGTGTAGGTGAAAAAAGCACGTTCAGCCTCCTTTAATGGACGCAGTTGACGTGCCGGATTGCCGGCATAGACATAGCCACTTTCCAGATGCTTGCCGGGAGTCACGACCGCACCCGCCGCAACGATGACTTCATCATCGACTCGCGCGCCGTCCATCACCATGGCTCCCATACCTACCAGGATACGGCTGCCCAACGTGCAACCATGCAAAATAGCCTTGTGGCCGATGGTGACATCGTCGCCAATAGTCAGCGGATAACCATCGTGATTGAAATCGCTGGCATGAGTGATATGCAAGACGCTGCCATCCTGCACACTGACCCGCTCCCCGATACGAATACGATGCATGTCCCCGCGAATCACCGCCATCGGCCACACCGAGCAATCTTCCCCCAGCACCACATCCCCCAGCACCATGGATTGCGGATCAATGTAAACACGCTCTCCACACTGCGGAGTCACGCCCCGCCAGGTTCTGATGTGATAGCTCATGCTCATGTGATATCTCCTTGTTTCTTCATATCGTTGCTGCCTCAACGGACGCATTGCCACCCACTCACAGAAGGCCTGACGCCAAGACTATCAGCGTCAACGGGATAGAGACCCAGCGCAGCACCTGTCGCCACAGCTGAAAGCCTGTATTGCCGACGCCGAGCGCCTGTTGCGCTATTGGCGCAGGCATCACCCAGACGGCAAAGATGGCGATCAAGAGCCCGCCCACCGGCAGGAAAATCTCTGGCGGAATGGTGCTGAGCAGCGCAAAAACATTCATACCAAACAGAATCTCAACATCGCTGATGGTCGAAAACGACAGCACACAAGCAAGCCCCGCCAACCACACTGCCAGCCCGATGACTGCCGCAGCCTGACCGCGCTTGAGTCCCCAGCCTTGCAGGGTGGCGACCATTGGCTCGGCCATATTGATCGACGAGGTCCAGGTGGCCAGCAACAGCAGCAGGAAAAATAGCGATAGCCACAGCGAGCCAAAAGGTAAGTTGGAAAACGCCACCGGCAGAGTCACAAACATCAGGCCTGGCCCTTCACCGGGGTCCAACCCCTGTGCAAACACCACCGAAAAAATGGCAATGCCGGCCAACAGGGCGACTGAAATATCCAGCACGGCCACCGCCGCCGCTGCCCGAGGCAGGCTCTGACCTTCCGGCATATATGCGCCATACGCCATCAACGCACAGGCGCCTACCGCCAGCGTGAAAAACGCATGCCCCATGGCCTGCACCAGCACCATCGGTGTAACAGCAGAAAACTCCGGCCTGAACATCCAGCTCAGCGCTTGACCGAACCCGCTGGTCGTGGCGGCATAACCCGCCAGCACCAACAGCAACAGATACAACAACGGCATCAGCAGGTTATTAAGCCTTTCCAGCCCCCCAGACACGCCAGAAGCCACCACGCCCATGGTCATGATCAGAAACAGGGTGTGGTTGAAGGTCATCAGCTTGGGGTCAGCCAGAAATGCATCAAAACTCGCGCCCACTTCAGCCGCTGTCTTATCGACGAATTCGCCGTTGATTGATGACACCAGAAACTCGATCGACCAGCCAGACACCGCCGAGTAGAACGACAGAATGCAAAATACGGTGAGGGCACCGAACAGCCCCAGCCAACGCCAGTGCATGCTGCGGCCCGCCTGACCGGCCAGGTAGCCAAGCGAGGCAACCGGACTGCGGCGACCTGCCCGGCCGATCAGGATTTCAGCCATCATGACTGGGAGCCCCAGCAGCAGCACAAAAGCCACGTAAAGCAACAGGAAAGCGGCACCGCCGTTTTCACCAGTGATATAGGGGAAGCGCCAAATATTACCCAGCCCGACCGCAGCACCGGTTACTGCCAGAATAAAGGCACGACGACTGCTCCAGCGTTCCAGCGTCTCATTCATTTGCCGCACTCCGCATCATCCATGTCAAGGCGGGGCAGACTAGCACATTGAAACCCGTAGCGGTCGCCCACATCTAATAGCCATGACGCTTAATATCCAGCGTACCACCTGCGATGACCCGCAGGTGCCAACATAGGGTTTCATACCTTTTTTTATTCTTACCGTTGAGGTCTGCATGTCTGCCAACCCCCTGCTCATGTCCCACACGCTTCCGCCTTTTGCCGAGATCCGGCCAGAGCATGTGGTGCCAGCCATCGAGACCCTGCTGGCCGAAAGTCGTAGCGCTACCCAAGCACTGGTAGATCACGCCACCAGCGAGACACCCGAGTGGGACACCCTGGCCGAGCCACTGGAAGCTCTCAACGACCGACTGGCACGCGCCTGGTCGCCGGTATCACACCTCAACGGCACCATGAACGGTCCGGCCTTGCGTGAAGCCTACGAACAGTGCCTGCCGCTGCTGTCCGATTACAGCACCTGGCTCAGCCAGCACGACGGTCTATTCCGTGCCTGGCAGGCGCTCAAAGACGGCCCGGGCTGGGCAACGCTGAGCGAGGGCCAGCAGCGCGCCGTCAACAACACTCTACGTGACTTTCGCCTCGCGGGCGTCGACCTGCCAGCAGATAAAAAACAGCGCTACGGCGAAATCCAAGCACGGCTGTCGAGCTTGTCCAACACCTTTTCCAACCAGCTAATGGACGCCACCCAGCACTGGCACCTTGACCTGGCCAGCGACAGTCGCCTGGCTGGCTTACCCGACAGCGCCTTGGCGACCTTGGCCGCCAACGCCGAGGCCAAGGGCCTGGCGGGCTACCGCATCACACTGGATTTTCCCAGCTTTTTGCCAGTTGTCACCCATGCTGATGATCGTGAACTGCGCCGCGAGGTCTATACCGCCTTCATCACCCGCGCCTCGGACGTTGGCCCGGACGCCGGGCGCTTCGATAACGCACCGATGATGGAAGAGATTCTGGCCCTACGCGCCGAGCTGGCCAAGTTACTGAGCTATGACAGCTACGCCGACTACTCGCTAGCCACTAAGATGGCCGAGTCTCCGCAGCAGGTTATCGGTTTTCTTGAAGATCTGGCCGCGCGAGCCGTGCCTCAAGCGCGTGAGGAGTTCAGCGAGCTCAGCGCCTATGCCAGCAGCGAACTGGGCATCGCGACCCTGGAACCCTGGGATATCGGCTACGCCAGCGAAAAGCTACGCGAAGCCCGCTATGCCATTTCCCAGGAGCAGCTGCGCCCCTACTTCCCTGCGCCCAGAGTGGTTGAGGGCCTGTTCAAGGTAATCGAGCGGCTCTATGGCCTGAGCGTCGAAGAGGACGAAAACGCACCGCGCTACCATCAAGATGTGCACTTTTACCGCCTGCTCGAACAGGGTCAGCCAATTGCCGGTTTCTACCTCGATCTTTATGCCCGGGAAGGCAAACGCGGCGGCGCCTGGATGGACGAATGCCGCGTACGGCGCCTCAACGGTGACGAACTACAGCTGCCGGTAGCCTATTTGACCTGCAACTTCACTCGCCCGGTGGGCGACAAGCCGGCGCTGCTGACCCACGACGAGGTCACCACGCTATTCCATGAATTCGGTCACGGCTTGCACCACATGCTGACCCGTCAGACCATCGCCGATATTTCCGGCATCAACGGCGTAGCCTGGGATGCGGTAGAGCTGCCCAGCCAATTCATGGAAAACTACTGCTGGGAGCGCGAAGGGCTGAATCTGATTGCCGGCCACGTCGATAGCGGTGATCCGCTACCTGCTGAGCTGTTCGACAAGCTGCTGGCTGCCAAAAACTTCCAGTCGGCCATGGGCATGGTGCGTCAGCTGGAGTTCTCGCTATTCGACTTCCGTTTGCACCTGGCCAAAAGCGCTCCAGATGCAGTAGGCATCCAGGCTCTGCTCGATGAGGTTCGCAGTGCGGTCTCAGTAGTGCCCAGAACGGAGCTCAACCGCTTTCAGAACGGCTTCAGCCATATCTTTGCCGGCGGTTATGCCGCGGGCTACTACAGTTACAAGTGGGCCGAAGTGCTTTCCGCGGATGCTTGGAGCGCCTTCGAGGAAGCCGGCATCTTCGACAGCCACACCGGCCAGCGCTTCCGCCAGACAATTCTGGAGCAGGGCGGTCTTCGCGACGCAGGCGAACTGTTCCATGCCTTCCGTGGCCGCGAACCCAGTGTCGAGCCACTGCTGCGCCATAGCGGCATCCACGCCGCCTGAGTGCAGTCGCCAAACCTGGCTGTCGGGCTTTGCCCGGCGGCCTTAGCAGGGAGACACCCATGAACACCCCCAAACGCTTTATCGCCGGCGCCATTTGCCCGCGCTGTGCCGCACTGGACCGCATCCGTTCCTGGGAGCAGAACGGCGTGCGCTATCAGGAGTGTGTCAGCTGCGACTTTTTCGACCAGAAAGCCGTTGAGGAAGACACCGCCACTGAGCTGGAAACCCGTGTCAATCGCCAGAGTCCTGTGCAACCGGCTGACGAACTACAAACGGTGAAAATACTCGACCCGGGGAAACCATGAAAAACCAGGCTAGGGTGCAGCAGTTCACACCCTGCAGTTCAAAAGCCCACGGCTCTCTTTGAATCAACAGCTTGCTGTCAGCTGGAATGTTAGAATAACTCTCTCGTGGTCTGGAGCAGACCTTACACTGTATCCTTGAATGCGAGGCTCGATCCGTCGCCTCACTCCTGGATGCACATAACGATGACACCATCGGAGAGTTACCATGATGACCAAGCGTTTTTTGACGGCCGCTGTGGCCGGTTCCATGCTGATCGCCGTGAGCGCACAAGCGGACCGTAGCGAATGGCCTGAGAACTTCACCGTTGGCACCGCCAGCCAGGGCGGCACCTATTTCGTGTATGGCTCAGGCTGGGCCAACCTGGTCGCCGATCAGCTCGGTCTGTCTGGCGGGGGTGAAGTCACCGGCGGCCCGACCCAGAATCTGGCACTGGTTCACGGTGGTGATGTGGCCTTCGGCCTGACCACCATGGGACCGGCTGCCGACGCTGTGGCTGGCAAAAGCCCCCTGGCGCCCGGCTTCAAGATGGACAACGTATGCGCACTGTTCCCGATGTACGAGACACCGTTCTCCATCACCGCACTATCCTCCAGCGGCATCACCTCCATTTCAGAGATTCCTGACGGTGCGCGCATCGGTTTCGGTCCGGCAGCGTCAACCTCCGACACGTACTTCCCCGCCATCCTCGAAGAACTGGGTGTCAATTTCGAACGCCGTAACGGTGGCTGGTCTGATCTTGGAAGTCAGCTGCAGGACGGCCTGCTGGACGTTATCGCCTTTGCCGCCGGCATTCCGATCCCCGCTGTCAGTCAGCTTGAAGTACAAACCGACGTGAACATCATCGAATTCACCGACGAAGAGCAGGCGCAAATTCTCGAAACCTTCCCGGTGGCTGCGTTCAATATCCCGGCCAGCACCTACAGCACGCTGGAGGACGAGTCGAGCGTCGTTTCCATGTGGAACTTCGCCATTGCAGGCTGCGACTTGCCAGAAGATTTTATCTATGAAGTGACCAAGGTCACCATGGAAAACAATGACAAGATGCTAAGCGTGCACCGTTCAGCACAGACCAGCATCCCGGAAAACATCGTGCACAACAGCGTACTGCCGTTCCATCCCGGCGCTGTGCGCTGGTATGAGGAAAACGGCTACGAGATCCCGGCCGAACTGATCCTCGACTAAGGTTCATCCTGGCAATCACCGTGCGGCGTACGCCGCACGGTGATCCGATTGATTGTGCGCTTCCCAAGGTAACCCAATGTCCCAGCAACCTGACTCCCGCCACGACGCGGTACTCGATGAGCCTGTTGATGCCATCCTCGCCGAAGGGGTCGACGAAGAAGCCATCGAGTCCAATCGCCGCCTGTTTGAAGGCTGGCAATGGTGGCTGATCGCCATTTTGGCCGTGGCCTATTCCGTATTCCATCTGGTATCACTTAACGTCTACCCGATGGAAACCTGGTCGTTCCGCATCGTTCACGTCTGCGGTGCCCTTATTCTTGGCTACGCCAGTTATGCCGGCTGTAAGTTTGCCGGCGAGCGCCACCACGCCTCTCCGGCGTGGCTCGGCTGGCTCAGCTATGCGCTGTTGCTTCCTGCGGGCTTTGCATTGACCCAGGTCGTAATGATGCAGCGCACAATGGCCGAAGGCGCCATGCGCATTGAGCCCGTCATCGAAAACTGGTACTTCGGCGCTCCGTTGCTTATCGCAACTGGAGCGTCATCGAAAACTGGTACTTCGGCGCTCCGTTGCTTATCGCAACTGGCGCGGCG
>NZ_JBQDJZ010000049.1:9584-19713 GCF_052095765.1 Halomonas sp.
CGTCATCGAAAACTGGTACTTCGGCGCTCCGTTGCTTATCGCAACTGGCGCGGCGATTGTACTGTCTTGGCTCTATCACCAGTACCGTCAGCGCCTTTCTCCAGCGGACTTGGTGCTGATCGTGTGCGCCCTGGCCAGCAGCGGTTACCTGTTGCTGATGTTCAACAGCCCGTTACGCGCCGCCACCGGCACCTCATTCGCGCCCATGGGAATTTCCTGGGCGGCCATGGCAGGTTGTGCGCTGATTCTTGAGCTGACACGCCGAGTTGCAGGCATGGCGCTGGTTGCAATCTCAGCCCTGTTTCTTGCCTATGTCTTTGCTGGCCCCTGGCTGCCGGGCTTCTTGGGCTACCCCGGTCTATCATTGGGGCGTTTCTTCAGCCAGGTATATACCGATACTGGCGTGCTAGGCCCGACCACGGCAGTATCATCGACCTACATCATGCTGTTTATCATCTTCGCCGCCTTCCTACAGGCTTCCAAGGTCGGTGACTACTTCGTCAACTTTGCCTTCTCTGTAGCCGGACGAGCACGCGGTGGCCCGGCCAAGGTATCGATATTCGCCTCCGGCCTGATGGGCATGATCAACGGCACCAGTGCCGGTAACGTAGTTTCTACCGGTTCACTAACTATTCCGCTGATGAAAAAAGTCGGCTACTCAGGCCGCAGCGCAGGTGCTATCGAAGCCGCCGCCTCTACTGGCGGCCAGATCATGCCGCCCATCATGGGGGCAGGCGCCTTTATCATGGCCGAAGTGACGGGGATCCCGTATACCGAGATCGCCATTGCCGCCATCATTCCGTCCATTCTCTACTTCTCTTCCATCTACTTCATGGTCGACTTTGAGGCAGCCCGCAAGGGAATGCGCGGCATGCGCAAGGAAGAGATTCCACTGTTCTCGGTACTGATACGCCAGGTCTATCTGTTTGCGCCGATCATCATTCTGATCGTTGCACTGTTCATGGGCTATTCCGTAATACGCGCCGGTACCCTGGCAACTGCCGCTGCTGCCGTAGTGAGCTGGCTTTCGCCCAATCGCATGGGGCCTGTTGCGGTTTTCAAAGCGCTGGAACTGGCCGCTAATATGTCCATCCAGATCATTGCGGTCTGTGCCTGTGCCGGACTGATCGTCGGGGTGATCGCGCTAACCGGCGTCGGTTCGCGCTTCTCCTCACTGCTGCTGGGCCTGGCCGGTTTCAGCCAGCTGTTGGCACTGTTCTTCGCCATGCTGATCTCAATCCTGTTGGGGATGGGCATGCCTACCACGGCAGCCTACGCAGTGGCCGCTTCAGTGGTTGCACCAGGCCTGATCAACATTGGCATTGAGCCGCTGATTGCGCACTTCTTCGTGTTCTACTTTGCCGTGGTGTCAGCTATCACACCGCCGGTGGCGCTAGCGTCGTACGCCGCAGCTGGCATCTCGGGCGACAATGCCATGGCCACCTCAGTGGCATCGTTCAAGATTGGCCTGGCGGCATTCATTGTGCCGTTCATGTTCTTCTACAGCCCGGCCATCCTGATGGAAGGCAGCTGGCTGCAGATTCTGCGTGTCGGCATAACCGCAAGCCTTGGTATCGTACTGCTGGCGGCTACCGTGCAGCGCTGGTTCTTTGGTCCGGTGCAGCAGTGGCAGCGCGTGATGATGCTAATTGGTGCGCTGTGCATGATCTATGGCGGCATCTACAGCGATATCGCCGGTCTGGCCATCGGCGCGGCGATGCTGCTTATGCAGCGCGGCCGTGGCGATCCCACTTCCCGCAACAAGCCTGAAAATGCACCTGAATCTGCCGCCTCGAGCTAGACTCCACCCCTGAGTGAGCTGCATTCATGGGGTGTAAGCCCCGGAAACACAAAGATCCCGCCATGCTGGCGGGATCTTTGTGTTTGGCCTGAAAGTATTTGGCCTGAGAACCACCGGCATTTATCCGGTGATGTTATCGACCACTTTCAGCGTTGGCTCAGCCTGATTGAGAGTGTAGAAATGCAGCCCCGGAGCGCCACCGTCCAGCAGGCGCTGACATAGCAAGCTGATTACCTCTTCACCAAAAGCAGCGATGGACTCGCTGTCATCGCTGTAGGCTTCAAGCTGCTTACGAATCCAGCGCGGAATCTCAGCACCACAGGCATCGGAGAAGCGCGCCAGCTTGGAGTAGTTAGTGATCGGCATGATGCCGGGCACGATAGGCGCTTCGACACCCAGCGCACGGACCCGCTCGACAAAATGAAAGTAGCTGTCGGCGTTGAAAAAATACTGGGTGATTGCCAGGTTCGCGCCGGCATTCATCTTGCGCACAAAGTGCTGCAGATCGCGCTCGAAACTCTCGGCCTGGGGGTGTGACTCCGGATAAGCCCCCACGGCAATCTCGAAATGATCGCCGGTCTCGTCACGGATAAACTCCACTAGCTCGTTGGCATAGCCCAGATCGCCAATTCCGCTCATACCAGAAGGCAGGTCCCCGCGCAACGCCACCAGACTATCGATGCCATCTTCACGAAACTGCGTCAGCACCTCGCGTAGCATGGCCTTCTCGCTGCCGACGCATGACAGATGTGGCGCGGTGGTGATGCCACTTTCGCGCACGGAACGCACCGTGCTCAGGGTTCGCTTCTGGGTCGAACCGCCAGCACCATAGGTTACTGAGAAGAAGCGCGGCTGACGGCTGGCCAGAGCATCCCGCGTCATGACCAACTTGTCACGTCCAACCTGCGTATTGGGCGGAAAGAATTCGAAGCTGATACCCAACGGATACTCTTGCACACTCATGGCCCGGTCCCTCTCTTCTCGCGTGTCTGCGTAATGTCATTATGCAATATTTATTCAGGTGATATTCGGCATTACAAGGCAGCTGACTGAGAGTAGCTACATGATGCCATAACGCCATTGTGCCGATAGTTGTTCGCGACGAACAATGAAAGTTTCGCGATCCCGCATCGATTTTATTCACATAACAAACAACCTTAATATCGAAAAATGTTATAAATAATCGCTGTCTCAGTGACAACATCGCTCACACCGAGACAGTCAGGCCTCGCCAAGGCATGATGCGACATCATCTTCCTGTCGTTACGGTAGTTCTGAATGACCATTGATCCCTCTACCCTGCTTGGTCCGCTGTGGACATTGCTGGCCTATGTAGCGCTGGGCATATTCGCCGCCCGCCAGCTGTCGGTTGACCCACGCCCCATCGCCACACTGCTGATCTATCTGATCGCTCCACTGACCTTCTTCCGCGGACTGGTGCTGGGCGGGCCAACACCTGCCTATCTGCTGATCACCGCTACGCTGTTTGCCACTGCCTGCTGCGTGGCACTGCTGGTCAACGCAGTAGCACGACGTCTGCTGCCGGCCGACGAGAGTGCCGTGCTGGCGTTCTCGGCCGGTACCGGCAACACCGGTTATTTCGGGCTGCCAGTGGCCATCGTGCTGCTGCCCAGTGAAGGCGTCACCCTGTACCTGTTCGCCGTGCTGGGCGTCACCCTGTATGAGTTCACGCTGGGCTTCTATCTCAGCGCCAGGGGCCGTTTTTCGGTGCGCGAGAGCCTGCTCAAGATCACCCGCCTGCCACTCATCTATGCCTTTCTTACCGCCCTGCTGTTCGAGAGCATTAATTTTGAGGTGCCACCCAGCGTGATGCGTGGACTCGAGGTCTTCCCCGCGGCCTACACCCTGCTTGGCATGATGATCATCGGCATGACACTGGGCCGCGTCTCGCCGCGCGAGTTCGATCTGCGTTTTATTGGTGCCTGTGTGGGGGTGCGCTACCTGCTGTGGCCGGCGCTGATGCTGGCCGCCGTCATAGCGATTCAGGCCAGCATCGGGCTATCTCAGGATCTGGCCATGGCGCTGCTGCTGATCGGCGTGGTGCCCATGGCTGCCAACGTGGTGGTGGTCGCCATGGAGCTGGGCATCGCACCCGAAAAAGGTGCGCTGGCAGTACTGCTCACCACCCTGGCCGCACCGTTGCTGATTCCCTTCTACCTGGGGCTGATGCTGCCGCTGGTGACCGGCTGAGTTTCGGGCGCCGCACGGCTTGCATAGCGCTGGGCCAGCACCGCACACACCATCAACTGGATCTGGTGAAAAATCATCAGCGGCAGCAACGCCGGGCCAATGGCACCGCCGGTAAACAGCAGCTGGGCCATGGGCACGCCGGTAGCCATGCTCTTCTTCGAGCCGCAGAACACGATGGTAATCTCATCCTCACGATTGAAGCCTAGCCGCCGCGCCAGCCAGGTAGTCAGGCACAGCACCAGCGCCAGTAGCGCACAGCATACTAACGTCAGCGCCATTAGCTCGCGCGCCGACACCTCCTGCCACAGCCCGCCGACCACCGAGGCGCTGAAGGCGGTGTAGACCACCAGCAGAATTGAGCTTTGATCGACACTCACCAGCCAGCTGCGATTGCGATTGATCCAGTCGCCAGTCCAGGGCCGCGACAAGTGCCCCAGCACAAAGGGCAGCAGCAGCTGTACACAGATCTTGAGTACCGCATCCAGGCTCGCCGCAGCCTGACTGTCGCCCTCAGCATCTAGCAACAGCATCAACAGTAATGGCGTCAGTCCGATACCGATCAGGCTTGAAGCCGAGGCGCTACACACCGCCGCCGACACATTGCCGCGGGCAATCGAGGTAAAGGCTATGGCCGACTGCACCGTGCCCGGCAGCGCGCACAGATACAGCATGCCGATGGTCAGGGGCTTGCCCAGAACCGGCAGCAACAACGGATAAAGCGCCCAGCCGATCAGCGGAAACATCACGAAAGTGCAGGCAAACACCAGCAGATGCAACCGCCAGTGGGTCGCACCGGCGACAATCGCCTGTCGCGACAGCTTGGCACCGTGCATGAAAAACAGCAGCGCAATTGCCAGCCGCGTAAGCCACATGAAAAACACCTCGCCCGCACCCTGGGCCGGGAGAAGCGTCGCCACAGCAACCACCGCCATCAGCAGCAGGGTGAAGGTATCGAAGAGAGTGCGCAGGCGCGACAACATGGCATGACCTTTTGATGATTCGAAGATGTGGAGGAACGGTACCACCAAAGATATCGCAACAGGCCGCCCTGAATGAAACTGTCGGCTTCACGGTAAAAACCGTTGCGCCTGGCCCGACTACCCCAGCCACAATACCAAAACCAACGTCAAGGTCAGCGCCAGCACCGCTGATTATTGCAACGGACTGAACCCCGCCACGCCTAGCTCAGCCAGCTGTTGGGCCAGTGCATTTACCTGCGGGTGGCTGAAGTAATCATGTAGCGCCTTGGCGCGGACCGGGCCAACGCCAGGAATATCTTGCCACTGCTTAACCGAGCGACCAGCTAAGATCGCCCAGCTGTTTTCGTTCGAGTTATCTGACAACGCATCCTCCCAGCCAGGCGGTGCGCCGAGCGCTTCAAGCCAGTCGGCAAAAGGCCGCCGCTGGGCCGACATAAAATGCTGTTTCAGACGTTCAGCCTTGATGCGCCCAATGCCATAGGCACGGCGTAGCTCGGCCTTGCTCAGCGTGAAAGCATCCAGCAGGCCTTCCAACAAGTCTGCCTCCATCAGCGCCTGCCAGGTACCAGGGCCAATGCCCGCAAGCCCCAGCGCCTGATCGTCGTCCATCCATTCAAGCCGGGCCATGAACTGCTGCTCACAGCCCTGCGTTGGCTGCCAGCAACTCAAAGCGTGGTAACGCGAAATGTCGGGCGGTACGACCTCCGGCCGAATACTGGCCCTCCACACCACGTCCTCCAGTCGCGGAATAACCAGCCCAGCCAGCGCCAGCCGCACCTGATCTCCCGGACGAATATCCATTTCCCGCCACCGCGCCAACGATCCGACCGAAACTCGGGTAATCCGCCGCCCGTCCATTATCACCGGCACCAGTTCTAGCACTGGTGTGATCCGCCCGGTGCGGCCAATGGTGAAGCTCACTTCACGCACCTCAGCCAGCGCCTCGCGAGCGGGATACTTCCAGGCGGCCGCCCAGCTCGGCGGCTCGGCTTGCCACTGCTCAGCGGCAGGTCGCCTGTCCTGCTTGAGCACAATGCCATCGGTGGCAAACGGCAGCTCGCCACGATACCAGCCCTGCCGCAGCGCCTGCACCTTGGAAAAATCACTAACGCGTTGCGTCCACTCAGCGGAATCAAAGCCCAGCGCTGTCAACCTGTCCAGACGCTCGGTCATGGTTTCGGGGCCAGCAGGCCAATCCCACACAAACAGGCCGATACGCGCAGCCAACGCCGGCGATAGCTGCTCCCGGGCCAACCAGCCGGCCACCTGACCTCGCCCGCCAGCGCTACCATCACGTCGCTGCACATGATTACTCTCGCGACGATACAGCTCGCCCTGCACCACCAGCTCCTGGCTAGTCGACAGGTCAGTCGCCAACCGTGTGGGAACGCCTGGCAGCTCCAGCACCCGACCGGTCCAGTCCTGGCCTGATTCCCCATCGCCCCGGCTGATGGCACGCACCAGCTCACCGCTGCGATACACCAGGCTCACCGCAACACCATCGATCTTGGGCTGCACCCACACGCCTGTGTGCTCACCAGGCGGCTCCTTTAACCGCTGCTCCAGCCAGGCACGCACCGCCGCGGCATCAGTAAGCTTACCAATGCCGGTATGAGGCACCGGGTGAATGGCCTCCCCAGTGGGCGCAAGACCGATATCGACGATAGAGGAAGACAGTGACAGCGCGGGGAAACACTGCCGCCAAGCATCCAGCCGCTGACGGGCCTGATCATAGACCGAATCGCTGACCGGCGAGCTTCCCTGCTGACGATAAGCGCGGTTCCAGTCAGTCAGACGCGCATACAGCGCCGAGATCTCCTGCTCAGCACGGGACCCAGACCAGTCCGGACAATCGCCTTTCGCCTGGGCAGGAGTCTGGGCTTGAGCAGCGCCGCCGCAAACACAGAGCGCGAAAAATACAGCACCACCAAGAACAGTACGGAGAGCACACAGAAAATGACCCATAGGACCCTTCCTCTCGGGTATTTCCTAAACATAGCAGAAGCCCCGCGCGGCAATGCCGGCGGGGCCTGTGTGCTCTCAACCTTTTTCAAACTGAGATTTAAGCAGAAGATTATACGTCCCTAGAGTCCGGCTGCTTTGCGCAGCATCTCGGCACGGTCAGTCTTCTCCCAGGGGAAGGCAGTAAAAGTCTCGGTATGCTTGCTGCCGTCGGTGTCGGTCCAGTCGTAGCTGGTCTCAAAAGGCTCGCGACCGAAGTGGCCGTAGGCCGCCGTCAACTCATACATCGGATGCAGCAAGTCGAGCATGCGTAGGATACCAACTGGACGTAGATCGAAGTGTTCACGCACCAACTCAGCGATACGCTCATCATCAATCTTGCCCGAACCAAAGGTATTGATTGACACCGACGTGGGCTCGGCCACACCGATAGCGTAAGACACCTGAATCTCGCAGCGCTCGGCTAGGCCAGCGGCCACGATGTTCTTAGCCACATAGCGCCCCGCATAGGCGGCGCTGCGATCTACCTTGGATGGGTCCTTACCGGAGAAAGCCCCGCCACCATGACGCGCCATGCCGCCGTAAGTATCAACAATGATCTTGCGGCCAGTCAGACCACAGTCGCCCACCGGGCCACCGATCACGAAACGCCCAGTAGGGTTGATGTGGTACTGCGTTGAATCGGTCAGCCACTCAGCGGGAATCACCTGTTCGATGATCTCGCGCTTCACCATCTTGCGCAGCTCATCCTGATCGATATCCGGGTCGTGCTGGGTCGATAGCACCACCGCATCCACGCCGCAGGGCTTGCCCGCCTCGTCATAGCGGAAGGTCAACTGGCTCTTGGCATCAGGGCGCAACCAAGGCAGCAGGCCGCCTTTGCGCAGCTGGGCCTGGCGCTCCACCAGCCGGTGGGCGTAATGAATCGGCGCCGGCATGTAACTTTCCGTCTCGTTGGTGGCATAGCCAAACATCAGCCCCTGATCACCGGCCCCCTGCTCTTCCGGTGTGGCACGGTCAACACCTTGGGCAATCTCGACACTCTGCTTGCCGATCAGGTTTAGCACGCCGCAGGTCTCACCGTCGAAGCCTACATCAGACGAGGTGTAGCCGATTTTTGTAATCACCTTGCGCACCAGCTCTTCCAGATCGACCCAGGCAGCGGTAGAAATCTCACCGGCCACAATGGCCACACCAGTCTTGACTAGGGTTTCGCAGGCCACCCGCGCTTGCTTGTCGCGGGCAATGATGGCGTCAAGCACGGCATCGGAAATCTGGTCGGCAATCTTATCCGGGTGTCCTTCGGAAACGGACTCGGAGGTAAAAAGGGAGTACTCGCTCATGGCGCTCGCGACCTGCAGGAATAAGTTGATAGCCTGCCCACAGGCTACGAACTGCGGGCATTTGATAGCGCAAAGTTTACACCTTCAGCGCCAGGCATGACAGCACTCGCGGAAACCGGGCACAAACCGAACAGTTAATTGAAGGCCGGGGCTATCTCAGCGACAATATGGCACCGGATTCACAATGTGCCGCTGACGACTGTGTGGCACAAAACAGCTGGGCTGCCAGCTGATACCTTATCGTGCACTCGGCTCTTCGCCGTCCGAGGCACCCCAGAGTGTGATTGCATACCATCCGCCACAGGCGAGGAGCTGACTCATGCCATCCCGTTTCGAACTGGCCAATGCCATTCGCGCCCTATCCATGGATGCTGTACAGAAGGCCAAATCCGGCCATCCCGGCGCGCCCATGGGCATGGCCGATATTGCCGAAGTGCTATGGAACGATGTTCTCAAGCACAACCCAGCCGACCCCAAGTGGCCTGACCGCGACCGCTTCGTGCTGTCCAACGGCCACGGTTCCATGCTGCTTTATTCTCTGCTGCACCTGACCGGCTACGACCTGGATCTGGAGCAGCTGCAGAATTTCCGTCAGCTCAACGCTAAGACCGCTGGCCACCCGGAGTTCGGCTACGCGCCGGGCATCGAGACCACCACCGGTCCGCTAGGTCAGGGGCTGGCCAACGCCGTGGGCATGGCACTGGCCGAGAAAACCCTAGCAGCACAGTTCAACCGCCCCGGCCACACCCTCGTCGACCATCACACCTACTGCTTTGTGGGTGACGGCTGCCTGATGGAAGGCATCTCCCATGAAGTCAGCTCGCTGGCCGGCACCCAGCAGCTCGGCAAGCTGGTCGTCTTCTACGACGATAACGGCATCTCCATCGACGGCGAGATCAAAGGCTGGTTTACCGACGACACTGCTAAGCGCTTCGAGGCATACGGCTGGCACGTGGTGCCCAAGGTTGACGGCCACAAGCCCGAGGAAATCAAGGCGGCGATTGAGCTGTCAAAAAATCACGACGATAGACCCAGCCTAATCATCTGCCAGACTGTGATCGGCTTTGGTGCGCCCAACATGCAAGGCACCGCTGCCACCCACGGTGCACCGCTGGGTGACGACGAAATCGCCGCTGCTCGCCAGCAGCTCGACTGGCCACATGCGCCTTTTCATGTGCCAGAGCCAATCTATCAAGGCTGGGATGCGCGCGAAGCGGGGGCGACTGCCCAGCAGCAGTGGCAGGAGCGCATGGAGCGCTATCAGGCCGAGCATCCCGAGCTGGCCCGCGAATTCAAGCGCCGCATGCAGTGCAAACTGCCTACCGAGTTCCCCATGGAAGCCATGGTTCAACAGGCCCAGGAAAAAGGTGAAAGCATTGCCTCGCGCAAGGCCTCTTTCAACTGCCTTAACGAGCTGGGCCCACAGCTGCCTGAGCTGCTCGGTGGCAGCGCTGATCTGGCGCCATCCAACCTGACATTCTGGAACGGCGCCAAGGCCATCACACCAGAAGCGCCCGACGGCAACTATCTGCACTACGGCGTGCGCGAGTTCGGCATGGGCGCCATCATGAACGGCATCGTGCTGCACGGCGGCTTCATTCCCTACGGCGCTACCTTCTTGATTTTTATGGAGTACATGCGCAATGCCGTGCGCATGGCGGCACTGATGGGCAAGCGAGCCATCTACGTGTTCACCCACGACTCCATCGGCCTTGGCGAAGACGGCCCCACCCACCAGCCGGTGGAGCAGCTCACCAACCTACGCTCGACGCCGAACCTTTCCACCTGGCGCCCTTGCGACGCCGTGGAAACCGCCGCCGCCTGGGGCGCCG
>NZ_JBQDJZ010000050.1:0-19505 GCF_052095765.1 Halomonas sp.
GACAAGATAGCCTGGCTGCGTCAGGTGCTCGAGTGGCAGGAAGACGTGGGCCATAGCGGAGAGCTGCGCGAGGGGTTGCAAAACGATATTGCCCCAGACCGCATCTATACCTTCACGCCGGACGGCCACATCATTGATTTACCGAAAGAAGCATCGCCTATCGATTTCGCTTACCGGGTGCATACCGAGGTCGGCCATCGCTGCCGTGGTGCCAAGGTCAATGGGCGTATTGTCCCGCTGACCTATCGCCTAAAGACCGGCCAGCAGGTCGAGATTCTTACCGCCAGCAAGGGCGGGCCGAGTCGCGACTGGCTCAACCCGAGCCTTGGCTATGTGCGCACCTCGCGTGCTCGCTCAAAAATCCAGGCGTGGCTGAAACACCAGAACCGTGACCTCAACCTTGAAGAAGGTCGCGCGCTGTTCGAGCGTGAAATGAAACGCCTGGACGTGCCGGGAATGGATATTCAGCGGCTGGCCAGCAAGGTGAATTACACCTCAGCGGATGACATGTACGCGGCGATCGGCGCGGGTGATTTGCGTATCGGTCAGGTATTGCATCAGGCTCAGCAGTTGTTTGGTGAAAGCGATGGGCATGAGGCGTTGGACAAGCTGCTAGCCAAGCCGCGTCGCCAATCCAACGGTGGCACAGGTGACATCACTGTGCTTGGCGTCGGTAATCTCAAGACCAGCATGGCCAACTGCTGTAGTCCGGTGCCTGGTGAACCGATTGTCGGTTTTATCACCCAGGGACGCGGCGTTACCGTGCACCGCAGCGACTGCAGCAATATCCTGCAGCTGAGCCTTGATGAGCCGCAGCGTATCATCGAGGTGGAATGGGGTGACCGGGCGCGTACCCAGTACCCGGTGGATATCGAGATTGAAGCCTGGGACCGCTCCGGACTGCTTAGTGATGTGACAACCGTGTTAAGTAGCGAAAAGATCAATGTGCTGTCGGTCAATACCCGAATGGACACTGACGACGGTATTGCGCGTCTGTATATCACCCTAGAGGTGGAGGGGCTTGAAATGCTGGGCCGCCTACTGACCAGAATCCAGCAACTGCCTAACGTGTTTGAAGTCCGCCGCCTGAGGGAGGTCAAGCCTGTGGCCTTGCGGAGGGGGCGAAAATGAGTGTGAGTACTAGTGAGCCACGTCATGATCTTGACGACCTGCTGACCCTGATGGCGGTGCTGCGCGACCCGCAGTATGGCTGCCCATGGGATGTGCGTCAGCGCTGGGACACCATAGTGCCGCATACCCTGGAAGAAGCGTACGAAGTGGCCGATGCTATTGAGCGGTGCGCCTATGATGAACTGCCCGGCGAGCTGGGCGACTTGCTGTTCCAAGTGGTCTTTTACAGCAGCATTGGCGCAGAAGAGCAGCGCTTCGATTTTCATGACGTTGTCGACACCCTCACGGCCAAGATGCTGCGCCGGCATCCGCATGTCTTCCCTGACGGCACACTGGCCTCGCGGCGCAGTGGTGTGAGCGCTGAGCAGCTTGAAAGCAGCCAGGTCAATACCCGTTGGGAAGCGCTCAAGGCAGAGGAGCGGAAGGCCTGGAGACAGGCGCCGGCGGCGTCCCAGCCCGCTAGAAGTTCGGTGTTGGACGACGTTCCGCTGGCGCTGCCAGCGTTGTCGCGTGCTGCCAAACTGTCAAAGCGCGCGGCCCGTGTGGGGTTCGACTGGCCAGATACCTCCGGCGTTGTGGCCAAGCTGCATGAGGAGCTGGGCGAGATTGAAGAGGCGCTGGATGCCGGTGATATCAGACATGCTGCCGACGAGATTGGCGACTTGCTGTTTGCGGCGGTGAATCTGGCTAGAAAGCTTGGGGCTGACCCGGAAGACTGCCTGCGTGGCACTAACCGCCGGTTTGAGCAGCGCTTTCGTCATGTCGAGCAGGCCTTGGCCTGCGACGGCCTGACGCCTGGCGAGTCGAGCCTTGAGCGTATGGATCAGCTATGGTGTGAGGCCAAGCAAGCGGCACAACTCAGTTGGCACAACAAGGAGGAGTCTTAGGCATGAGCACCGATCTACACGAGTCACTGCGTGATAACGTCCGGATTCTGGGTGACAGCCTGGGGCATACCATTGCCGATGATCTTGGTGAGGAGTTTGTTGCGCGTATCGAGACCATTCGTGCCTTGGCCAAGCAGGGGCAGCAGGGCGAGCGTGAAGGCCGTCAGGCGCTGATCGAATACCTGCGTGAACTGCCCGACAACGAACTGCTGCCCGTGACCCGGGCGTTTAACCAGTTTCTTAATCTGGCCAATATCGCCGAACAGCACTACCGTGCCCGCTTCCGGCACGTGGAAGACTATAAGCCAGGCACCCAGCCCATGTTAGGAGACCTGCTCAAGCGCGCCATTGAAAATGGACACTCGCCGCGCAGGCTGGTGCAGGCGCTGGCAGAAATGCGCGTTGAGCTGGTGCTTACCGCGCATCCTACTGAGATTATCCGGCGCACCCTGATCCAGAAATACGACGCCATTGACGACTGTCTGACCGATATCGAGTCGTCCACCGACTATCCCGAGCGAGGTGCGCGGGCCCGAGGGCGGCTGTCTGAACTGGTCGGCCAGGCCTGGCATACGGATGAAATCCGCCACGAGCGCCCTACGCCTGTGGATGAAGCCAAGTGGGGGTTTGCGGTTATCGAGAACTCGCTGTGGAAAGCCGTGCCGGACTTCCACCGTGATCTGGACAATCTACTGCTGGACGTTGCCGGTGAGCGTTTGCTCCTGGACGCCGCACCCATTCGTTTCGCTTCCTGGATGGGCGGCGACCGCGATGGGAACCCCAATGTCACCGCCAAAGTAACTCGCGAAGTTCTGCTGCTGGGCCGCTGGATGGCCGCGGATCTGTATCTGCGTGACCTGGACCAGCTCAAGAATGAACTGTCGATGTGGAAGGCCAACAGCGCGCTGCGTGCTGAAGTCGGCGATGTCGCTGAACCGTATCGTGAACTGCTCAAGCGTTTGCTGGTGCGGGTGGAGTCGACCCGTGACTGGGCCAAGGCGCGTCTTGACGGTAAACCTTATGATGGCGGGCCGATCATCGAAACCCGCGACCAGCTATATTCTCCTCTGCTGGCCTGTTACCGCTCGCTGTGCGATGTGGGGCTGGACATAATCGCTAATGGTGTGCTGCTCGATACGTTGCGCCGGGTGGCTGTGTTTGGCGTTACCTTGGCCAAGCTGGATCTGCGTCAGGAGGCCGCTCGCCATGAGCAGGTGATGGAGGAGCTGACCGAATCGTTGGGCATTGGTCACTACCGTGAATGGAATGAACAGCAGCGCCAGGAATTCCTGCTAGATGAGCTGGCGTCACGCCGTCCGCTGATTCCACGCCGTTGGGAGTGTTCTGCTGAAACTCGAGAAGTCATTGATACCTTCCGGGTAGCGGCCAATGAGCCTGCCGAGTCATTGGGCACCTATGTGATTTCCATGGCGGCCCAACCTTCTGACGTGTTGTGTGTGGCGTTGCTGATGAAAGAGGTGGGCGGCGGTGCCAAGTTACCAATTGCCCCGCTATTTGAAACCCTCGATGACCTTAACCGGGCGCCGGATGTGGTCGACCAGCTGCTGAGTCTGCCGGGCTATCGGGCGCTGGTCGGCAACTGTCAGGAAGTCATGATCGGCTATTCCGACTCGGCCAAAGATGCTGGTCAGCTAGCTGCCGCCTGGGCGCAATACCGGGCGCAGGAAGGTCTGGTTGGAGTGTGCCGCCGCCATGATATCAAGCTGACTCTGTTTCACGGTCGTGGTGGTACAGTCGGGCGTGGCGGTGGTCCCGCTCACGCTGCCATCCTGTCGCAGCCGCCAGGTTCAGTCAATGGCAGCCTGAGGGTGACCGAGCAGGGCGAGATGATCCGCTTCAAATTCGGTCAGCCGGACATCGCCCTGCGTTCCATGGAGATCTATGCCTGTGCGGTGCTTGAAGGCACCTTGCTGCCACCACCGGAACCCAAGCCAGCGTGGCGCGCCGAAATGGAACGCTTGTCCGGTATTGCCCACCAGGGCTACGTCAGCGTGGTGCGAGAAGACCCTGACTTCGTGCCATATTTCCGTGCGGTGACACCAGAGGCCGCTCTTGGCCGGCTGCCACTGGGCTCGCGCCCTGCTAAACGCCGACAGGATGGCGGCGTAGAAACGTTGCGTGCCATTCCGTGGATTTTTGCCTGGACTCAGACCCGCCTGATGCTGCCTGCCTGGTTGGGTAGCGGTGAAGCTTTTGCTAGGCGTCTGGCGGAAGAGGAGGGGCTTAAAGCGTTGCAGGAGATGCGCCACCAGTGGCCGTTCTTTGGCACCTACCTGGACATGCTAGAAATGCTGCTGGCCAAGGCCGATGTGGATATCGCCACCTACTACGAGCACCGGCTGGTCAATGAGCCCGCGCTTGAACAGTTGGGTGAGCGTCTTCGGAAGCGCTTTGCCAACCTTAACGAGGCGCTATTGATTATCCTCGATCAGCAGACCTTGCTGGAAAGCACGCCGCTGATTCGCCAGGCGATAGAGGTGCGTAATCCGTATATCGACCCGCTCCATGGGCTGCAGGCCGAGCTATTGCAGCGTAACCGCGACGCTGATGGTGCGATTAGTGCGGATCTGTCTCGCGCGTTGATGGTGACCATGGCAGGTATTGCCGCGGGGCTGCGTAACACGGGCTAGGTTCCGGCACCGTACTGAAAGAAAACAGCCATGATACGCATCGGGCCACCACTGAGGTTTTCAGGGTGGCCCGATTTGTGAGGATAAGCTCACAGTAAGCAAGAGTCAGTGGCAGCAACACGGCCAACGCAACAGCTGTCTGTCAGCTGGCGAGTCATCAGAATGGAATATGCACCGAAGCGGTTACCATGTTGAGGTGCGACAGGCTGGGCTCGTCGAAGCGCTCGTAGTTGAGTCGGCTGATGACGCCGTTGACTGCCAGGTGGGCGCCAAAGCCATTAACTCGCGCCATACCGCCTTTGATGCTGGCGTCGGGTCGGCCGGTCACAATTTCGCCCTGCCAGCCGGCATAGCCAGATTTGGCATACATGCCGAAGTCGCCCATCCGTATACCGGCCAGGAGACTACCACCGAGGCTGGTGGTATCCACCAGCTGGCTGGAGCCGTGGCTTGCCACAAAGGGCACTTCGTCGCTTTCGCGGTAGTCAATCTCGGCACCGAAATCGAGCAGCGGGAAGTCCATGGGAGTGAAGCCAGCAGTAAGCCTGAAGCCCGACGTAACGCCGTCCATTGACGACACGCTATTACCCAGAAGCTCAAGGCCCTCACCAATGCTGGTTAGGTAGGAGCCCTGATAGAAATAACTGGACGACTCAGAGACATCCTGTGGGTGCTGGGTGGCAAGGGCACTCTGGGTGCCAAGTGAGAGCACAGGCAACGCTGTCAGCAGTAGCAGCCGTGACAGG
Source organism: Halomonas sp. (assembly GCF_052095765.1). GTDB lineage: Bacteria > Pseudomonadota > Gammaproteobacteria > Pseudomonadales > Halomonadaceae > Halomonas. Next base: position 5,416 of record NZ_JBQDJZ010000050.1, read on the forward strand.
GTTTGTCTGGATAGTGCTTGTGTCGACAAAGCCCGTTGGCGCTGGGTTCCTGATCTGTTCATGGATCTGACCCCGGAAACATTCGCCGCCGAGTGTGGCGTTATCGTGAGATAGAGATTACCAATAATAGCAGGCAGTTCGGTGCCCGGCCAGTCGCTCCAGGCAGCGGCTATTTGCAGCTATCCACGCGAAGCCAGCCATTTCAGCAGTGCTCTGAGCCCTGGTGCTGGGATCCCGTAGCGCTCAGCCGCATCGCATAACGGGCCCAGAATGGCAGCGTGCTCGGTGGGTCGCTCGGCGAGAATGTCTTGCAACATAGAGGCCCGGTTGTTGGCGGCCGCGTCGATCACGCTCCAGATGAGGCCGTGCCAGCCCAAGGAGGGCGGGTGAATGCCTTCAGCGGCAAGGACGGCCTGAATTTCGTCGATCAGTTCCGTCACCATGGGCCGAAACGGGCGGTCGCGGAGCTGGCCGTTGCGGATTCGGTAACGCGCGACCAGAGGGTTGATGGCCGCGTTGATGGCTAGTTTGTGCCACAGTCTGAGGCGGATGTCGGCTACCGCCTCGGCGCTCATACCAGTGGCCACGAGCCGCTGTGCCAGTTGGGTAGCAAGCTCAGGGTAGTGGTTATCCAGATCGCCGATAACGGTGTGTCCACGCCCCGCGTGGATCACACGCTGCTGGTCAGGGCTGTCGTTGATATAAGCGCCTTCGGTAGTGCTGGCGCACAGCACCGGGCCGGGCCAGCTGGCGCTGATGGTCGGTTGTACGGTAAAGCCGTTCTGCCACAGTACCAGCGCGGCAGTCGGCGGCAGAATGCCGCTGAGCGAATCGAGTGCCGCTTCGGTGGCATAGGCTTTAGTGGTTAGGTAAACGGTTTCAACCTTGTTCACAGTACTCCGGCTCAGCTGGCTGCTTACTAGGCTGTGTAGCTGTCGCTCAAGTATCTTGCCGTCAGGGGTGACCAAGGAGTGGTGCGAGCCCAACTCACGGCGTCCTACCAGCAGTACCGGCACCTGCAGTGACAGATGCATGGCCAGCAGGCGCCCCACCGCGCCAGGGCCAACAATCAACGTTGTGTTTGCTGTTGATACCTCCTCTGGCATGCTTTGCTTCCTTATTCTGAACCTGGCTTTAGCGTGATGATGCGGTGGTTTTTTTACGCGTCGCTTTTCTTTTTCTCACCGTTTTCTTGCCCATGCCTTTCAAACCGGCGAAGTTCTGCTTTTCTACTTCAATGATCAGTGCCCTCAGGCCTTCCGTCAACGGCTGCATGAAGTGTCCATAGCGCATCCGTTTTTCACTGATGGCGTCTAGTTGCGACTCCCAGTGTGCTGTCATATCGGGAGCCACCATGCGTTCGGGCAGGGTTTTTACGAGTTGCTTTCCGATATCGGTTGAGTGGATCTCTTTGCCTTTTTTGGTCAGAAACTGGCGCTTGAACAACAGCTCGATGATGCCTGCGCGGGTGGCTTCGGTACCGAGCCCGTCGGTTGCTCTGAGCACTTTTTTGATCTCAGGGTCTGAGACAAACCGAGCGATGCCCGTCATGGCAGCCAGCAGGGTTGTATCCGTAAAGCGCTTCGGCGGGCTGGTCTGCTTTTCGTCCAGCCGTCCTTCAGCGCAGGCTACAGAATCACCCGTTTTGACATTCGGCAATGCTACTGACGAGAACTCGCCATCTTGCTTTGCATTTCTCTGGGGCGGCAATAGAGCCTTCCAGCCATCGGAAACGACAGACTTTTGCTTAGCGATAAACAAGCCGCCTTCAAGCTCGCTATCAATCTGATGCTCTGCATATTGAAAGGGTGGGTAGAACTGCATCAGGTACTGTCGGGCAACAAGTTCGTAGATATTCTTCTCATCCTGTGACAGCCGATCAGAAGGCATTGACCTGGATGTCGGAATGATGGCGTGGTGGGCACCCACTTTCGAGTCGTTCCATGCCTTGCTCCTCAAGCCGAGGTCAGCGTTATTTACGGCATTAGCAAGCGACGTTGTTGTTTTGGCAATCGACTGCGTTACGGTTTTACGCTCGTCATAGTGGCCGTTTGGCAGATAACGACAATCAGACCGTGGGTAGGTGATCAGCTTATGACGCTCGTATAACTGCTGGCATATATCCAGCGTCTTTTGAGCGTTAAGGTTGAAGCGTTTCGAAGCATCAATCTGTAGAGCAGACAGGTTGTAGGGCAAGGGCGCAGGCTGTTTTTTCTTGTCACGTTTAACGGCTTTGATGCTGCCGTTTTTTCCTCTCACTTTATCTAGCACGATTTCTGCAAGTTTGCGTGAGACCACACGACCCTCTTCATCCATGTAAGGCTCACAAGCAGTGCTGGGTTTCCACTTTGCGATAAAGGACTCCCCCGCTTGTGTTTGAAGCGTGATGAACACCTCATAGAAGGGCTTGGAGGCAAAGTTTTCTATTTCCTGGTCACGGTGTACTACCAAGCCCAAAACGGGTGTCTGTACACGCCCAATGGACAAAACACCGTTATAACCAGCACTTTGCCCTAGCAGGGTGCATAGGCGAGTCATATTGATACCGTACAACCAGTCCGCTCTGGCTCTTGCCAAGGCTGATGTCGCTAACGGAATGAAATCGGTGTTCTTGCGTAGATCATTCAGCGCTTTTTTAATCGCAGCGGGGTTCATGTCGTTAACGAGACAGCGCAAAGTGGCGTCGCGTTTTGCTTTATTCACCCCTGAGTAATTAATGACTTCATCAACCAGGATTTGGCCTACGCGGTCAGGGTCACCCATGTTGATGAGTTGATCGGCTTCTTTAATCAGTTTTTTGACTGTATTGAACTGCGAGCGGGTTTTGCTTTTAACATGATGCTTCCATTCCACCGGGATGATGGGCAGGTGCTCTTTCTTCCATTTCTTGTACTCGGGGGCATAAGCCTCCGGCTCGGCCTGTTCCAGTAAATGGCCAATACACCAGGTAACAACATCGCCATTCCCCGCCCTGATAAACCCATCCCCTTTTTGGTGAGGTTTGGGAAGCACGTCGGCAACTGCGCGTCCGACACTGGGTTTTTCGGCAATGATCAGGCGCATGTCTCGGGTCCGGTAATGTCAGGTGGCGGTAACAGGAGCGTCAGATGGTACCCAATACCTGCAGGCGTAGGGTGACCATAAGCGCCGAGGCCAGCAGCAGGCGCTTCCAGGGCATGTCGTCAAGCCCGGGGCGCGCAACACGCTGCCATGAAAGCTGGGTTAGGGCGCTGATCACCAGCCCAAGCAGCGCGCCACCGACAATGTCGCTGAGCCAGTGTACGCCAAGCAGCACACGCGACAGAGCCATCATCATGCCGGCCACAATGGCTGCCCAGTAAACCCAGAAGCGACGTGCCATGGGCAACTGGGTAGCGATAAAGGCGGCCATCAGGCCAAGCAGCAGGATGGTCGTTGACGCATGGGCGCTGGGGTAAGAGAAAGACTCGCTCAGGTGCTCGGGTGCCCAGGGACGGCCACGGCCAATGCTGATCTTGCCCAGGGTGTTAAGCAGCGCAATGCCGATCAAGGCGGCGCTCCAATGGGCAAACAGGTCGACGCGTTTACGCCATAACATCCATGCCGCCCAGGGAATGATGATCGCGATGATGCCGTACATGTCGCCGACACGGTCCAGTGTGCTGGCCAGATTCAATTGGCCGGGCTGAACAAACTCCATGACTAGGTCGCGGAGCTGGATATCCAGGCGGAAAGGGCCATGGACATGGATGACAGCAATGGACAGGCCCGAAAACGCAGTTAGTGATGTCAGCAGCAATAGCCAGCTGGCCAGCGGCGGCTCACTACGCTGTGGAGTGATGAGCCTTAGCCACAGTCCGCGCATCAGCCGGTTGCGCCGAGCCAGGTTGGTGAAAAGCCAATAGACTCTGCCGCCGCGCTGCAGCTGTAGGCGCAGCCAGGAAAACACGATAGCCAACATAACGATGAGTATGCTCAGGCTGATTAGCCAGCTGCGCAGCTCGTGCGACATGATTGGCATGTACTGCCAGGCGTGGCCGAGTAGGTAACCGGGAAGAATATAGGCCGGTGCCCACAGCACGGCAGAAGCCAGATTGGCCATGATGAACAGGCGCGGCGACATATGCATCATGCCGCCGACCAGGGGAATGATGGGGCGTACCGGCCCCACGAAGCGGCCAATAAAGATCGACAGGGTGCCGTAGCGCTCGAAGAACTTCTGCCCCTGCTCCAACCACTGGGGGTAACGGCTGAGTGGCCACACTGAGCGGACATGTTCGCGCTGGGAATAGCCCAGCCAGAAGCTCAGACCATCACCGATGACAGCACCGCTAAAGGCCGCTGCCAGCAGTGGAAACATGGCAACTTCCTGGTGCCCGGCCAGCGAAGCCGCGGCGGTGAGCACCACCACGCCGGGTAGCAAAATACCAACCAGAGCGAGTGACTCAAGCAGCGAAATAGCGGCAACAACAAGCAGCAGGGTGGTGGGCGAGGGCGCCCAGGCATTCAGTGCATCAACAAGGTTCACGGTGTGTCTGGCTCCAGTAGCAGGTTGCACAGGCTAGCCGATGAGTCCGGTGCTTGTGAACTACATCGCCACTTTGTGTTTGCCGTTCATGGTGACTTAGTATTGAAGGTATTGGATGGGTAGCGCCCGTCTGCATGGCCTGCTCTGGGCCTACATTGCCGTTGTATCCGGGCTTTCTATCTGTCAGGGCTTTTCTCAGGAGTTACTCAAAGGCATGACCGCTCACGTTTCCCATTCTGCGACCACTATTGATGACGTTCACACGTATATGCTGGGTCTTGGCGAGCAGGCCAAAGGTGCGGCTGCTCAGCTGCGTAGCGCTGATACTGCGCTCAAGAACGCGGCCCTGCTGGCCATGGCTGAGGCGCTGGAAGCCGCTCGCCCCGAGTTGCTGGCCGCCAATGCCCGTGACCTGGCCCGTGGCCGTGACAACGGCCTGGATGCGGCGCTGCTGGACCGCTTGGCGCTGGATGACAGTCGCATCGATGCCATGATTACCGGGCTTGGCCAGGTGGCGGCCCTGCCGGACCCTGTTGGTGCCATTGACGGCATGCGCAGCATGCCAAGCGGCCTGCAGATCGGCCAGATGCGCGTGCCGTTGGGGGTGATCGGTATCATCTACGAGTCGCGCCCCAACGTTACCATCGAAGCGGCAAGCCTGTGCCTGAAGTCAGGCAATGCCTGCATCCTGCGTGGCGGCTCTGAGGCCAGCGAGTCCAACGCTGCTCTAGCTGGCTGCATCGCCCAAGGACTTGCGCGTGCTGGTCTGTCGGCTGCCGCGGTGCAGGTCGTGGCAACCACCGATCGAGCGGCCGTAGGCACATTGATCAGCATGGCTGAATATGTGGATGTGATCATTCCGCGCGGCGGGAAGTCACTGATCGAGCGTATCAGCCGTGACGCCAGGGTGCCGGTGATCAAGCACTTGGATGGTGTCTGCCATGTTTATGTCGACGCCAGTGCGGACACTGACAAAGCGTTGGCAATTGCCATTAACGCTAAAACTCAGCGTTATGGCACGTGCAATACCATGGAAACACTGCTGGTGGATGCGCCTCTGGCCGCATCGCTGCTGCCGCAGCTGGCAGCGGGCTACGGCGAGCATGAGGTAGAGTTGCGCGGCTGCGAGCGCACCCGTGAAGTGCTGGGTGATATCAAGGCGGCCACTGAGGAAGACTGGCAGGCAGAATATCTGGCGCCGGTGTTGGCGATTCGCGTCGTGGACGGCATCGAAGCGGCCATGCAGCATATCGAGCGTTACAGCTCCGGTCATACCGAGGCCATCGTGACCGAAAACTATACACTGGCGCGGCGCTTTCTAGCCGAGGTCGACTCCAGTTCGGTCATGGTCAATGCCTCAACGCGCTTTGCGGATGGCTTCGAGTACGGCCTGGGTGCCGAGATCGGCATCTCTACGGATCGTCTGCATGTCCGCGGCCCTGTCGGGCTTGAGGGCCTGACCACACGCAAGTACGTGGTATTCGGTGACGGTCAGACTCGGCAGTGACACCCATGCAGCAAGTTCAACCACGTGTCGCCATGTTCGGCGGTACCTTTGACCCGGTACACCTGGGGCATTTGCGCAGCGCCGTTGAGCTGCGCGAAGCCTTGGGGCTGGACTGCGTACATATGCTGCCTGCTGCCCGCCCGCCGCTGCGCGAGGTACCGGGTGTCAGCGCTGAACATCGGTTGGAGCTGCTGCAGCTGGGCATAGGAGATACTCCGGGGCTGGTGGCGGACGGACGTGAGCTCAAGCGCTCGGGGCCGTCCTACAGTGCCGATACCCTGACTGAGTTGCGCGCAGAGTATGGAGACCAGGCACGGCTGGTAATGGCCCTGGGCCATGATGCTTTTCTCCGGCTGGCCGACTGGCATGCCCCCGAACGGCTGTTTGAACTGGCACATGTGGTGGTGATGGAGCGGCCGGACCATGGGGCTGCGTTGTCAGTAGCGCTTGGCGAACTGATTGCCGGTCGTGATGTCCAAACGGCGGATCAGCTGATGGCGAGTCCGGCAGGAGGGCTGTTGCGCCTCAGCCTACCTACGCGCATGGCAGTTTCAGCCACAGAGGTTCGCCAGCGGTTGGCCAGTGGCCGTAGTGTGCGCTACCTGTTGACCGCTGAAGTGGAGCGGCGTTTGTTGGCGCTTGGCTTATATGGAGCAGGCGATGGTTAATGTTTTGGCGTAAAGATCGCTGGTCTGGGCTTAAAGATCGCTGCTTGCTGCTTCAAGAGCCGCTACAATAGACGGTCAGCTATCCAAAATCAGAGGGTTGAATCAAAGAGCATGCATAGCGACGCACTGAAGACACTGGTTGTTGACGCGCTGGAAGACGTCAAGGCCAAGGATATCGCGCTGATGGACGTTTCGCGTCTAACCAGCGTTACTGAATGGATGATTGTAGCTAGCGGGACATCCAGTCGACATTTGTCGGCACTCTCCCAGCAAGTGGTTTTCAAGGCCAAGAACGCAGGTGTGCCGCCGCTGGGCGTCGAGGGTGAGGGCGGTGCCGAATGGGTACTGGTCGATCTTGGCGATGTGGTTGTTCATCTGATGATGCCCGAGACGCGGGAGCTCTACGATCTGGAGCGCTTGTGGGCTGATTTGCCACCAGATGACCAGTCCGTCGTTGAGGAGCAGCACCGTCAGCACTGACGCCACCGGGCAAGGATAATGCCAAGAGCAACGCCAAGGAGGCAGTGCCATGAAAGATTGCCTGCCAGGAGCTGTCAATGAAGGTCAGGATTCTGGCTGTCGGCACCCGCATGCCTGACTGGGTGAGCCGGGGCGTTGAAGAATACCGCAAGCGCCTGCCGCGTGATTTTGCGCTGGAAATTGAAGAGATTGCCCCCGGTACAAGAGGGCGTAATGCTGACGTCGGGCGTGCCATCGCGGTGGAGGGCGAACGCGTGCGTGCGCGGCTCAAGGGCAACGAGCACTTGGTAGCTTTGGAAGTGAAGGGCAAGCCCTGGAGCACTGAAACGCTGGCCCGGGAAGCCGATAGCTGGCGTATGCAGGGGCGTGACGTGGTGCTGCTGGTGGGTGGGCCGGATGGTCTCGAGCCTGGGCTTTCGGCAGAAGCCCACCAGCGTTGGTCCCTGTCACCGCTAACGCTTCCGCATCCGCTGGTGCGGATTGTGCTGGCTGAGCAGCTTTATCGTGCCTGGACGCTGATGGTCGGCCACCCCTACCACCGATGAGTGACTGAGGTTTTTCTGCTGCATGCGTCTGCACCGCAACCCCGTCAAGGATCCCCAAAGAGAACTATACGTTTACCGTGTTCGGATGCTGCTGGCCGTGGTGCTGGTGGTACTGCTTACCGGCCTGCTGGGTGCACGGCTTTATTACCTTCAAGTTGTCCAGCACGAGGTCTACAGCACACGCTCTGATAAGAATCGCGTCAGAGTTGAGCCACTGCCACCTAGCCGCGGCTTGATCTACGACCGCAATGGCGAACTGTTGGCTGAAAACCTGCCGACCTATAACTTGATGCTGGTACGTGAGCGGGTGGATGACCTCGACGACACGCTGAGGCTGTTGGTTGATCTGCTTGAGTTGCCAGAGGATGAGGTCGAGTCTTTGCGCGCCCGCTCGCGGCAGCGACAGCGTCCTTACCAACCTGCACTGCTGATCAGTGATCTCAATGAGTTACAGATTGCCCGTCTTGCCGTCAACCGCTATCGCCTGCCGGGGGTTGAGGTTGAGGCGCAGTTTTTGCGCCATTACCCGGACAGCGAGATCATGTCGCATGTACTGGGCTATGTTGGCCGCATCAATGCACAAGAGCTTGAGCGTATCGACAGCGGCGACTATGCCGGCACGCACTATATCGGCAAGACAGGTGTCGAGCTGTCCTATGAAAATGAACTGCATGGCAAGGCGGGGTTGCGCAAGGTTGAGGCCAATGCCCGCGGCAGGGTGCTGCGCGAGCTGGAGCGTGAAGACTCGGTTTCTGGAAAGGATCTGAAGCTGACCATCGACAAGCCGCTTCAGCAGCTGGCTTTTGACCTGCTGGACGGACGGCGCGGTGCCATTGTTGCCATCGATCCGAGTAACGGCCAGATTCTGGCCCTTGCCTCGGTGCCCGGGTTTGATACCAACCAGTTCGTTACCGGCATCAATGTGAAAGACTACCGGGCGCTGCAACAGGATATCGATCTGCCATTGTTCAACCGTGCCATCCGCGGTAGTTATCCGGCCGGCTCGACCATCAAGCCCTTCATGGCAATTGCAGGGCTGGCGTCCGAGGTCATTACGCCGGATAAAACCACCTATGACCCGGGCTATTACCAGCTTCCCAATGACGATCGTCGCTATCGCAACTGGCTGCGCTGGGGACATGGTCGCGTTGACATGGAGCGCTCTCTGGCTGTATCCAACAATACGTACTACTACTCGCTGGCTCATGACCTGGGGATTGACCGCATTAACGAGCAGTTGTCGAGATTTGGTTTTGGCCAGCGAAATACCGCAGATGTGGCGGGTGAGGGCAGTGCACTACTGCCGTCCCGAGATTGGAAGCGCCAGCGTTTTAATCAGTCTTGGTATCCGGGCGAAACGCTGTCCGTGGGCATTGGCCAGGGGTATCTGCAGGTGACACCGCTGCAGCTGGCAACGGCGACAGCGGTGCTTGCCAACCGCGGCCACTGGGTAAAGCCGCGCCTTGCGCTGGAAATTGGTGGCGAGTCGCTGGCCCAGGCGTTGCCTGATACGCCGAAAGATATCGTGCTGCCCGATGAGGGCTGGTGGGATCGTGTGTTTTCAGGCATGCAAAAGGTTATCAGTGGCCGCGAAGGTACCGCGCGGCGTACTGGGGTAGGGCTGAAATACCCGATGGCGGGGAAGTCAGGCACCGCTCAAGTGTTCTCGCTGGGCCAGAATGAACAGTATAACGCTTCCCAGATACGCGAGCGGCTGCGTGATCATGCACTCTTTGTGGCCTTTGCTCCAACTGATGAGCCCAAGATTGCGGTGTCAGTGATTGTCGAGAACGCGGGGGGCGGTAGCAGTCACGCCGCAGGCCTTGCTCGCGCTATGAGCGACTTCTGGCTGCTTGAGCGCAACGCCGGAGAGTTGCCTGAGTCGCCGGCAGATCAAACACCAGAAATCCCATCAGATGAAGCATCTGACGTGGAGGCTGTGCCATGACGAAAAGCGCCCTAGGAATATCGCCCGGCAGCCTGTCACGCAAGCGCAGTTACTGGGAGCGGATTCACCTTGACCCTTGGTTGTTGTTGTTGCTCATAGTGCTGATGGTCAGCGGGCTGGGTGTGCTGTACAGCGCCAGTGGACAGGACCTGGATGCGGTAATAGGTCAGGGGCTGCGTTTCATATTTGCACTGGTGGTCATGGTGGTACTAGCGCAGCTGTCGCCGACCACGTTTCAGCGCTGGGCGCCAGTCGCCTACGTGCTGGGTGTCGCCATGCTGGTGGCGGTAGAAATTATGGGTGATATGGGCATGGGTGCCCAGCGCTGGCTGGAAATACCGGGCGTGATGCGTTTTCAGCCGTCTGAACTGATGAAGCTGGCCATGCCGATGATGGTGGCTGCCTGGCTGAGCCGTCGTCCGTTGCCGCCGCGACTGCGGGATCTCGCCGTATGTGCCGTGCTGATTGGTGCGCCTGTGCTATTGATTGCACGACAGCCTGATCTTGGCACATCGCTGCTGGTGGCCTTGTCAGCAATATTCGTGGTGTTGCTGGCAGGGCTTTCGTGGCGGGTGATTGCTCTGTTGGCAGCACTGGCGGCCTCTGCACTGCCATTGTTGTGGATGAATATGCACGGCTACCAGAAGCGTCGTGTCTTGACCTTCCTAGACCCGGAGACGGATCCGCTGGGGGCCGGCTGGAACATCATCCAGTCAACCACGGCCATTGGCAGCGGCGGAGTATGGGGGAAAGGCTGGCTCAAGGGGACCCAATCCCAGCTTGAGTTTCTCCCCGAGCGCCACACGGACTTCATTGTCGCTGTGCTGGGCGAGGAGTTCGGGCTGGTGGGCATGCTGGCTTTTCTTGTCCTTTACCTGTTGATCATATGCCGGGGCCTGTGGCTGGCCAGCGCGGCGCAGGAAACCTTTGGCCGCCTGCTGGCCGGCAGTATCATGCTGACCTTTTTCATCTATGTGTTTGTTAATGTAGGCATGGTCAGCGGTCTTCTGCCGGTTGTGGGTGTGCCTCTGCCGTTGGTCAGCTACGGTGGAACCTCCAGCGTGACCTTGCTGGCGGGTTTCGGTATTCTCATGTCAGTTCACGCGCAGCGTCGTTTGCTGCCGCGCTAGAGGCGCACTAGAGGGCAGGGCTAGGGGCGGCACTCCCAGCACTATGCAGTGGATATCCGTGCCATGACGTGAGGCAATGCCCACTGTGGTTACCGTAATGCCAGCTTCTTTGGAGAAGAACAGGATGTTAGCAATGAAGGGCTTGCAACTCAGACGCTCAAAAGCGCTGCTGATCGGTGGGTTGATGGGATGCCTTGCGGCATCGGGTCAGGTGATGGCAGCAGATTTCGACCCGCGTCGTGGCGAGGTCAAGGTGTTGGTTGATGAGGTCTCGGCGAGCGGGGTGTCTCGAGAGTGGCTGGATGATGCGATGGGGCGTGCTGAGTTCAGCAAGGAAGTGCTAGATGCGATGACCAGTGCCGCGGAGTACAACCTAGTATGGCACAGCTACCGTGATATCTTTCTGGGTGAAGACCGGGTGCGTGAAGGGGTTGAGTTTATCGCCGCACACCGTGAGGCCTTTGAGCGGGCCGAGCAGGTCTATGGTGTGCCACCGGAAGTTGTCGCTGCGATTCTAGGCGTGGAAACCCGATTCGGGCAGATCAAAGGCAAGCACCGGGTGCTGGACTCACTGTCAACGCTGGCGTTCCATCATCCACGCCGGGGCAAGTTTTTTCGGGGTGAGCTGGCTGCTTTTTTGGAAATTGCCTGGAGCCAGCAGGTTGAGCCTGACGAGCTAGTGGGCTCCTATGCGGGCGCCATGGGATACCCGCAATTCATACCTACCAGCTACATGGCGTATGCCGTGGACTTCAACGACGATGGCAAGCGCAACCTGTGGACTGACCCGGTTGATGCCATTGGCAGCATTGGCAACTATTTTGCCGAGCATCGCTGGCAGGCCGGAGCGCCGATCTATCTGGAGGCACAGGGGCCTGCAACGCCACCCGCTGGCATCTCGTTCAACCAGGCCAAGTCGCCCTATGTCAGTGTCAGTCAGCTGGCCCAGAAAGGCATTACCACCGGCGCTGCTATCAGCGGAGACACCAAGGTGGTGCCGCTGGCGCTTGAGCTTGCAGATGGCTCCACCCAGTACCGGATGGGGCTTAACAATTTCTATGTCATCACCCGTTACAATCACAGCTATCTGTATGCCATGGCAGTAACCGAGCTTGCCGAGGCGATTGCTGCGGCTGAGCTGGCGCTTGAGACCGAGAGTGAGACGGGGGCTGGTTTCATCATGGATATACAGTTCGAGGCTGATTCATGAAGCGCTGGTATCAAGTGGCGTTTAGCATGCTGCTGTTGGCAGGCTGTGCAACCACAAAGGATACTGCCCAGCAGGTGACTGACGCAGCCTTGCCCGCTGAAGCGCCGCCCAGTGGTGAGCGCTATCACATGAATTCGGATGCCTATCCCGAAGAGCCGCCGGATGTTAGCCAGGTGCCGGATGCTATGCCACGTGTCGAGCCGCGCTCCAGGGGCGGCAACAAGTCAACCTATGATGTGTGGGGGAAGACCTACCGCGTGCTGGATGATGCCAGCGGCTATAGCCGTGATGGCAATGCCTCGTGGTACGGCAAGAAGTTTCATGGTTACGCCACATCCAATGGTGAAATCTATGACATGTACAAGATGAGTGCCGCTCACCGCTCCTTGCCACTGCCGACATATGCGCGGGTCACCAATAGGGATAACGGGAAGTCCGTGATACTGCGTGTCAACGATCGCGGGCCTTTCCACAGCGAGCGGGAAATTGACCTTTCTTATGCTGCTGCCGCGCGCCTGGGCATTCTTGAAGCCGGCACCGGTCGCGTGAAAGTTGAAGCCATTGATCCGCGCCGCTGGCCGTCAGGTGGCGGTACCGGGACTCCCGCTCCTCGGGCGAGTTCTCAACCACTGGCCAAGCCTCAGGACAAGCCACGGGAACAGCCTCAATACCAGCCTCAGCACCCTCCGGCTGCGGGTGGCACGGTCTATGTTCAGGTGGCTGCTCTGGATTCTGCAGACAGCGCTTATGCGCTTGAAACCCGCCTGGATGAGCTTCTAGATCACCCGGTGCGGATCGAGGACAAGGCCGGGCTGTATCGGGTTCAGGTGGGACCTGTCAGCAGACGCGATGCAGCTGGCGGTGTTCGCCTCAAGCTCCAGCGGGCCGGCTTTGAAGAAACATTCGTTGTCGATAATGTCGAATAAGCTCGTATTATTCCGGTTCAATTTCTAGCCTTGCCAAGAGATCTACTTGCCATGAGAGTTTCATCCTGTTTTCGCTCCTTTCGATGCCTGACCACCTTTCTCGTCGGCGTTGTCCTGGCGGGAAATGTACTGGCTCAGAGCACCGTGCCGGCCCCTGACAAACCGCCAGTGCCACCGGTGATGATCCCCAGTCCGCCGAGCTTGGCTGCCAGTTCCTGGTTGCTGGTGGATGCCGGCAGTGGTCGCATACTGGCTGAGCACAATGCCGATGAACGCTTGCCGCCGGCGAGCCTCACCAAGCTGATGACCGCCTATTTAGTTGAGCGTGAACTGGACAGCGGAAAAATATCCTTGAATGACCTGGTGCCGATCAGCGAGAGAGCGTGGCGCATGGGAGGTTCGAAGATGTTCATCGAAGTGGACACCCAAGTATCGGTCAGTGATCTGCTGCACGGAGTCGTGATTGTTTCCGGCAATGATGCGAGTGTTGCCATGGCAGAATATCTGGCCGGTGGTGAAGCGCCGTTTGCTGACATCATGAACCAGCATGCAGACCGCCTGGGCATGACCAACACACACTTTATGAACGCCACCGGCCTGCCCGATCCGGGCCACTACTCTTCGGCACGCGACTTGGCGAATCTCTCACGCCACATTATTGAAGACTACCCTGAACACTACCAGATGTATGCTCAGAAGCAGTTCACCTTCGGCGGTATTGAGCAGTCTAACCGCAATCGTTTGCTATGGCGTGACGCTTCTGTGGATGGTCTGAAAACCGGTTGGACCAACGAAGCCGGCTTCTGCCTAGTTGCTTCCGCTGAACGTGATGATATGCGTTTGATCTCGGTCGTCATGGGCACTTCGTCAGATGAAGCCAGGGCACAGGAAACCCAGAAGCTGCTCAGCTATGGTTTCCGCTACTTTGAGACTGTCAAGCTGGACGACGCTGGTGCCCAACTGGGTACTACCCGAGTGTGGGGTGGTGATACCAACACCCTTTCTGTGGGTGTTGATAAAGCCGTTATGGTAACCTTGCCGCGAGATCGCCGCGAAGAAATCACCACCGCTATCGATATCCAGCAGGGTCTGGATGCGCCGATTCAGAAGGGGCAGGTAGTAGGGCTGATGACCATCAAACTGGGTAATGAAATTGTTGGTGAGCGTGA
>NZ_JBQDJZ010000051.1:0-19490 GCF_052095765.1 Halomonas sp.
TCATGCATAGCGTCTGGTCGGCAGGCGCACCCAGCCGCCGGGCACCTGGTCGGCCACCCCGTCAAGTGCCAGCATGATCAGCTGGCTCTGACAGTCCGGCGGCGTCAGGCCACTGAGCTCTGCCAGCACATCCATGGGTACCGGGTTGGCACTGAGCAGGGCGAGCAGGGGGTCATCTGTCTGGCTATCAAGCTCTGCGAGACCTGCTTGTTCCGTGCTGCAACCAGCCAACGGCTGACCAGCGCCCTGGGAAAAGGCCCAATCTGGCAGTTCGGCAAGAATATCATCCACATCGCGCACCAGCACTGCACCCTCACGGATCAGGCGCAAGCAGCCACCCGCCTCAGGGTTATGGAGGGAGCCGGGCACGGCAAACACCTCGCGCCCCTGTTCAGCTGCCAGCCTGGCACTGATCAACGAGCCGCTGCGCTCGGCGGCCTCAACCACCAGCACGCCCAATGACATACCCGTCACGATACGGTTGCGCCTGGGGAAAAACGACGGATGCGCACGGGTGCCCGGCGGATGCTCCGACAGCAACAAGCCGCCTTGCTGCCCAAGCCGCTCGTGTAGCGATCGATGACGCGCCGGATAAATCACATCAACGCCGCAACCCAGCACAGCAATGCTGTTTCCTCCCGCCTCCAACGCTGCCCACTGGGCTGCCCCATCGATGCCCAGCGCCATGCCGCTGACCACGCAAACCCCCTGCTCCACCAACGCTTGTGCAAAGAAGCTCGCGTTGCTCATGCCTTCCCGGGTGGCACGGCGGGTGCCAACCATGGCAAGCCGGGGCGAATCCAGAGCAGCGAGATCCCCCTGCGCCCACAGCACAGCCGGCGGATCATTCAGCGCTGAAAGAGATGGCGGCCAGTTGGCGTGCCCGGGATAAAGCAGCTGGCGATGCCGGTCGGGGTCACACCACATCAATTGCGACTCGACAGCAGCGGCCAGCGGGCTATGTGACGGGCGATCCAGCGCCAGACGCAGCGCCTGGGCCGCCTCGCGTGGCAGCCTTGCCAGCCAGCCATCCGGCCAATTCGGAGTGGCATCAGCAAGCGCAGCCAAGGTGACAACGCCAAGTCCGGGCAGCTGTGACAGCAACAACCATTCTCTCGCACCAAGAGTCATCAGGCGGCATCCCTGCGTTACTCAGACAGTCTGAGTAACAGATTAGCTGCTGTCCGGGCTGTCTGCTCGGCTATTGGCACGGAACGCGTCGATCATGGTGTGGTCTGATAGTGTAAGATACTATTGTGGTAGTGAGTGACGTCCATGCCCCTTATCAGGCCAGTTGACGTACCAAGACAGCATAACTAGTGGTGACAGTAACCCCATGGCAATACTCAACATCCTCGAATTCCCCGATGAGCGCCTGCGCACCAAGGCAGCGGTAGTCGAGTCCGTTGATGACGACCTACGTCGTCTGGTTGATGACATGTTCGACACCATGTACGACGCACCGGGTATCGGTCTCGCAGCCACCCAGGTGGACGTGCATCGTCGCGTCATTGTGATCGACGTCAGCGAAGACAAGACCCAGCCGCTGGTGCTGATCAACCCCAGCTACACGCCAATCAACAGCGAGCGTGAGCCGATGCAGGAGGGCTGCCTTTCCGTGCCGGAGTATTACGCTGAGGTTCCACGCGCGCTGAGCGTCAGGCTCGATGCCCTAGACCGTGACGGCAAACCGTACACCCTGGATGCCGAGGGCCTGTTAGCGCACTGCATTCAGCATGAGTGTGATCACCTGGAAGGCGTATTGTTCATTGACTATCTCTCGCCGCTGAAACGCGAGCGCGTGCTGAAGAAGATGCAAAAGCGCCAGCGCGCCGCCTCCTGATATCGCGCTCAGTCAGTCATCCGGTCAGCCGCATGTACAGGCCAGTTACAGATCAATCGCCTGCTCGGGCGAGCTATTCGACGTCATGGCACCAAGCGTGAACGCCAGGGTTGATGCTGCGATCAGACTTGCAGTATGGGCATCCGAACGCGCCAGTCTGGCGTCTAGCAGACCTGATTCAGCGATAGTCACTTCGGTAATAGTCGCTACGCCGTTGATATAAGCGTCATAGGCGGCATCGTGGGTCACTGCCGCTGCCTCTACCAACGCATCGGCGGCATCAAATGCCGCCAACGAAGAGCGCAGCGCGTCAGCAGCCACAATGATTTCACGCGACGCCACATTACGAATTTTTTCAAAAGCTGCCTCAGCTGAGGCAGAAACAGATAGTGCTTGCTGCCGCTTAGCTGCATGAAGGCCGCCATCATAGATTGGCATCGTCACGCCGAGAAACACTCCGGTGCCAGTCGTTTGATTGCCGATACTTGGCAGATGACCAATGCTCAAATTTTTCTTGTTGGTGCCCGTGGCTGCGGCAACAAACACCTTGGGCATAAAGTCAGCGTCAGCAGCACGCACGCCTGCTTGAGCCGCTTTCCACGCCGCATAGCTGGCCAACACATCAGGACGCTTGCTAAGCGCTGCTTCAATTGCCGAGTCTAGCGGGGCTAAATCATCGGCCTTCGGCAACTGCCGTGCTGAAGCACTGGCAATTTGTATCTGTGTACGCGGCGAAACGCCCAGCTCTCCCAGCAACCCTTGGTATCGATCACGCAGCATATCCTGTGCTTGAACTACTCGCAGATTAGACTGGGCGACATGCTGACGGGCCTGTGCCACGGCAATGGTTGTACCCGTGCCATTGGCGTAGCGCGACTCCGCGGCATCCAACAGACGCTGACTATTCACTAACACCTGCTCAGCAATGGCTAACCGGCTCTTAGCCGCACCGTACTGGTAATAGTTGCGTGTCACGTTGTAGATCAACAACTGGTGAGCACCGTTGAAATTAACGTTGGCTGCATAGGCATTATGCTTTGCCGCGTCACTCAGCGCCTTACGCTGGCCGAAATCAAACACTAGCCACTGCAACGCAAGGTTTGGCGCAACACCGCTAACCGTCGTATCCGCGTAATGCGTGTCGCCATCAAATAACCCGCGATAAGGAATACTGGTTTGCTGCCTACCGGCAAACACATTGGCGGTGATGAGGGGCAGAAACGTGGCTTCAACCATTCCGGATGCCAGCGCTAGCTGGCGCGCCTGCTCCCAGGCAATCCGAGTCGACGGATTATTGCGCTGGGCAATATCTATCAGCTCAGGTAACTGATAGATCCTACCTGGCTGCAAGTCAGCAGACACCGAGGAAGGCAGGACCACAACATCAGCGGGGCCTGTAACGGAAAAGTCGCCGGGCAGGGCAGCTTCGCCTTTGGGTGTCCAAGGCGTGCTGGGTGAGGCTGACGTATTGTCCAGCGCATCCGTTGCACAGCCCTGCAAACCCAACGCCATACTCAGCAAAACACAGGCCCCGAGCTTACTTGGCCTGAATACGCTAGATTCCCTCAACATTGACAATCTGCTCTATCCGGATGAGTTGTCGTTCCGTGTCACTATACGTGCTGCGGTAATGTGGTGAACCCTCATCAGCCGAAGGCAATGGCCTGTTACACCGGCTTTCCGGCTCAGTGACGAGTTGCAGCTTGAGTCGCTGGAGACGCTCTTTGACAGCACCGTCATCCTGCTCTGCCACATAAAGCTGGCTGGTGAAGTTGTGCAGTTCTTCAACAATGGCATTCAGACGCTTTAGCTCGTCAGCGCTGGCACGCAGACGCGACGGCTCGAAAGGCGCCATATCGAGGAGCTCTTCAGCTTGGCCTAGTGAGAAATGCGCAGAAGATGCCGCTTGGGTACGTGCCTGCTGACCCTGTCGGGACAGTGTACTAAGATCACTCATGGCATCCAGCGCATCAGTAAGCTTAAGCACCACCTGACTGGTTACACTCCGCGGCCAGAACTGGGTAAAAATAATGTAGATCACAAAAATGCCGAGCAAAATGCCATAAATACGATTGCTAGCCTGGGAAAAATCAAAGCTGGGGCCAAACCCGTTGAGCGTAGTTAGCAAAAAAGCCAAGGCGATCTGCACACCCGCATAATAAATCCGCTCGATACCTGATGACACCCAAGCACCGATCAAGACACCAAAAAATACCAAGCCCATCAAACCACCGACAGAGGTCAAGTGCGGCATGACAAAAATCAGCGAAAGGAAACCGAGCGCCGCACCAATCAAACAACCAACAATGCGCAGCGTCAGCTTACGCAGCGTCTCTCCCGTGGTACCAAGAGCCGCGACATAGCACGTAATCATTGCTGTATGAATGCCGTCCCACTGCATAGCGGTGTAGATCAGATAGCAGATTACCGCCGCAGCTGATGTCTTTATTGCATACCGTTGATGTATTGGATTAGAAAACGCATCAGCAGCCAGCAGGGGAATTTTTCTTGGTCGCGGCGGCTGAATTGCACCTCCATCGGGTTGCGACAATCCAGATAACGCTGCTTGAATCTGCTGCAAGGCCTTGCCTACTGGCTCTGACGCAACCTGTGAAGATGGCAACGGCTCATCATTGGCAATGGCATCCGCCGTCTGACGCAGTTGTGCTGCTACATCGACCCTTGCTTCGCTATTCAGGCCCTCAGGCAGCGCCTCTGCCGCCACCAAGATACGGTAACTTGTGTCCACCGCGCCATTCAGCCAGCGCGCGCGCTCCGTTGATATCAGATGCAAAAGCGTGACGATCTGCATCTGCTGTAGCGAAGCATCATTACCTTCACTGACTAAGGTGTTGAACTGTTCTGAAGCCTGCGACGCTTCGATACGATCTGCCGCACAACGCAGTCTTTTAATAATTCGGTTGCGTACCAGTGTCTGGGAAGGTGTCCCGAACAATAAATTGAACAGAATCATCAAAAACATCGGCATGCAGGCCATCTTCCAGGCCATCAGCAAGCCTTTGTCGGCTATCTCGCCAACCGGCACCATGGTTACCAGCGTCATGATAAAGGCAATAACCAAACCAACAATGGCAGCCTGCTCGCCCAATGGCGTTGCCGAGCTGAGAAACAGGAAGAGATACGAGGCAAAAAACATGACCGCCAACCGCATGGCTGGGCTGTCGACACTGACGTTAATGATGGGAATCATCAGCAGCACCACGGTGGATGCCATCAAAATGACACCAATGGCCATGATGCAGTTTAGTACGGCATCTTCTTTGCTGAGGAAAATCACCAAATAACAGCTGATCGCGGCTTCGGGAATTTTCAAGAGCATGGCCGTTGCAGAAACCAGCGCGCACTGAAGTGCCACACGCCAAGTCAGGCCAAGTCGCCCTGGAAAGGGCTTCAGATCACCCCAAGCTTGGCGGGCAATTTTTCCCCAACTAGATTCAGCAGTCATCGGCATGATGAACAGTAACCATAGCTGAAGCACCCACTCGCATTAACTCAGCAGGTGGGTTATCCAGTCGAACTCGTACCGGAAAGCGCTGCTGAACCCTCACCCAGTCGAGAGACTTCGGCACAATCGGCAACGAAAGAGGTAGATTAATCCGGTCTTTCGAGGCAACGCCCCACCCTATGCCAATGACAGTGCCTTTAATCGCCTGCCGACGATTCGCCAGCGCGTAAACTGTGGCGCAATCACCTACTGCGATATTCTTAAGCGTCGTTTCAGTGAAATTGGCCGAGGCATACCAAGTGTCTGTCTGAATCAAATTAAACTGAGACTGGGCAGGCAGCGCATAGTCGCCGACTGAAACTGTCACACCAACAATGCGTCCATCAGCCGGTGCATAAATTCGCGTATTCTCCAGCTCATGCTGAACAATGGCTACGGCTGCTTGTCGCGCTTCAATTAATGCCTGCGTTGCTTGATCATTACCCACTAACGCATCAGCGGCTTCACGCTGTTTGAGCGCTTCTTGCAGGCTGATTTCAGCATTACGCTTAACCGTGCGAGCGTCATGAATCTGCTGCGTAGAAACATAGCCTTTAGACTCCATCGGCAGCAGCCGGCCAAGCGTCTGATCTGCCAACGCGAGATTCGCTCTCGCTCGACTAATCTGAGCCTCGGCAATTTTCGCATTGGCTTGTTCAGCTTGAATATTTCGTGAATGGTCGCTGCTAGCTGCTGTTGCAATGGCCAAATCTGCTTCAGCCTGTATCAAGGCTAATCGATAAGCTGTGTCATCAATTTCAAACAACAGATCGCCTTCACGAACAAAGTCGTTTTCTTCAACGTATAACCCTGTAATACGACCAGCTACCGACGATGCAATATGAACAACATCCGCCGTCAATGTGGCATCATCTGACAACGGGTTGGCTGTTGCCGCCTGGTAGCGCTGATAAGCTAGAACTGCTGTGCCAGCGATGATAGCAATGGCAATCACCGCCCCAAGAATAGAGGCTGTTCGCTTGGAAGCATGACCTTTCATGACTCAACGCCCAAAAAATAGAAAAGAAGACAACAAGGTCATACTAAGCGTCATAGAAAAATACACCGGCACTCGCCACGGAATAATGTCGTCCAGCTTGGTCAACACAAAAGTGACACGGAGAAGAATTGTTACCACAACACCGATAAACAGCGAGAGCAACCACGAAGGAAAAAAACTGCCAAACATGCCGACGGCAGGAGCCGCTGACAGGGCTGGCGTTGCCACCATTAGCAAAGCAGCTACCAGAGAGGCTCTCATCAGGAAATACTTTTTCTTTACAATGCCTGAGCTCAACATTCGAGTCCTCTACTCATCGCGATCTGCCCTATAGGAATCAGGCCCAGCCAAGCACGCAAGCTCACGCTGCAGCTGCTTAAGCTGCGCGGCTCAGCCGCTACCCTATGCCCAGCATCAGGAAAACAACAATTATCACAAAGCATATATCCGCAAAAAACAGGTATATTGTATCGTGTCGTTGCTCATGATGTGCAAGCTGCAGACACAAGACTCAATGCATCTACCCAACATTCCAACCTGATGGCTCGATTGCTTTTAAAAACAGACATCAGTAACAGAGGCGCCCGGCTTTGTTTGCGATATTCAGTGGAATCCTAATCAGTCTTCTCAACATCGCGATCCACGGACTCTTGACTGTGTTCATGGTGAGAACAGTCCACACCAGCCTCAAGTCGACGCACCACACTCGACCAACACCTCGCATCATCGTCACCATGGTGATTGCTGCCTCCATTCTCATGGGCGCACATTTCGTTGAAATTTGGCTGTGGGGCCTGGCCTATGCCTTGCTTGGTGTCACACCTGACGCGGGGGCAGACTTCACGTTTGCCTTCGTCAATTACACGACGCTAGGCTACGGAGATATATTGCCGGTCGAACCTTGGATGGTGATGGGACCAATGACAGCAATGAACGGCGTACTGTTGTTCGGCTGGTCAACGGCTGTGTTGTTTCAAGTGCTGTCAATCACCTTTGATCACTATGGGTTCAAGTACTGAGCTGCTTTTATTCCTGACCGCTTTAATCTCTGAAAGACGGTTTTGGCCTGAAGGCCAAAACCGTTACCTTCATTGGGCCTTACCATGGTCTCTGTTAAAGTCGTGACCCAGGATCTCCAGCATTCGGGTTGTCAGGTAAAGACGCGGTACAATCGAATCCACTTCGATATACTCGTTACTGGCATGGTAACCCCAACCGGCCAGCCCCATACCTTCAAGCACTGCGGCCTTGCCTGAGCTTGCGGCAAACCCCGCATCCGTGCCTCCGGTTGTACCCGGAATCAACAGCAGGCTACGCCTTACCGCATTTTCTGTCGGCATCGAGCGTGTCTTTTCCTGACCCAGCTTCCCCTCGCCAAGCTCCGAGTAAATCGACTGTGCCAGTTCCGCAAGGGCGCGCCCTCTCTCACCGGCTTCAAACATCGGACGCAGAATCTCTAACGATACAGCGGGATAGGTATCTGGAATCAATGGACTTTCCTCCACCCGGACCCTGACGGCTTCAAGCAACTCTTCAGCTGCACCCTTACGGGTAATCCGCACATCAGCTCCTGCCTGTGCCTGCCCCGGAATCTGATTGCGTGCAGTGCCGCTTTCTGCAGAGGTCCAGTTGAGCTGAGAGCCGGG
Organism: Halomonas sp.; assembly: GCF_052095765.1. Lineage (GTDB taxonomy): Bacteria > Pseudomonadota > Gammaproteobacteria > Pseudomonadales > Halomonadaceae > Halomonas. Next base: position 7,995 of record NZ_JBQDJZ010000051.1, read on the forward strand.
AACACTGTCAGCAATATCTCGTGTTTGTACAAGCTGGTGCGCAAGCTCGATCAGCGCATTACGGCCATCCTCTTGGGCTGCACCGGCGTGAGCGGCACGCCCATGAACAACCATCGACATACTGGCCGTACCGGCTGCGCTCAGCAACACGCCCTCGGACCCGGCGACTTCTTTCGATGGACTGGGCTCGTAAGACAGCACAACATCATTCTCGCTACCGAGCTCAGCGATGATAGTGCCAGAGCCTGGTGAGCCGATTTCTTCGTCCGCATTGAACTGCACAGTCAAGGTGTCGTAGTCATCCCAGCCCATTTTCTGGAGAATCGCCAGAGAGTTCAGGATGACAGCAATGCCACCTTTATCATCGGCGATGCCCGGCCCATAGATTCTGTTTCCATCGCGACGCCAAGGTTCCAGCTCAAGAATTCCGGGCTGATAAACGGTATCCATATGCGCCAAGAGTGCTACGTTCAACGTACCGGAGCCCTTGAACACACCTCTGACAAGTCCCGGCGGCATGTCGTTGGTCGCCGGAATACGCCGCGTATCAGCCCCCAGAGCGCGCAGACTGTCTTCGGTATAGCGAGCCATCCTTTCCAGCCCTTCGATATCATCCGAGCCCGACTCGATTTCCACCATATCTCTCAAGGATTCAATCAGTGCCGCCTGCTGAGCCTGGGCGGCATCCAGCAATGTCTGATTGACGTCTGACTCCTTTGCCAGCGCACTGGTACACATCAGAACCAGCCCGACCAGCGCCACGCTCAGTCTACTTTTATTCATTCGGATCATTCCTGCGGATTGCCTGCAGCTGTTTCGCCACACAGTTTAAGTGCACTCAAACGGTGAGCCTGAAATACTCTCAACACTCATGCACAACGCTGGAGTTAACGATACCATGCTAGACGTTAACTACCTTGTCCAGACTACATCAAGTCCCGCTCAGGGAGGGGCCAGAGCATGAGCATCAAAACGTATTTAACAAAGCTGGCACCAGCGCTCGTCCTGCTGGCAGGAGCAGTCCATGCCGATGTCTTGCTGGCTACCTCTGCTGCTACCTCTGTTTCTGACACCCCTGCTGTCAGTGACCGCCGCCTTCCAGGTGCAGGGCACAGCAATACCCCGCTCATCACAGCAGAGGCTGAGCAATGGAAGTATGCCATGACGCTGTACGCCTATCTCCCAGCGGTACGCGGCCAGATGAGCTTCCCCAGTCGCGCACTCAGTCCTTCATTTGCCGTCAGCCAGCAGGAAATCCTTTCTGACCTGAACCTGGCATTCATGGGTACTGTGCGGGCACACAAGGGCGACTGGGGCATTCTGGCTGATATTTTTCACGCCAATCTCAGCGACTCCACGAAAGTCACACGAGATGTGAAGGTCCGCGGCATACCGATCAAGAACGCCACAGCGAATCTCGACCTTGATAGCAAAACAAGCCTGCTCACCCTGGCGGGTACCTATGCGCTGACTGATACGCCACGCAATGTGACTCGGCTAGTCGCCGGCACACGAGTCCTTGATACCCGCCAGAAGTTAGACTGGAACCTTTCAGGCACAGTTCCCGGCCTCGGCACTGTGGAGCATGACGGCCATTCAGCAATCAACCAGACGGTATGGGATGGCATCGTTGGCGTCACAGGGCAGGCTCGCTTTGGCAATAACCTGCGCTGGTTCGCGCCCTATCATCTTGACGTCGGTGCCGGTGGCTCCAGACTGACAGGCCAGGCGCTTGCCGGAATCGGATACTCTTACCCTTGGGGCGGCCTGACTGCCACTTGGCGTTACATTGGCTACGATTTCAAGTCTGGCAATGCCATATCCTCACTGTCGTTCAATGGACCCGCTGTCGGTGTGGTCCTTCACTTCTAAAGACAATCGCAATTGGGGTTCACAGAGCCTGACAGCACTCACCCGATAACCAACTGTCCCAGGAAAGACTGTATGACTGCCTCTGAAAACAGCGAGCACAGTAACATCAACCGGATCATCCCTTGGACCTGGGCCGCCCCACTTGCTGCCTGCCTACTTATCGTGGTTGAGCTGTCAGGAGCGGTTGACACATCCTCGGCCATCATCCTGCTTGTCTCAGCAATCTTTTTGGGCGGCGCCATTTTTTCGGCAGTACATCATGCTGAAGTAATTGCCGCCAAGGTCGGCGAACCATTCGGCTCCATCATCCTGGCACTGTCGGTCACAGTCATTGAAGTGGCCCTAATCATTTCCATCATGCTGTCGCCTCACGGAGGGCATGACACCCTTGCACGCGATGCCGTATTTGCCACCATCATGATTGTCCTGAATGGCATCGTCGGCCTGAGTCTGGTGGTTGGCGGAGTGCGTCACCTCGAACAGTCTTTCCAGAACCAGGGCACCGCGGCTGCGCTCAGCGTACTGGGCACACTGGCTGTCATTGCCCTGATACTGCCGAATTATACCCTGGCCATAGCGGGGCCTTTTTATGCGCCGATCCAGCTGGTGTTAATCGGGATGTTTTCCATCACTCTTTACGGCATCTTCCTGTTCGTTCAGACAATACGCCATCGCGACTACTTTTTGACGGTGGAAGTACCAACTACCAAAACGCTTGAGACTGCCGACCCTACACCTCACCTGATACACCCTGTGCCATCAGGGCGCACCACCCTGATCAGCCTGGCGCTACTCATTACGACCCTATTTGCCGTTGTCATATTGGCTGAATTGCTGGCACCAACGCTAACTCAGACTGTGCTCGCAGCAGACCTGCCAATCTCTCTTGTCGGCGTAATTATCGCTGCGCTGGTACTGATGCCAGAAGGCATTGCCGCAGTTCGCGCGGCAAGATTCAACCGGCTACAAACCAGCCTGACCCTGGCGTTGGGCTCTGCCATGGCCACGATTGGCCTGACGATCCCGTTGGTCGCATTTGCTGCTGTGCTTCTTGACCAACCACTGGCACTGGGACTGCACTCCGAAGAAATGGTACTGCTTCTCCTGTCACTGTTCATAGGAACCATTACCCTGGCCACCGGACGCACAACCATTCTGCAGGGCGCAGTACATCTGGTGATTTTTGCCATTTTCATGCTGCTGGCCATCATGCCGTAAACGGCGATTAGTCTGCAGTCAGACCAATCTCTGATTAACAGAAATCAACAACATTTGGCCTCCTTCAGCCTGTCGGTAGAATCGCCCGTCAGAGTATTCATCTGTGCAAATGCCAGAACTCTCGGGCCATCGATACCAGCAAGCGAGGCCAGGTCAAAGCGGGTGTAATTGATGCTCTGGTAGGTCCTCAGGAAAAACTGCTTACGCTCAAGGTCTGACAGGTTGGTCCAGCAGGTAAACTCTGTAGCGTAGGCTGTGCGGGGTCCTTCTGTCAGCCCCGGAACCGCCAGGTGAGCGGTGCTTTCAGAGGGGAAGTCGATTGTCACCCCGCGAGGGCGGTCAAAGTTATTCATGATATGGGCCAGCGTCTGGACAGCCAGATCCGGGGTACTGGCCTTTTCCGTATATTCAGAATAATACGCCGCTCGCACAAAGCGCCCCACCGAGGTGTTGGAAGCCGGCAGTCCGGCTGTCGCGATACCGGAGTCCGGCTGGACCGCTCGATAAGTGCCAAAGTTCGCGCTGGTTTTATCAACGTTGGTGAGGAAGGTGTAGTTATCCAGGTTAGTCAGATGCCAGTCAAATGACGGACCATTGGTCATTACCCCCACCGGGTTGTCGTAGATATTGAGCTGACCACGATCAAACTCGATGACCAGCGCTCCGCCAACAGCATCATGTGCCACATAATGAAACGGTGACTCGACGTTACCCAGCAAGGCCAACATCTCAAGCATGACCGGCTGCTTGTTCAGCGCTACCTTGAGCTCTTCCACCGTCGCAAACTGGCTCAGCGCCCAGGTGCCAAGATCAGAGGCAGCAAGAACGGCAAGCGTCGCCTCAACCGATGCCTGTTCTCCACCAGCGGTAGGATAGGACAGCACGCTGAAGGTCAGCCCCTCAGCATTCATACCCTCAACCGTCTTGAGGTCAGAAACACCCATCGGTGCACTACTGCTAGGGATGCGGTCAGGCATGGCAACCGCCAAAAAATCATGCTTGGCGGCATAATCCAGAGAGGGGTGTCCGCTGACCTCCGATGTCAATAGCGTACCAGAAGGTATGAACATGACCTGGTAAGGCAGGTCCTGAGTAAGTTCCAGAGTCCTGCCGAAATACACTTTTCCCGCAGCGTCGCGGTAACTCAGCGAAGTACACATGCTACATGCTCCCGTTGTTGTTCCTGCGGTCCTCTACCCTGCGTAGCAACCCTGACAAAGTCTATTGATGACCATTAAAATCAGCAGTACTGCGCGAGTGAAAGCCAGCTTACTCTGTGGCGTTTTCCGTGCCATCCTGCCCGCTGCTGCTAATGGCGCGTAAGCGTCCGGCGCTGTCTTCCAGCTCCTGAATGATGCGCTGCATTACGCCGATGCGCTCCTCCAGATAATCCTGGGCTTCACCGTCGGTGGCGTGGCGGCTTTCCAGCAACGCCTGGCTGACTGCGCTTTTCAACGCCAGCATCATGCCATGTAGTTTGTCGGTTGTACGGTGGGTCTGGGCGGCATTTTCCAGCGCGGCGTCGGCACCGTGGCGGAAGAAGATCGGCACCACGTTATCGTCGGCATCAAAAGCGATGGCATCGCGCAGTGCCAACTCCGGGCTGCTGTAACTGGCCAGGCCCTGGCCTTCATCAGCGCTGTCACGGACGAGATGCCCACTGTGATCGATGATCCGCCACTCGTAAGATTCGTCGCCATAAACCTCGATGCTACCGGCGTCGTGGGGGCGATTGATGCGATGTTGAACGGTCATGGCCGTTATCCTCTTAAAGGCGTTAGGGACTGGCCCCAGTTAGCTGCTGTTATCTTTCAGAGTCGATAAGCGCCATTGACCCTCTTCATAGACGGCGCTTCTTTCACGCTGCAGTTTAAGCAGATGTGCCAGTAAGGAGCGCTTGGCCAACGGGTGCATCACGACGGGCACGTCAGCATAAACAAGCGTGACCAGGGCATCTTCTCCGGCAGAGCCAAGCTCGCGCAATGCCGCCATCACCTTGCTCTCGCGGGACATGCGATGAGCAATCAGACGATCGAGTACATTATAGGGCGCGTCCATGAGAAAACCGTGTGCTGGCGCAATATAGTCAATCTCTTCTTCGTGCAGCGCTCTCAGCGATTTCAGGTAGGCCCCCATATCGCCATCAGGCGGATTGATGACCACAGTGGAGCCTTGCATGATGTGGTCGCCGGCAAACAGCAGTTTTTCCTCTTCCAGCAAGAAACAGAAATGGTTTGATGCGTGTCCTGGCGTATACAGCGCAGCCAGTGTTGCCCCGTCGACAGTCAACCGCTCACCATGTTCAAGTTGGCGATCTGGCTGGAAAGCCTGGTCATGTCCTTTTTGCTTAGGCTCAGGCGCGGGCCTGCCCAGCACCTCGGCACCAGTTCTGGCTTGCAACAGACGTGCTGCCGGCGAATGGTCGATATGGGTGTGGGTGGTCAAAATCCAGCGAATCGGCCCCGGCGCTGCCGCCATGATAGCGGCCACGTGTTCATCAATTGCCGGACCGGGATCGATAACGGCGACCTCGGTATTGCCAACCAGATAGGTGTTAGTGCCCGGTCCTGTCATCACGCCCGGATTGGGTGCGGTAAGACGCAGCACACGGTCCGATATGCGCACCAAGTTTCCCGGCAGTATTTCGTAAGCGGCTGTGGCGGTAGCTTGTGGGTCGATCTTACCGATTTCGGCATAAGGCGCATCGCCTTCATAAAATAGTTTTTTCCCGTCACGCCCACTGGCAAAGCGTGGCAAGGTCGGCCTCACCTGCCGTGGGCGGCGCGTATCGGTGATGAGGGCTTGAGTTGTTTCAAACGCAGTTAGCTCTTTCAGTGTACGTAGCGTGGGCGATGACAACGCAAGTTGACCGCGCCGGGCGCGCTCTAATGCCTCTGCCGGTGCAATCCAGACATGATCGACGGCTTCCTGGCCATCTGGAGTCGCCGTCTGGCGCTCAGGGGCTGCGGCCACAAAAAAGCGCGTATCGTAGCGCCGTGGCGGCCCAACCGGGGTAACCCAATGGCTGAAAAAAGCCAGCTTGTCTACCGCAGCGCTTAAGTTGCGCACACGACACACGTCGGCGAGCGTCAGCTGCCCTGAGGTCAAGCGCTCACGTAAACCGGCATAAAAAGCAACATCACCCGGCTGGGCAATCTCCACGTATTCGCCCTGAGGGTCATGGGCCAGCAGCAAGCCGACTTCCTCGAAACTCTCGCGAATTGCAGCGATAACATACGCCAGGCCGCCACGCTCCAGACCCAGCATCCGACTGACCTCAGCATCATCCAGCTCGCCACACAGCGGCAGCATGTCCTCACTGGCATCCACCGGGTCCACCGCACCACCGGGAAACACAAAATAGCCTGGCAAAAAAACGGCCTGGTGCGAGCGTTGCATCAAGTACACCTCTAGCCCGGAGGACGTATCCCGGCTGAGAATAAGCGTGGAGGCGGGGCGAGGCGACATACTGGGATTTGGCATGGAATATTTGTTCAGTCAAAGAAGAACTGCTTAACCATACGCATTCCTGCACGAGGTTTCACGGCTCACGGGCTACCGTGCAATATCAATGGGAGTTTTTCCAAGTCGACAGACTGGCCCTCTGCTTGCTTGATGTGGCAGCGACTCGCATCGGTGGCGTGCCCAGGATGATATAGCCAATTAACTCTTGGCTATCGACAGGAATTGTGTAAACCATGCAGGTATTTCTTCTGCTTTCCAACCGGTGGGTGAATCACCATCGTCGCATGACAGTACGGCTTGATGCTTCTTGCCCTGTGCGTCGCGAATATGCACGCAGTGCTCTGGGGTGCCAGTCAGCTCGCAGGGAAACGCAAAGAATCGAGCCGCTGTATGCTTTCCTTCTGCTCGATCAGTACTTGAATCGGATTGACCTTGCATTTGAGCGCTGCAGTCCCCGATGCCTGTGACGTGAGCACTAAGCTGGCATGCATCTACAAACCGTAGATAGTATGCTTTTTGATGGCGACTTTTCTGCAATTTTCGGCCAGCCGATCAATGGGTAAACCCAATCTTTTTTACTTGACCACTGCACAACGTGTGCCCAGTAAGCTAGAGGCAACTACTGGCTGGCGCTAGTTTTCAGACCCTGATTCGGTGAGTGGCTGTGGGTTGCGGATACGGTGGCGGCGGAAGAATTTTCCACTCTGCGCTTTCTCCGCCTGCTTAAGCGCAGCCGCGGCCACAGGCGCAGGAGAGGCCAAGCCAAGTTCCTGCAACGCTATCTCCGCCTGAGCTGCCCGCGCCTCGAAGGAGCCCAAAGCAGCCGAGGCTCTCTCATCGAGGCGCCCCTTTGACTCGAAGTACTTTAGGCGCGGGTAGCGCCCGGCCAGCGCAACGCCCCAATCGAGCGCAGGGTTCCACCATGAGTTGATGTCGCGCCCCTTGCCGGTGCGGTACTGTTCCAGCACGTCATCCAGTGCACCATTCAACAGTTTCAGGTCGAAGTCGACCCCTGGCACTTCGTCATCGGCCGCAGCAGTATAAGCGTCCACCCCCGTTCGTGAGGGCCCGGTGCGGGTATCACGGTAGCGGGCCAGTGTCATCATATCGCTGGCCAGCACCGGTTCGTTGACCGGCAAGCGCACAGCCTCAGAATCGCCCATCAGCTGACCCCAAGACATACGAATAAAGGTGTGTTGGTCTTGCATGCCGGGACGGGTACAACGCAGTCCGACGGCATAGGCTTCTAAGGGTTCCTGCAAAAATTGAAACCCAGTGTAGCGGGCCCAGCGCACCACGATAAAATCATCCGCAGTGGCACCGGGCAAATGAAAATCAACCTCTTTTAGGTAGTCCAGCACGATCTGCACCTGTGCGTCCGACAGTTCAAGGTCTTCGTGCAGAGGATACATCCCTGCAAAGGTGTTACGTGCTGGTCTGGGGCGCGCAGCAATGTAGGCATCGAGCTCGGCTTGAGTACGTGGGCGTGATTTTTTCAGTGTCATACTTTTTTTCAACATAATAACGAGGGCTTCCTTTTTTCTCGCGGACGGTCAGATCAGCTGGTTACGATCGTAGAAGTCCGTGTCCTCGAAGTAGCCACCGCGGCCCTCAAGGATAATGTCGTAGCGGTTGACCACCTCAATGCGTTCCAGCCATTTCAGGCTACGAAAGCCCGTCGAAGTTTCCAGCCGCAGCCGCACTGGGGCGCCATTTTTGGCCGGAATTTCCCCTTCGTCGTTAAGCTCAAAAGCAATCAGCGTTTGCGGCATTCGCGCTTCAACCATGGGTGTCGACACATAGTAAGTACCCCCGTCGTAGAGGGTGTCATCACGGCCCATATTCTGGAAACTGGTGTACACCACGTCCGTCGCGCCGGGCAAGGGTCCAGCCAGCTCCAACAGGTCCGCCACAGTAATACCGCGCCAGCGTCCAATCGAGGTGAAGCCCTGCACACAGTGGTGCAGCGTGGTCTGCGAGTGACCCGCGGCAAGTTCCCGCAGATCTGCAAGCGTCAGCGTCATGGGGCGTTCTACGTAGCCACCGATCTCCAGCACGTAGTCGTCCTCGTAGCAGTTGGCCATCAGCGCCAGGTACTCCTCGGTTTCTGGTGGTCGTCCGCTGCCGCGGAAATTGTCGGTGGTGTTGGCAAGGCCCACGTCTTTACCGGTGATATTGCTGCGATCGTACTGCATGCGCGCGGGCAGTTTGTAGAGCAGATTCGACCAGGGCCGCACAATCACATTATGCAGCCGCTCAACGGCACGGCCATCCGCCAAGGTCCAGCGCGTAGCAACCACGTGCAGTGTGATGACGAGAACGAGGCCGGTGCTGAAAATAACGCCACCTAAAACAGGGTTGTTAGAGTGTCCCAGCACCATCTTTGATGTCTCATGCAAGTAGCCGTGCAGAAAGACCAAGGGCACGTGGACGATGAAGAATACGACGTAGCCCACCAAACACAGAAAGTGAGTGCTGCGGATCACCTGGCGGCCACCGATCATACGGGTAATGCGCGAAAAATGATTGGCAACGGCCGGAGACTGAAATGCGCCAGTAAGAATGACCAAAGGCGTCAGTATCAGGACAACGAAGCCGTAAGACAGTTGTTGCAGGGCATTAAACACCATGCCCTCGACGGGTTGGGGCATGGTGAAGGCAAGGTAGGCCAACATATCCTGACCTGCTTGGGTAAAAGTGTCCCAACTGGTAGGCACGTAGCGCCGCCACTGACCGGTCGCCAGCAGCAGCACGAAGTAGATGAACCAGCAGGTCACAAAGCCGGTCACGGCCATAAAATGCCAGTAACGCCCGAGCCCCAGCAAGCCACGCCCGGGGAGCGAAATGCGCGGAGAGTAATCACTGTACTCGCCACCCACCGTGTAGTACTTATGCTTGGCTTCTTCTTGAACCGTAAATTGCGCCCAGGCTGTGCCAGGCACTGTGTGCTGCGAGCGGTAAAGCTTGGGGTAGGTACCCAGAATCTCGAGTCCCGAGCGAACCAGGAACGAAATAAAAATAATGTTAAGAAAATGCTCCACACGAAGCCACCACGGAAAGCCGAGTTCCATTAATAAACCCTTGTTAGTCCATAAAATTTTGCTTGTCAGGCGCGGCAACGATCATTCCGTAGCGTAGCGCCCAAAACAGCACGAGGTAAGCGATGGAGGCAAACAGCGTCAAATTCCAAATCGCCGCAAACACCACACTGGCCCCATTCCAGACATAGGGTGCATTACCCAGCAAGCCGCCCATGTAGATGAGCAGTGAAATCAACGCGATGACCACGCCCCACTTCCAGATGCGGGCAGCGCTCAGCAAGCCAACGGCGACGAACACCAGCGCAGTCCCGAATACGCCCCACAGCAGCGGGGTCGCGAAAGGAAAGATCTCGTGGTTGGATAGCGCAACTGCCGCCGACGCAGCGCCGATAACGGCGATCACGGCAATGAGTAACAGCCGAGTGGTCTTTGGTAGATTGATACGGATGTAGCGCAACAGTGGAGCGCGTTTTTTCCCCGGGCTGATGTGCTCAAGGACTGGCTGAGTTGCGTTTTTTGTGCCACGAAAGTCCACCCCAGCGCGCAGAGCCGGAGAGATTTTGTCTTCCATTGCTATGTCCTGCCTCTATCGAAGATCATTAATCGTCGGCCAGTGCTCAGCATTACTACAGTGCCGTCCAACGTTTCAGGCCACCTGCGGCAATCTTATCAACTTACTGGTCATGCAGATGGAGGGCGATACGGAAGATATGACCAAACGCTACCGTCTCGCGTCACTTATTCCTTGAATTCAGGAGCCGAGCTATCTGCCAAAAAGATAGTCTGTTCAGTAGACACTCGGCCCACCGCTTACAGGAACCACAAAATGAAAAAACGTATTCTGGTCTATGGACACCTGAACGACAGCCAGTTGGCCCAGCTTAACCAAGACTTCGAAGTCATAATCTTTCCCGATCTGACTTCAATCGACGACACAGCCTTCCGTGCTTCGTTATCCGGTGCCCACGGGTTGGTCGGCGCCAGCCTAGTCATCACTCCCGAGCTACTCGACGCGGCCCCTCACCTGGAGACCATTGCGACTATCTCGGTGGGCTATGACAACTATCCAGTCGAGGAGTTGACTCGTCGCGGTATCCTTCTGTGTAACACTCCAGACGTGCTCACCGAGACAACTGCCGACACCGGCTTCCTGCTGATCATGGCTGCCGCCCGACGCGCAGTGGAGCTGGCTGAGCTGGTCAAGCGCGGCGAGTGGACACGCGGAATAGAACCTAAGTACTTTGGTAGCGATGTGCACGACAAGACACTGGGTATGATTGGTTTCGGACGCATCGGAGCTGCCGTGGCCCGGCGTGGCGCTTTAGGCTTCGGCATGCGCATACTCTATTCCAATGCTTCGCCCAAGCCCGAGCTAGAAGCACAGCTCGGCGCTGAGCACCGCGAGATGAAAACACTGCTGGCTGAGGCAGATATTATTTGTGTCACTGTCCCCCTCACTACCGAGACCGAACACCTGATCGACGAGCAAGAGTTTGCTCAGATGAAGCCATCTACGATCTTCGTCAACATTGCGCGCGGAAAGGTGGTCAACGAAGCAGCGCTCATCGAGGCACTGAAAATGGGCCAGATCCAAGCAGCCGGCTTAGACGTATTCGAGCAAGAGCCGCTGTCGCCGGAGTCACCGCTGCTCCACATGAAAAATGTAATCGCCTTACCACACATCGGCTCAGCGACTCATGAAACACGCACTGCGATGGCCCAGCGGGCCGTGGATAATATAACCTTGGCACTTAGGGGCGAGCACCCCATCAGCTTAGTCAATGAAGAAGCGTGGAAACCCGCTTAAGCTGTATGGTCCCGGAGTATTTGTAATGTAAGCGGTCTAGCAACGACATCTACCGACGCTGACCTACATTACTCACACTGGTGACCTCTGAAT
>NZ_JBQDJZ010000052.1:0-19177 GCF_052095765.1 Halomonas sp.
GCCAGCAACCGTGCTAGCGTTGCCTGATGTCCCAACTGATGGTTAAGTTCGCAAAGCGACTTCTTGAGGGTGCGCAGCCAACGCAAGCCACCACCGACAGCAAAGCGATAGGTGAAATGATAGATCGCCTTGTCAGGCAGGTGATGACCTTCATCGAAGATATAGATGCAGTCAGCGGGATCCGGCAGCACCCTACCGCCTCCCAGCGCCAAATCGGCTAGCACCAGGTCGTGGTTGGCAACAATGATATCGGCAGAATCCATATCGCGCCGCGCACGAAAGAAGGCGCAAGCAGCAAAGTGGCCGCAACGGCGGTTGGTGCACTGGCGATGGTCAACGGTCAGCCGCCGCCAGTCGGCGTCCTCGATGGCTTCAGGCCAGCTGTCACGATCCCCAAGCCATTGTCCACTGCCATAAGCTTCACCAAACGACTCCACCAGCGCCTGGAAACCGTCACCGCTGGCCGCCGGCGCTGCCATCTCAAACATCGACAGGGTAGGGTCATCGTCACCGCCCTCCATGGCCTGATCGAGCTTGGCCACACACACATAGCGGCCGCGTCCCTTGGCCAGTGCGTAATTGAAGGACAAGCCACTGTGGGCCTGGAGTGCGGGCAAATCCTGGTGCAGCACCTGCTCCTGTAGGGCCACCGTGGCGGTGGACAGTATCAATCGCTTACCCCTCGCCTTGGCAACCGGCAACGCAGCCAGCAGATAGGCTAACGTCTTTCCCGTTCCAGTGCCGGCCTCCAACACACAGACATGCTCGCTACTCAGACGCTTGCCTTCATCGTCCGCTTCGATACCAGCCAGAGTGCGGGCAATTTCAGCAATCATCAGCCGCTGTCCATAGCGCGGTGTCAGATCCAGGGCATCAATCACTTGACGATAAGCGCCCTGGATCTCGTCCTTCAGGTCCGCATCTAGCATCTTGGCCTGCCCGTCCCGGCGTTACGCCATAAGCTGGAGGTTACAGCGACAGTTGAAACTATAGGAGCCCTTCCGGCGGATGCTCACAGGGCAGCTTGTCGTTGATGTAGCGCTCGATCTCCGGCAGCGAGAACGCATCCTCTTCGCCAACAAAGCTGATCGACACGCCCTTGGCGCCGGCGCGGCCGGTACGCCCGATGCGGTGAACGTAGTCCTCCGGATCTTCGGGCAGGGTGTAGTTAATCACATGGCTGACATCTTCGATGTGAATACCGCGGCCAGCGACGTCAGTAGCGACCAGCACCTGAATCTCACCTTCACGGAACTGCTCCAACGTGCGAACACGCTGATTCTGCGGCACGTCACCGGACAGCATGGCAACATTGATGCCAGCCTTTCTCAGCACGTCATCGAGCTTGCGCACCAAGTCACGGCGGTTACCGAATACCATCACCCGCTCAAAGCTTTCCTGTTGCAGGAGATTGACCAGCAGCCGCTGCTTGTCAGCATCGCTGACCATATAGACACGCTGGTCAATATTGGCTGCGTTATCAACGGTGACTTCAATCTCGACATGGGCCGGGTCCTGGGTCCACTGGCTGGCCAAGTTGAGGATGTCTTCGGTGAAAGTGGCCGAAAACAGGAAGGTCTGACGCTCTTCCTTTTTGGGCGTATGGCGAATGATGCGTTTGACGTCGGGAATAAAGCCCATGGAGAGCATCCGATCGCCCTCATCAAGCACCAGTACCTCGACCTGGCTCAGATCGACATCGCGCTTCTCGTGGAAATCGAGCAGCCGGCCCGGTGTGGCCACCAGGATATCGACGTTTTTCGCCAGTCCGTCGCGTTGCTTCTGATAGTCCATGCCACCGACCACGCTTGCCACGTTGAGCGAGGTGAAGCGCGCCAATGCTTTGGCGTCTTTTTCGATCTGCAGCGCCAGCTCACGGGTTGGCGCAATGATCAGCGCACGCGGCGCCCCGGGCTTCTGGCCGTCCGGGGCCTCTTCTTCAAGGAAATAGGCCAGGATGGATATCAGAAAGGCCGCGGTCTTACCAGTACCGGTCTGGGCCTTGCCGACCACATCGCCACCGAGCAGCGTGTGGCTCAGCGCTTCGGCCTGGATCGGCGTGGCGTAATCAAAGCCCTGGGCGTGAATGGCACGCATCAGCGGCAACGGCAAATCGAAGTCGTGGAAGCGCCACTTGCCTGCCATTGCGGGCACCTTGAATTGGCGCAAATCCCAGCTCGACGGGCGACGACGCGGCTTACGGCGGCGGCGCTTGGGTTTGTGTTCCTGGGCCTGGGCCGGGGCTGTGGTCTGGTCCGACTCGCTCATAGGCTGTGCTGTCTCGTCCATGTTCATTAAGTGTTCGTAGTAATGATGGCGCCATGACTTGAGGACTGACGCCTGACGCAAACTCGCATTGTACCAGTCTCAGACGATGAGGGCGCGCCCATCGCAAGCTGTGCTGTCTCCTCTACCCGCGAGACTGATAGAATGCCCGTCATACAAAGAGGAGCTGCGTCATGACACGCAAGAAGAAGACCCGTTCACTGGCCGACAAGGTGACCATTCGCACCGGTCGGCGCAAGGACTACAAGAAGTGGCGCCACGAAAACCCTGACCAGGTGGTGTCATCGCCACGTTTCACCGCCAAGAAGCGTCAGCAACGTAAACTGCAGGCGGCCCGCAAGCTGGCCCGCCAGGAACAGGGGCAGGACATCGCCATCCACAAGGATAGTCCTGACGCGTCCGGCTCATCACAGGCCGACCTGTCAAAGACTGACCCGCCAAAGACAGAAAAGAAGGACCACTGACCATGCGCCTGGTGTCATTCAACATCAACGGTATTCGTGCCCGCCAGCACCAGCTTGAAGCGCTAGTGGCCGCGCACCGTCCGCTGGTGATCGGCCTACAGGAAACCAAAGTGCAGGACAGCGAATTTCCCGTGGAGGCGGTGGAGTCGTTAGGTTACCGTGTCTACTTCCATGGCCAGAAGGGTCACTACGGTGTGGCCATCATGTGCTGCAATGAGCAGTGCCCAGACGGCCCTGAAGCAGTGATGCGCGGCTTTCCCGATGACGAGGAAGACGCCCAGCGCCGCTGGATTGGCGTGCGCCTGCGCGATGGCGACGGCGAGCCGCTGACGGTATGGAACGGCTATTTCCCCCAAGGGGAAAACATCAAGCACGAGTGGAAGTTTCCCTACAAACGCCGCTTCTACGCCCAGCTGGCCTCGCTGCTGGATCAGCATCACCGCCCCGATGAGCGACTGGCGATCATGGGCGACTTCAACATTTCGCCCGAAGATATCGACATCGGCATTGGAGAGGACAATCGCAAGCGCTGGCTGCGCGATGGCAAGACCAGTTTTCAGCCGGTGGAACGCGAGTGGCTCGAGGGTATCAAGGCCTGGGGACTCAGCGACAGCTACCGCCTGCTCTATCCTGAGCGCGATGATCTGTATAGCTGGTTCGACTACCGCTCAAAAGGATTTTACCGCGATCCCAGGCGTGGCCTGCGCATCGACCATATTCTGGTCAGCGAACCGCTAAAGGAACGCGTCAGCGAAGCGGGGATCGACTACGAATTACGCGGTATGGAGAGGCCGTCGGATCACGCCCCGGTATGGACCGAACTCAGCCCGGCCTAAATGGGCCTGGTGACGGCTTACCATTCACTCAACCGGCGGCAGGTTCACTAACCAATCGTCGGCGTCACTTGATCCCAGCGAGCGGGCACGCTCCAACGCGCTGCGCGCCTGCTCCCACTGCCCCCAGCCCGACGCCAGTTGCCCCAACGCAAGCCAGTCATCGGCCTCGCCCGTCTGTTCGGCAAGCGCTTGCCAGGCAGCCAATGCCTGATCGCGATCCCGCGCAGCTTGCCATGACTCCGCCAGCAAGCGCTGCCAGAAGAGACTTTCTGGCAGCGCTCCATCCAGCAGCGCCTGCTCCAGCAATTCAGCAGCCCGGGCCGGCGTTCCCGCTGCCAAATGCAGACGAACACGCTGCTCCAGATCATCACTTCCCGCCAGAACGCCAAGCTGCCATCCAGACTCCCAGATTGCCGCCGCACGTCCAGAGTCGCCCAGCTGCTGGGCCAGTCCCGCCGCGCGCCGCCACTCGGCTGCATCATTGCCGGCCTGCTCAAGGCGCGCTTCGATAAGCTCAAGCGCCGCACGGCTATCACCGGCACGCTGCAACACACCGGCAGCAAAGGCGCTGTGCGTGTCATCCGGCATGGTATCAAGCTCAAGGGCCCGCTGAACCCACGAGCCCGCAGCGCTCCACTGCTCATCATCGGCCAGCAACTTTGACATCAGCCAGCGGTCATCGGCGCTGCCCGCATGGCGGGACAGCCAGTCACCCAGCAGTTCGCGAGCCTGCAGGTTATCCCCAACCTGGCGTCGCAATCCGGCTTCCTGACGCTGCCAGCGGTCGACCTGAGCCGTATCCATACTGCGAATGCCACGTATCTCTCGGGCCTGGGCCAGCAAGTCAGCCGCCGCCGCTGCATCACCCAAGCGCGCCTCGGCCCTGGCGGCCAGCTGCAGATACAGCGCCCTTGCCCAACGGTCGGAGGCATTGCCGCCTGCCAATCGCTGGGCCTGTGCCCGGCTATGGCGACCAACCTCAGCGTGCTCTCCGCCCTGAAGCCGGTCCTGCGTTGATCTGAGATCATTGATCACGCCGCCTGGTAGCGTCGGTGCCGCTGCTGCAGACGATAAGGGCAACCCTGACAGCGCCAGCAGCAAGGCGCCGGCTGTCAGCCAGGATAA
Organism: Halomonas sp.; assembly: GCF_052095765.1. Taxonomy (GTDB): domain Bacteria; phylum Pseudomonadota; class Gammaproteobacteria; order Pseudomonadales; family Halomonadaceae; genus Halomonas. Next base: position 4,712 of record NZ_JBQDJZ010000052.1, read on the forward strand.
AGAGCGGTTTTGCCTGTCAGTAATCATCGCAACTGAAACTCCAGTTTTTGCCGCGCGCGACGCACTCCTTGAGCCGTTTCAAAACGCCAGTCGGCAATAGCGCGACGCGCTGCGCTCTCAAATACCTGGCGTGGACGTGACTCAAGCACCTCAATGCTGCCGGTATCCACACTGCCATCAGGACGAATCAGGAACTGGACGACAACGTACCCTTCCAGCCCCCGGCGCTGGGCACGCGAAGGATACTGCGGAGGAACACGCCGAGTCGCCCGCGCGGAGCTACCCACGTCTACCGGCGCCGTGTTGGCAGCGGGTGATGGCGCGGCAACCGGTTGTGCCGATGGGGCAGCAGCAGGCTCGGGGGCTGGAGAAGGCGCCGGCTCAAGTGATACCTGAGGTGTCGGTTGTGGTCTGGGCTCTGGTTTCGGTTCGGGTTGTGGTTCTGGCTTGGGTTTAGGTTTAGGCTTGGGCTCAGGCGGTGTTTCCACCAGCTCTGGCAGCGGCGCATCCAGCTCGACAGTCGGATCTTCCATTTCCGGCAGCTCGGGCTCCGGCAAGGTAATAGCGCTGTCGGCCACAGGTGCCGGCGCCGGAGGAACCACCGCAGGCGGTGGCGGCGGCAAACTGGCGGCAGGCGCTGATGCTGTATCGGCAGGCTGAGTCTCGACTGGTGTATCGGGAAGCTCAGCCAGACTGAGCGTCATCTCCTCCAGCGGCTCAGGCGCCTCAGGGGGAATCACCAGCCAGGCCAGCAGCACAAACAGCACCAGCGCCAACCCAGTGCCGCCAATCAGGCCAAACGGATAACGCATCAGCTGCGGCTCCGCTGTGCGGCCACAGCAACCTGCTCCACGCCCGCTTCGCGCAGGCGATCCATAACCTCGATCAGCACGCCAGTGGTGGCATTGCGATCGGCCTGAATCACTGCCGAACCGTCATCACTGATAATCCCCGATACCAGGTTGCCTACGCGGTGAATGTCCACTGGTTCACCATCAACCCACACCGCACCTTCAGGGGTGATGGCCACTAACACCTGGACATCGGCGCGTGGCGTGGCAGCGCTAGACTCAGGACGCTCGATCTCTACCCCGCTTTCCTTGATGAAACTGGTGGTGACGATAAAGAAAATCAACATGATAAAAACCACATCCAGCATGGGGGTCAGATTAACTTCGCTGGATTCTTCGGCCGCTGATGCCAGTCGGCGTCTACGCATGACGTTCCTCCGCAGCGCGGGCTAGGCGATCATTCAACCGCTGCCTCTCACGCCGAATAATGTGCTCCAGGCGGGTAATGAAGAGCAGCCCCACCACCGATACCGCCATACCGCTCAGGGTGGGGAGCGTGGCCCGCGCCACGCCATCGGCCATAGCACGCGCCTGGTTGACCTCGCTGACCGACAGACTATCGAACACGCTGATCATGCCGGTCACCGTGCCTAGCAGCCCCAGCAGCGGACAGATCACCACTAGCAGCTTGAGCCAGGGCAAGGGCCGGCGCAGATCAGCGATCAGCTCGCTGGCCCAGACCTCGCGCAGGGTCAGGGCGCTCCAGCTGGTACGCTCGCTGCGCGCGATCCAGCGTGCTACCAGGGCACGCCGTGCCGGATGGTAGTGAAAGCGGAAAAACCACCAACGCTCAAGCCCCAAACTGAACAGCAGCATGGCAGCAGCAGCGATCGCCACCAGCACCGGGCCACCGGCCTCGATCAGGCCCGCAAGCGGCTCAAGCCAGACTGTCAGCATGAGAACCTGCCGTCTGTGCAGAAGAACGCGGCACCTGCCGCTCGGCCTCAAGGCGATCTGCCAATACCGCACTGGCGCGCCCTTCCATGCTACTGATCAATGCGCGGCTACGGCTGGCGAGTGCGGTATGGGCAAACAGCAGCGGCACCGCAGTGACCAGGCCCAGCACGGTAGTCACCAGCGCCTGGCTGATACCACCGGCCATCAACTGCGGGTCGCCAGTACCAAACACGGTGATCGACTGGAAGGTGACAATCATGCCGGTCACGGTGCCCAACAGGCCCAGTAACGGGGCAATGGCAGCTAGCATCTTGATCAGCGCCTGGCCGCGCTCGATGCGTGGCTGTTCAGCTAGCATCGCTTCATCGAGCCGCGCCTCCAGCGCCTCGGGAATATGTTCGTGGCCGTTACTATTGAAGCGTTTGAGCACCCGCCCCAGCGGGTTGTCGTCGCGCAGCTGCTCAAGATCCGCCAGTTGACGGCGCTGGGTCACGGTAATGCGCAGCAGATAAAGGTACTGGAGCAGGGCCACCAGCAGGCCCAGGGCGCCGAGCGCCACCACCACATAGCCCACAGCACCACCCTGCTGGAAGCGCTGCCACAGCGTGGGCTGCTGGGCCATGGCCTGCAGCACTTTTCCGTCCGCCGGGTCAATGGGCAGCAGATCGCTGTCGCCCCGCTGCAATGCTGCCAGCTGTTGTGCAACAGCACCCGGCGTATGCTCTGCCATGACCAGACGCCCTTCATCACCAGAGCGCTCCAGTAGCTGGCCCTGGCTGGCGGCCAGCTGCGCACCCACCCGCAGCACCGGCTGCGCATTACGCTCACCATCGGCACCGGCAACTGGCGCATCAAACACAGTCACACGAGTCGTTTCCCGGGTCATCGCCATCAGACTATCAGCCAGACGCTCTACCTGCTGAATATCGAGAATATCACTGTCGCTGAGCCGCGGCGGCAGCTGAGCCTCACCACCCAGCGCCAGCCAACTTTGTGATAGCAAATCACGCAGCTCACCGCTGACGCCAGCAACTGTTGAGTGGACAGCATCCAGGTCGCCGCCCTGCTCAGCGCGCTTTGCTTCCAACTCACTTGCTATTTCCTGCTGGCGTTGCTGCTGTGCTTCCAGTTGCTGGCGCCGCTCGCGTGCTACTGCCAATAATTGCTGTGCCTCGGCCAGCGCACTTTCCAGCGCTTCAGCATCACCCGACAGCTCAGCCAGGCGCCTCTGATCGCGGGCCTCTGCAGCCTGGCGCGCTTCGCGCAGGCTTTGCATCCCATCAGTCGTCTGAGCCTGGGCAGCCAGCAGCGAGAGCCCACACAACAGCAACACGGCAAGCGCACTGATCACTTTGCGTTGACCGCTCATGAGTTACGCTCCTTGTCCGGCGACTGCATCTGCGATTGGGATGGCGTCAATAGAGGTTGAGACAATGGCAACGTCAGCAGATCCGGCGCGCGCTGCTCACGAACCACACTCAGCCCTTTGCGCAGTTGGGCAACACCTTGGCTGTCAAGAGCTTCCCAGCGTCCCGGCTCAACCTTCCACACGCCGCCGGCCTTGCCGTCAGGTGTCAAATAGTACCAACCCACACGCCCTATTCTTAAAAACTCAACATCACGGGCGGGCTGATCCTGTGACCCGCTCAACTCGCCGCGCCAGCTATCGAGTTCACGGCCGTAATCCAGCTCGCTGCGCCATGCCGACAGCACCCGATCCAGTTTCTCGGCTGAGCTCAGGTCAGTATCGCCAAGCAATGTTTCCAGGCTGTCAGCCCGTGCCAGACGCTCATCGTGCAGAAACGGCATGTCGGACTCGACCCACAGGCGAAACCGTTCCACCAGCTCACGCAGCGTGCCCGGCAGGGACTCGCGGGTGAGCTCCAGATTGTCCAGTGCCGCAAGTCGCTGACCTTGCTGCAGAGCCTGACGTTCTAGCTGAGGTGCCAGCTCGGCGTTGTAAGCCTTCAACCGGCGCAATTCCTGCTGCGCCTTGCGTAGCGCCTCGATATTGGTGCGTACGTCATCATCGGCTGCATCAATACGCTGCTGAAGCTCAGCCTGAGTGCGCTGGGCATCCAGTGCTGCACCAGTAATGGCCGTATCAGCGCTAGCAGCAACGGCTAAACCGAGTGCAGCCACTGACAGCAAGCTCGATAACAGCGCGGATCGCCAACGGCATGATCCCAGAGTTTCATCCTGCACATTCATCTCCTGGCGGTGTGCGAAACGTTGAGCACGCTACCCTAAACAATAACCATTATCAACACAGTCCACGCCTTTCTTTGCCACCTCATCCCCCACGACCCACAACACAAGGCATTCGATATTGACAGCTCAAGGACATCAAACGATAATAAGAACAAATCTCATTTAACAAATGACCTCATGATGCACATATCCAGCCATCGACAGCTGCAATACACCTGCACCTTTCTGCAGGTTTCTTTCCAAGCGGTTAAACGCTCGCTGGGCACACCAAAGAGTGGTGCTCACACACAGGCGACGGCCCAGACGAATGCTCCTTGCTGGCTGGATGCCCAGCTGATCACCATGCTGCTGCGCGAGATGCGCCGCGCCCGCGCTGATGCCAGCGGCCACGAGCCAACCTGTCAGGCGCTGGACAGCGCTATCTATCATAGTGGACTGCTGTTGGTTCAGTGCCCCGGCTCGCTCAGCCGCCAGCTCTGCGAACATCACCTGGAGGCCATTATTGTGCCACTGCAACAAGCCGCACAGCGGCTGGCACTGGCCAACAGATCACAAGGCTCTCCTGCGACGGGTTTCAACATACTGAAGCGCTGGCGTAACCACTAAACAGGACAGACCAGACAGCGCCAGATAATCGCGCTAAAACATGTCCCTGATCACGCGCAGGACAGACACACCCCTGGTCTCGTTGACTCCAGCCCCGATCCATGGGCATGATCGTTAGCATCTGAACAATTCGTTCACAATCCCCCTCCTGCCGCACGAGTCTTTGCCATCGACGGCGCTGCGCAACGTACTCGTTGGTCATAACGACACCTTCTACTTTTTTGCGGGGATCTCAGGCTCATATGGCGCCGTTTCCCGGTCACCATGCTGTTTTGTGTGGCCCCCTCACTTCCACTGTGCAGGCAAGTTGCTATGTCGAGTCAGACCTCATTCGTTAGCCATGACCTCACTGACGATACTCCGGACAACGCCGCAAAAAATGAGGGACATATCGTCGGTATTCGTGGTGGCGTGGTGGACGTTCTGTTCCCTAAGGGCTCCCCGCGTATCCAGGACCTGCTGTATGCCGGCGACCTGGCGCTAGAAGTCACTGGGCTGCTGAACAGCGGTGCAGTTCGCTGCATGGCCCTGGCACCGGTGAGAGGAATCGGGCTGGGCATGCCGGTACGGGCAACCGGCGCGCCAATTCAGGTGCCGGTGGGAGAGGCCGTACTGGGACGGATGCTTAACGTTTTCGGTGAGGCCATTGATAACAAACCCGCTCTGGTCACCGGCCTGCGCCGCTCCCTTCATCAACCGCCACCACCGCTGGAAGACAGGGTGGTGCACAGCGAGATCCTGGAAACCGGCATCAAGGCGATTGATCTGCTGTCACCCATCGAGCGTGGCGGAAAAACCGGCTTGTTTGGCGGGGCCGGGGTAGGAAAAACAGTGCTGATCACCGAACTGATCAACAACACCGTCCAAGAATATGAAGGGGTCAGCCTGTTCTGTGGTATCGGCGAGCGCTCCCGCGAAGCCGAAGAACTGTACCGGGAAATGGGCGATGCCGGCGTGCGCGACAAAACGGTAATGCTGTTCGGGCAAATGAACGAAGCTCCCGGCGTACGTTTTCTGGTAGGCAAAACCGCGCTCACCATGGCGGAGTACTTCCGCGACGACCTGCAGCAAGACGTGCTGCTACTGATCGACAACGTCTTCCGCTTTGTTCAGGCCGGCTCCGAAGTGTCCGGACTGATGGGCCGCATGCCCTCGCGGGTCGGCTACCAGCCGACGCTGGCTACCGAACTGGCGTCATTGCAAGAGCGCATCACTTCCACCCGCAACGGCGCAATCACTTCCATTCAAGCGGTGTATGTGCCAGCGGATGACTTCACCGACCCTGCCGCCGCGCACATCTTCTCGCACCTTTCTGCATCGGTAGTGTTGTCACGTAAGCGCGCCAGTGAAGGGTTGTATCCGGCAGTCGACCCGCTTGGTTCGACCTCGGTGATGCTTACCCCTGCGGTGGTCGGCCAACGCCATTACGACATCGCCCGGGCGGTGCGACGCACCCTGGCCGAATACGAAGACCTGCGCGATATTATCTCCATGCTGGGCATGGAAGAGCTATCGGCTGCCGACCGTGCCACCGTTGCGCGGGCACGCCGCCTGGAGCGCTATCTGACCCAGCCGTTTTTCACCGTTGGCGCCGTCGACGGCGCCAACGGCAAGCGAGTACCCATCAAGGACACGCTGAACGACTGCGAAACCATACTCAACCAGAGCGAGTTCGACGATAACGAAACCGATTACTACATGATCGGCTCGCTGCAGGACTTACTACAAACCATGGAGCCCTCATCATGAGCCAGGCAAATGTGATGACGGTATCACTGCGGCTGCCCACCCAAACTTTGTATGAAGGCAGTGCGCTCAGGCTGCAGGCGACCGCCGCCAATGGCGCTTTCGGCATGTTGCCCAATCACACTGACTTTGTGACGGCGCTGGTGCCGTCGGTGCTGATCCTGACGGATGAACATAACCGAGAGCAGTTCTTTGGTATCGACGAGGGGGTCCTGATGAAATCCGGCCATCAGGTAGACATCGCCATTCGTCGTGGCGTGCGGGGCAAGGATCTGGAAACCCTGAACGACACCGTGCTGACTTCGTTTGTGGAAGTGGACGAGGAAGAACGGGTGGCCCGTTCGGCACTCTCGCGCCTGGAGGCAGGAATCGTGCGGCGCTTTGGCGACTTACGGAAACCCACCTTATGAGCAGTAAAAAGGAAGACCGTTACGCCGATGACATCCGCCGCAGCGCCGAGCGCATGAGCCGGGCTCGCAGCGCACCGCAAGAAAGCGCGCTGAGAGGTCTCGGTGCCTTTGGCATCATCGGCTGGTCGGTGGCGGTACCCACGGTGGGCGGCGCTTTTCTGGGCATGTGGCTGAACCGGGTCGCGCCGCAGAACTTCTCCTGGCCTATCGCCCTAATTCTGGGCGGTCTTGTGGTGGGCGGCATTATTGCCTGGAGCTGGATCGATAAAGAAAGGCCGAAGGAGGAGCTCCATGGCAAGCCTGCTGATAACAAGCCTTCTGGCAAAAAAGCTGGCGACAGCAACCAGGATACGTACAAAGGAGGCGACCGATGACAGGAGTTGACTGGTCAACAGTTTTGCCTGAACTGGCACCGGAGTTAGCGCTTGGACTAGCGGTGGGTGTGCCGGTCAGCAGCCTGTTCTTCGCGGGGCTGGCCTGGGGTATGACGCGGGCACTGACGTCTGAGCGACCCGAAGGCCTGCTGCTGCTAAGCGCTGTGCTGCGGCTGGCCATGCTGCTGGGCGTCGGCGCCTGGCTTGCCGCCAGCACCGCCACGGCCTGGCCGATGCTGGGTTATGCAGTGGCTTTTTTCATTGTACGCACGGTGGCGGTGACCTGGGCCAGAGCGGGTCAAAACCAAGCAGGTAAAAACCAGGCGGTGCACATACAGGAGCCTGGACAGGAACAGGAGCGGGTGTAATGCAGTTTTCACCGGACAACATCATTTATTTCACCATCGGCGGCTGGGGCTTGAACGCCACCATCGTCAACACCTGGATCGTGATGGCGCTGCTGGTGGGCATTTCCCTGCTAGTCACCCGCAACCTACGTGCCGACGTGCCGCCCAGTCGTCTACGCACCGCGCTGGAGGTCATCGTGAAGGCGATTGAGAGCCAGATTGAGGAAATCACCCACAACTCGGTTCACCGGGTGATGTATTTCGCCGGCAGCCTGTTCCTGTTTATCGCCCTGTCGAACCTGATGTTGATCATACCGAGGTTTTCGCCGCCAACGGCCTCGCTGTCCACCACCGTGGCCCTGGCTTTGTCAGTGCTGGGGGCCGTGCCGGTGTTTGGCATTGCCAGTGGCGGCGTCAAGCACTACCTGCGGACCTTTATTGAGCCATCAATTATCATGCTGCCATTCAATATTATTGGCGAATTCTCCCGCGGTATCTCACTGGCGATCCGCCTGTACGGTAACGTAATGAGCGGCGCGGTTATCGCCGCCATCCTGCTGACCATCGCACCGTTCTTTTTCCCAGTGGTCATGGACATGCTAGGCCTGTTGACCGGCATGATCCAAGCCTACATTTTTGCCATTCTGGCTACCGTGTACATCTCCTCAGCTACTGCAGAGGAGCCTTCGGCTATACAACCCCCTTCTGCGATGAAGAAACCATCAGCGCTGCAACAGCCAGCCGCCCCCGAGCAACCACTGGCACCTGCCAACAACGAGGACAAATCATGAGCGAACTCACCGTCACCATCATCGCGGCCATATCGATTTTCACCGCCGGCTTGACCATCGCCATCGGTTCGATTGGCCCTGCGCTGGGTGAAGGGCGCGCTGCGGCTGCCGCCATTGCCGCCATTGCCCAGCAGCCCGACGCGGCCCCCACCCTGTCGCGCACCCTGTTTGTCAGTCTGGCAATGATCGAGTCCACCGCGATTTACTGCTTTGTGGTGGCGATGATTCTTATCTTCGCCAACCCCTTCTGGGACGCCGTTCAGGCAGCGGCAGCGGTAGCCAGTTAACCGTCGGCCGGCTTCCTGCACAGACTGACTTATCAACCGGGGTACAGGGTATGTCCATTGACTGGATTACAGTAATCGCACAGATCGCCAACTTCCTGGTGCTGGTGTGGCTACTCAAGCGCTTTTTGTACCGGCCGATACTAGATGGCATCGACGCCCGCGAAGCGGGAATCACAGAGCGCATGGCAGCGGCCGGAGAGCTACAGGAAAAAGCTGAAGCGGCCCAGGCAGATTACCAGCAGCAGAAAAAGCAGCTGCTGATACACCAGGACGACATGGTTGCCAAAGCACTTCGGGACACTGAAAACCAGCGCGACGAATTGCTGGCAGAAGCCCGTGCACGACTCGAACAGAAGCAACAAGACTGGCACAAACACCTGGAGAAAGAACGCCGGAGGTTCGCCGCCCGGCTACAGCGGGCAGGACAGGAGACCTTGACAGAGCTGACCCGCAAAGCCCTGCGCGATCTGGCCGATGAGACCCTGGAGCAGGCCATCGTGCGCCATGTCAGCAAACGCCTGACGCCACTGGCAGATGAGTTGCAACAGGCCGCGGGCGACAGCACTCGGGCCACTGCCACCACCCGCGAGCCGCTACCAGAGGCCGCACAGTTACAGCTGAAGGCTGATCTCGCTGAGCTGATGCCTGCCATGGCCCTGCGCTTTGACACCGACCCCGAACAGGCACCCGGACTAGTACTGCGCGTAGGTGGTGCGCAGATAGCGTGGACGATAGACAGCTATACCGATGAACTGGATGCCTTGCTGAGCGACCGCCTGACCACAGGGATGTCAGGCCTGACACAAGCGAAGGCTGGGTGACTCTCTATGACCAACAGCAACCTTGATAGCTTGGCACAGAGCTCTACCAACGAGCAGCCTAGGAACCAGAACGAAAGCCCGGATCTGGATGTTGACGAGCAGTTCCAACAGTGGCAACAGGACATCCTGGCCACGCCGACACCTGAACCGGTACTGACCGAAGTGGGCCGCGTCATCGAGGTGGGTGACGGCGTCGCCGTAGTGACTGGCCTGGCCCGAGCATTGGCGGATGAGCTATTGATATTTGAGTCCGGCGTGCGCGGCATCGTACTGGACCTGGAGCCCGACCGCCTCGGCGTTATTCTGCTCGGGCCGTCCGAACTGATTCACTTGGACGAAGATGTGCGTCGCACCCGCAAGGTGATCAGCACGCCGGTTGGCCCAGGCCTGCTGGGCCGGGTAGTCGATGCCATCGGCCGCCCGCGGGACGGCCTTGGGGCTATCTCTGCCGTGGCCGAACACCCAGTGGAGGCCGAAGCCCCCGGTGTCTTGAGCCGCTCGCCCATATCCCGACCGCTGGCTACCGGCATCAAAGCCATCGACGCTGCAGTACCGGTAGGCCACGGCCAACGCGAACTGATCATCGGCGATCGCCAGACCGGGAAGACCTCCATCGCCATCGATACCATCCTCAACCAGGTGCGATCAGAGGTCATCTGTATCTATTGTGCCATCGGCCAGCGCGGCGACGCTGTGTCGCGGGTGATCGGCGCGCTGAAAAAAGGCGACATGATGGCCCGCAGTATCGTGATGTCGGCGGGCGATGAAGAAACGCCAGGGCTGGCCTACATTGCCCCTTACGCCGCCATGACAATGGCAGAGTATTTTTGCGACCAGGGCCGGGATGTGTTGATCATTTTTGATGACTTAACCCACCACGCCCGATCCTACCGAGAATTGTCACTGCTGCTGCGCCGGCCGCCCGGGCGCGAGGCATTTCCTGGCGATATTTTCTACGTTCACGCGCGGCTACTGGAGCGGGCCGGCCAGTTCACCAAAGAGGTGGGTGGCGGCTCCATTACCGCCCTGCCGGTGGTGGAAACCCAGGCCGAAAACCTGTCGGCCTATATTCCCACCAACCTGATCTCCATTACCGATGGCCAGATTTACCTGTCACCTCAGCTGGTGCAGATAAACCAGTTCCCGGCGGTGCATCAGGGACTCTCCGTGTCCCGTGTGGGTGCCAAGGCGCAAAGCCGTGCACTGCGTGAGGTTGCCGGCAACCTGCGGGTCACGCTGTCACAGTTTGAAGAGCTAGAAGATTTTGCGCGTTTTGGTACGCGGCTGGATGACGCCACCCGCGCCCGCCTGGCCCGCGGCGCTGCGGTACGTGATTCGCTACGCCAAGCCGAGCGCGATCCGATGCCAGCGGTGGAACAACTTGCCGTGCTGATTGCCGCGATGGAAGGCTTGCTTGACGGAATCGAGGGGCAGCCGCTGCTAGACGCCATGCTGCGCATCCGCTCGCTAGCCAGACAACAGCTGCAGGAAGTTGAACAGCGCATCACTAACAACCAGGAATTGCGCCTCCAAGATCGCAGACTGATTATTGAGTTAGCTCGCTCAGCACTGGAGACCCATTTTGGCACAAACGCTTGAGGCACTCGAACGCCACGCCAGCACACTGACCAGTATCCGCGGCATTGTGCATACCATGAAAACCCTATCGGCGATCAACGCCTCGCCTTACGAACAGGCAGCGCGCGCTATCGAGGCTTATCACCAGACGATCCTGCAGGGGTTTGCCGCCTTTGCACATCGCACCGGCGGTATCTCCCTGCCCCGGGAGCGCGCCAGAGAGCACCTGCTGGTCGTTTTTGGTTCAGACCATGGCCTATGCGGCAGCTACAACGAAACTCTGGCAAAGTCAGTGAAGCAGCACTGCGATGCTCAGACGGCACATCAGCCGCGCCTACTGTGCATTGGGGCACAGATGAACGATGCGTTAGCGGATTTCCGCCTGCCATCAGATGCGGTGCTACTGCCACCGGCCTCCGCTGACGGCATTGGCCGCCTGGCGAGTGATATCGTTACTCGAATCGAGTCCTTCGGCCAAGGCCAGCCGCTGCACAGCCTGGGCGCAACCCTAGCCTTTACCCAGCGAGCTGAGCACGGTCTGCGTGAGCCCGCGATCATGCCACTACTTCCGCTGGCGCCTGAGCTACTGGAGCATAAAAAACGCTGGGATTCACGCTCTCTGCCAGACTACACCATGGCCGCCGACGCCCTACTGTCGGCGCTGATTCGCAGCCATATTTTCGCCAGCGTGTTTCGCGCCTCAGCCGAAGCCATGGTTACCGAAAACGCCGCCAGGTTGGCACTGATGCAGCAGGCTGAGCAATCAGTCGACGGGCGCATTGACGAAGTGCAGGCAGACCTCAGGTCTGTGCGCCAAACTGAAATCACCAACGAGCTGATGGATGTGATCATTGGCTTTGAGGCGCTGAAAAAACCAGGAAGCGCAGGCCACACCAGTGATGCAACAGATAAAACGCTGCGCCTTATACCGAGGAGAATGAACCGCCATGAGTGACTACACGCCCAGTAACTCCGGCTACACACCACGCTCCGGACGCTATGCCATACGTACACTGGATCGCGCCATCAAAGCCAACATGGCCAGCCAGACCATGGGAATTACCCCTGCTGGTGTGTCCACGGTCATCTATGAGTGGCTCACCCACCTGGCCATGTCACCCGGCAAGCGCATGCAGCTTGGCGAAGACATGCTTCACAAGCTCGAGTATCTGCTGCGCTACTCCCACCAGTTTCCGCTCGGCGTAGACAGCAAGACCTGCATCAAGCCGGAGCTGAGTGATAGTCGCTTTTCCGATGAGGCTTGGTGTCGCTGGCCTTACAACATGTTCTATCAATCCTTTCTGCTGCAGCAGGAATGGTTGAAAAATGCCACGACAAATATCGATGGCCTGTCGGAAAGCACCGAAAATGTGGTGTCCTTCATTGGCCGGCAGATGCTTGATCGTTGGTCGCCCTCCAATATTCCCTGGCTCAATCCAGAAGTGATCGATGCCACCCTGCAGCAGGGCGGCATGAACTTCGTCCGCGGCTGGGAAAATTTTTGGGAAGACTGGCAGCGCCAGAAAACCGGCGCGCCGCCGGCGGGCACTGAAGACTTCAAAGTGGGAGAGGACCTGGCTAACACGCCAGGTAAGGTCATCTACCGCAACCATCTGATCGAACTGATCCAGTACACGCCAACCACCGAAAAGGTCTATGCCGAGCCGGTATTGATCGTGCCGGCCTGGATCATGAAGTATTACATTCTCGACCTGACCCCAGAAAAGTCACTGGTCCGCTATCTGCTGGACCAGGGACATACAGTATTCATGATTTCCTGGCGCAATATCACCTCCGAAGACCGTGAGCTGGGCATGGGCAGCTACCGGCGCCTGGGGCCCGAATCTGCTCTTGAGGTCATCTCCTCAATCCTGCCGGAGCGCAAGATTCACGCCGTAGGATATTGCCTGGGAGGCACCCTGCTGTCGATCCAAGCCGCCACCATGGCCCGGGACGGCGACGACCGGTTGGCCTCAATAACACTGCTCGCGGCCCAAGTCGACTTTACCGAGGTGGGTGAGCTGTCGCTGTTCATTACCGAAAGTCAGGTCGACTACCTTGAAAGCATGATGCAAGAACGGGGCTATCTGGACGGCACACAGATGGCTGGTACTTTTCAGCTGCTGAGCTCCAACGACCTGGTCTGGTCGCGCATGGTGCGCGAGTACATGCTGGGCGAGCGCCAGGCCATGCACCCCCTGATGGCCTGGAACGCCGACACCACGCGCATGCCCTACGTGATGCACTCTCAGTATCTGCGCCGGCTGTACCTCAACAACGACCTAGCCACTGGGCGCTATATCGTCGGCGACCGCCCCATTGCCATCACCGATATCAAGGCGCCGATCTTTTCTGTGGGTACCAGCAGCGACCATGTTGCCCCCTGGCGCTCGGCCTACAAGATCCACCTACTTACTGATGCCGATGAGGTGACCTTCCTGCTCACTAGCGGCGGCCACAATGCGGGAATTGTCAGCGAAATTGGGCATCCGCGACGCACCTATCAGGTTGCTACCCGCCGGGAGAGACAGGGCTATATCGATGCCGACACCTGGCAGCAGTCAACACCCTCCCAGCAGGGCTCCTGGTGGCCAGTGTGGCAGGCCTGGCTGGTAGAGCGCTCCGCCAAAGAGCAGATCGCCCCCCCAGCCATGGGCGGCGACAGCTATTCACCGCTCACTGATGCCCCAGGCACTTACATAATGCAGAAGTAACGCCAACTACCCCGCCAAGCACAAGGGCCGGCCTCATTACGAGACCGGCCCTTTCTCACAAGTATTTCGACCTTTTTACGCTAAAGCCTGCTTTTTACAGCTTGCCTTCCAGCTCCGGCACGGCCTCGAACAGATCAGCCACCAGGCCATAGTCCGCCACCTGGAAGATCGGCGCTTCCTCGTCCTTGTTAATCGCCACGATCACTTTGGAGTCCTTCATGCCCGCCAAGTGCTGGATGGCACCGGAAATACCCACCGCGATATACAGTTCAGGCGCAACGATCTTGCCGGTCTGGCCGACCTGCATGTCGTTGGGCACGAAGCCTGCGTCTACTGCGGCACGCGAGGCACCAATGGCAGCGCCCAGCTTGTCGGCAAGGCCGTCAAGCAGCTTGAAGTTCTCCGCGCTGCCCATGCCACGCCCGCCGGAGATGACCACCTTGGCGGCACCCAGCTCGGGGCGGTCGCTTTCGGCCAGGGTTTCCTTGACGAAAGCCGACAGGCTGTTGTCGATGCTCTGCTCAACCACCTCGATGGACGCGCTGCCTCCCTCGGCCACCGCATCGAAGCCCGTGCTACGTACGGTAATCACCTTCAGCGCATCACTGCTTTGCACGGTGGCAATGGCGTTACCGGCATAGATCGGGCGCTTGAACGTATCAGGAGACTCAACGGCAATGATCTCGGAGATCTGTGCCACACCCTTCAGGGCCGCAACCCGCGGCAGCACGTTCTTGCCAGTAGTCGAGGCGGCTGCCAGCACGTGACTGTAACCCTCCGCCAGTGCCACCAGCAGGTCACCCAGCGGCTCGGCCAGCTGATGCGCAAATACG
>NZ_JBQDJZ010000052.1:19187-19420 GCF_052095765.1 Halomonas sp.
TACGCTGGCATCGGCCACGCGCACCTTGCTCACCCCGTCGAGCTTGGCAGCAGCCTCAGCCACCGGGCCGACGTTCTCGCCGGCCACCAGCACATCAATATCGCCACCAATCGCCTTGGCAGCGGCAACCACATGGGCAGTGGCGCCGGCCAGCTCGCCATCCTGATGTTCGGCCAGAACCAGAATACTCATGAAATCACCTTGGCTTCGTTCTTGAGTTTGTCCACGAGCTC
>NZ_JBQDJZ010000053.1:0-18669 GCF_052095765.1 Halomonas sp.
CGTGCCATGATGGCCGACAGTACAGCCTCTATGGCTGGTGCCGTGCTGGGAACCTCTACCACCACCAGCTACGTTGAGTCCACAGCGGGTATTGCCTCTGGCGGACGCACTGGCCTGACTGCCGTGGTGGTCGCTGTGCTGTTCCTGCTTAGCCTGTTTTTTGCGCCGCTGGCCGGCTCGATACCGGTTTACGCCACCGCCGGGGCGCTGCTGTATATCGCTGTGCTGATGGCCGGCAGCCTGGCCCATGCCGACTGGGATGACCCCACGGAAGCCGCACCAGTGCTGATTGCAGCGCTGGCCATGCCGCTGACGTTCTCGATTGCTGAAGGTATCGCGTTAGGCTTTATCAGCTTTGTGGCGATCAAGGCGTTGTCCGGACGTTTTCGTGACCTCAACCCGGCAGTTGTTATTCTGGCCCTGCTGTTTGCGGCCAAGTTTCTGCTGTTTGACTAAACTTCTGATCGTTCCTGAAAGGACTCGAGAGCCCGATGAGTATCTACGGTGACTACATCAAGTCAGTGATTCGTACCGTGCCCGACTGGCCGCAGTCGGGCGTGAATTTTCGCGACATCACCCCGCTGCTGCAAAACAGCCTGGCGTTTCGCAAGCTGATCGACAGCTTCGTGCATCGCTATCAGGAGATGAATCTTGATGCGATTGCCGCTATCGATGCGCGCGGCTTCATTGTTGGTGCTCCGCTGGCCTACGAGCTTAATTGCAGCTTTGTGCCGGTGCGTAAGAAGGGCAAGCTGCCGTTTCGCACCATCAGCGAAACTTATAAGCTGGAGTACGGAGAGTCTGAAGTCGAGTTGCACTCCGATGCCTTCAAAGAGGGCGACCGAATTTTGGTCGTGGATGATCTGATTGCCACCGGTGGCACCATGTTGGCTGCCGCTAAGCTGATCACCCGCAGCGGTGGCCTGGTGGCAGAAACTGCCACCATTGTAGATCTGCCGGAACTCGGTGGCTCCAAGCGCATTCGCGAAGCAGGCTATGATGTCTTCGCGGTGTGTTCTTTTAACGAAGACGAGTAATTCACCCATGACCAGTCAACGCTATCACCAGAATTTCATCGTCTCCTGGGATCAACTGCAGCGTGATGTTCGCGAGCTGTGCCATCTATTGGTGGAGCGTGACTTCAAGGGCATTGTCGCGATTACCCGCGGTGGCCTGATTCCGGCCGCACTGATTGCCCGGGAGTTGAACGTTCGCCTGATCGATACTGTGTGCATCAAGAGCTACGACCGCATGGATCAGAGCAGTCTTGAAGTGCTCAAGGGTGTCGGGCATGACGGTGAAGGTTGGCTGCTGGTCGATGATCTGGTTGATACCGGCAAGACCGCTCTTAAAGTGCGTGAGATGATGCCCAAGGCACATTTTGTGACCATTTATGCTAAGCCGGACGGACGTCCACTAGTGGACCAGTATCTGACCGAGGTCGCCCAAGACTGCTGGATCCGTTTCCCGTGGGACATGGGCGTGGCCTATGTCGAGCCGCTGGTCGACCAGGTCAGGCGTTAAGCCATGGGCAGCCCACTTCCTGCCAGCTGGCAGGCGTATCTGGATGCTGAGTTTCAGGCGCCGTACATGCAGCAGTTGCGTGAGTTTCTGATCAGTGAGAAAGCCGCTGGCAAGGTGATTTATCCGCACTCCAGCGACTGGTTTCGCGCTTTTGAGCTGACGCCGCTGGATGACGTCAGGGTGGTGATTCTTGGCCAGGACCCGTATCACGGGCCAAACCAGGCCCACGGGCTGTGTTTTTCGGTACGCCCAGGGCAGCGTGTTCCACCATCGCTGGTGAATATTTACAAGGAGCTATACGACGATCTGGGCATTCGCCCAGTGAATCATGGCTGCCTAGAAAGTTGGGCACGTCAGGGCGTGTTACTGCTCAACACCGCTTTGACGGTGGAGCAGGGGCAGGCGGCATCGCATCGTGGCAAAGGCTGGGAGACGTTTACCGACCGGGCTATTGCCACGGTAAACGCCGAAGCCAAACCGTCAGTGTTCCTGCTATGGGGCAGCCCTGCGCGGCAGAAGAAGGCACTGGTCGATACCCGCCGCCACCTGATTCTCGAGTCTCCTCATCCTTCTCCGCTATCGGCCTATCGTGGCTTCTTCGGAAATCATCACTTCTCCCAGGCGAACGCTTTTCTCGAGCAGCACGGGCGTACACCCATCGACTGGCAGTTGCCAGACTCACCCTGAAAGTTCCCGAGGTTTCTGCCGGCTTCCAGCGCTAGCGTTTCATGTCTCGACATGTTCGTTCTACACCTCAACGCAGTATACGGTTAATATATCGCGCCAGGTGCGGGTGGCAGTCGCTAGACAGCACCCGTGGTCTTTCAGGACCTTCCATTGCCCTGTCTTCCGCGAGGTTTTTCCATGAGCGTACACTCCATTCAGCACCCACTGGTTCAGCACAAGCTGGGACTGATGCGTAAGGCCGGTATTAGCACTAAAACGTTTCGTGAACTGGCTGGCGAAGTGGCTAAGCTGCTGACCTATGAAGCCACCAGCGACCTGCAGCTGGAAAATAAAAGCATTGCTGGCTGGAACGGTCAGCCGATTGCTGTTCAGCAGCTCAAAGGTAAGAAGGTGACCGTGGTGCCGATCTTGCGTGCCGGCTTGGGTATGCTGGATGGTGTTACCGATCTGGTGCCCAGTGCGCGCATCAGTGTGGTCGGTTTGTATCGCGATGAGCAGACACTGCAGCCGGTACCCTACTTTTCGAAGCTTGCCGGGGATCTGTCCGAGCGTCTGGCTATCGTTATCGACCCGATGCTGGCCACCGGTGGTTCCATGGTTGCCACCCTCGATATGCTGCGTGACAGTGGCTGTACACAGATGAAGGTGATTGTGCTGGTGGCTGCCCCTGAAGGCATTGCGCTGGTACAGAAGCATTATCCCGACATCGAGATCTATACCGCCTCCGTGGATGAAGGTCTGGATGAAAATAGCTATATCGTTCCTGGCTTGGGAGACGCTGGCGACAAGATTTTTGGTACGCGTTAACTGAACAATGCACTGCGCTACGCCACCGCGCGTGACACTACCTGACCCAGCCTGGAGCTGAACCATGTCTCTGAAAATGGGCGCCGCGCGCGCCTCTGGTGAATCACCACTGCACACGCTGCTAACCGGCGCGCAGATGCTGTTTGTGGCCTTCGGTGCCCTGGTGCTGGTGCCACTGCTGACCGGCCTTGACCCCAACGTCGCACTCTTTACTGCCGGTGTTGGGACCTTGGTTTTTCATGCTGTTACCGGCGTCAGCGTGCCAGTATTTCTCGCTTCGTCGTTTGCCTTTATTGCGCCAATCCAGAGCTCGGTAACCAACTTTGGTATTCCTGCCACCATGGGGGCGCTGATGGCGGCGGGGGTGGTCTATATCCTGCTGTCGCAGCTGATCCGCCTGCGTGGCACGGTATTGCTGCATCGCCTGCTGCCACCGGTGGTGGTGGGACCGGTCATCATGGTGATTGGTCTGGCGCTGGCGCCCACGGCGGTAAGCATGGCAGTAGGTGAGACCAGCGAGCATATCGCCACGGGCCCGGCGATGCTGCTGTCCATGTCGAGCCTTCTGGTGACGCTGGTGTTGGCGGTGTTTGGTCGCGGGCTGCTGCGGCTGGTGCCGATCATGGGCGGTATCGTCAGCGGCTATGTGCTGGCGATGCTGATGGGTGTAGTGGACTATTCGTCGATCCACCAAGCAGACTGGTTTGCGCTGCCGGACTTTGTTGCGCCCAGTTTCAACTGGGCAGCAGTACTGTTCATGATTCCGGTGGCCATTGCTCCAGCGGTTGAGCATATCGGCGACATGGTGGCCATCGGCTCGGTGACCCGTAAAAACTATCTGGAAACGCCGGGGCTGCACCGCACGCTGCTAGGTGACGGCCTGGCTACCTGTACCGCCTCGCTGTTTGGCGGGCCGCCCAATACCACGTACTCCGAAGTCACTGGAGCGGTGACGCTGACGCGTGCTTTCAACCCCTGGATCATGGTCATCACCGCGGTCATCGCCATCCTTGCCTCCTTTATCGGTAAGCTGGGCAGCTTGCTACAGACCATCCCCGGCCCCGTGATGGGGGGCATCATGACACTACTGTTCGGTTCCATCGCTGTGGTGGGCATGAACACCCTGGTGCGTGCCGGAAAACCGCTGACCTCACCGCGCAACCTGGTGGTGGTATCACTGATTCTGGTGTTCGGCATCGGCGGCATGCAGGTCGGCGGCGGCCAGTTCACCCTGCAAGGCGTCGGCCTCGCAGCTGTCGTCGGCATCGCGCTCAACTTCATACTCCCCCGCGGCGAGGAAGACTGAGCTGAAATCAGCAGAGTTGCTGGGCCGCCTAGCGGCGCCATCGCAGCCTAAAGGCAGCTCCTACCGTGCCTTTTACAACAGCGATATTGATTGATTTCTGTAGGAGCGACGCTTGTGCCGCGTAGCGGCAGCGATGCTTTATGATTTATCGCTGATTGCCTGTCCGTGATGGAGCCCTGCGCCGCCATCAGAAAATGACGGCGGTGTGTTGGCGCTGACGATAACGGCTGCTACGTCGCTTGTGTTGCGAAAACGGTGGGGCAGCCGTGAGTCAAAGTAGTAGGCATCGCCGGCACCAAGCGTTGCGACCTCACCGTTGACGGTGATTTCGATCTCACCGGCAACCACTACGCCACCTTCCTCGCCGTCATGCTCCAGCATCTCGGCCCCGCTATCGGCACCCGGCGGATAGCGCTCGTGAAGCACTGACATGCGTCGGTCGGGCCGGCCGGCAGCGACCAGGCGCCACGACAGCTTGCCATCGCCAATCTCGGTCAGCTGGCTGGCTCGGTAGAAAGGGCTGGGATGGTTGTCCTCTCCACCAGAAAAAAAAGCGCTGATGGATACCGACATCGCATCCAGAATCTTTTTCAGCGAGCTGACCGATGGGCTGACGCTGTTTTGTTCGATCAGTGAAATGCTGCTGTTGGTCACACCGGCGCGCTTGGCCAGCTCGCGCTGCGATATATCGCGCTCCTGACGAAGCAGGCGTAACTGGGTGCCGACATCGAATACTTCACTCATGGGCCTGTCCGTAGAAAATAGTTGACACATCATACCGCCTGAGAGGCTTTGCGATAACTCTCAACTGTTAACTATCCTCTGGCTTGCCATGGCCAGCGGTGTCCGTATAAGGCATTATATATGCCAGAATACAACGCTCGAAAATGATAGGTTTCAAAGAGGCGTATAGCGTTCATGCAGCAGCGTTCAGACGACAGTTCAGCGGCGATACCAGGCGCTTCACAAGCTGTAACGGGGCTCGTGCTGGCAGGTGGTCGCGGGCAACGTCTGGGTGGGCAGGACAAGGGTCTGGTCAGTCTCAAGGGGCAGCCTCTGGTCAGTTACGCCATGGCGGTGCTCAGCGGGCAGGTCAGCGAGGTGCTGGTCAGTGCCAATCGTAATCTGGCGGATTATGACGCGCTGGGTGTCAGAGTGGTTCGCGACGCCGAACCCGACTATCCCGGGCCCTTAGCTGGCCTGCTGGCAGGTCTTGAAGCCGCCACCACACCCTGGCTTGCTGTCGTGCCCTGTGATGCTCCTTTGTTGCCGCGCTCACTGTTATCACGGCTGGCATCAGCCATTGGTGATGCCGATGTTGCTGTGGCCCATGACGGTGAGCATCTGCACCCGGTCACTGCACTGATGCGAACAGGGTTGGCGGGTGATCTGGCCCAGTATCTAGCCTCAGGTGGGCATAAGGTACGCGACTGGTATCAGCGTCAGCGCTGTGTGACGGTCGACTTTTCTGACTGCCCTGAGGCGTTTGCCAATCTTAATACCGAGTCAGACCGTTGCCGTATCGAAGCGCATCTCAACGCAACACGCTGGTATGAGGAGCCAATGACTACGGGAGTCAAGCACACGATGAATCAAGTATCCCACCCCTTGCCAGATACCCTCGATTGGCCCGATATGCCACCGCTGCTGGGTATTGCAGCCTGGAGTGGCACCGGCAAAACGACACTGCTTGAAGCGTTGCTGCCCAAACTTCGCGCGCAGGGCCTCAAGGTGGCGGTCATTAAGCATGCCCATCACGACTTTGAAATTGACACTCCCGGAAAGGATAGCCACCGGCTGCGTGAAGCAGGCGCGGTGCCCATGTTGATTGCTTCCAGCGCGCGCATCGCGATGATGATCGAAACGCCGGATCGCGAAGAAGCGGATTTGCCAGCGCTTGTGGCAATGGTGCGGCCTCATCAGCCTGACCTAATACTGGTGGAGGGCTTCAAGAGCTGGCCGTTACCTAAGCTTGAGCTGCATCGTTCGGCGCTGGGCAAGCCGCTAGCTGCGGGCTCAGACAGCTGGGTGGTAGCGGTAGCCAGTGATGTTGCACTGGAGCTGCCCGCTGAGGTAGAGCGACTCTATCTCAATGACATTGATGCGCTGGCTGAGTGGGTTGCCGCCTGGCCGGCGCGTTGGGCAGTATTTTTGCAGACAATGACAGAGACAGAGACAGAGACAGAGGCAACGCCATGAGCCTGAGCCGATCTGCGTCGTCGCTGGATATCAGCGCCCACTCTTGCTTTGCAGAGACGGATGGCGTGTTGGCGCCACAGGAAGCTCGCGAGCGCTTGCTGTCGTTAATTGATGGCCCGCTTGAACCCGAGCAGGTGGCGCTTGAGGAACTTCATGGCCGTGTGTTGTCGGCTGCAATTATTTCGCCCATGGCGGTACCCAGGCACACCAACGCGGCCATGGACGGTATTGCCCTGGCCTGGCCGGATGTTGATGCCAATACCGATGCCGTCAGTGACGGCTGGTTATGCGTAGGCAAGCAGTTGGCTGGGCAGCCGCTACAGGCCGCCCCTGGCCGTGGTGAATGCATCAAGATTACCACTGGCGCGCCGCTGCCACCGGCGGTGGATACCGTCATCATGCAAGAGCGTCTGCAGTGGCAGGGTGACCAGGTGTATGTTCAGCAGCCACAACGTGTGCGCCGTGGCCAGAATGTGCGTCAGGCGGGTGAAGATATTGCCGCAGGTAACCGTGTACTGGGCGTGGGGATGCGCCTCAATGCCGCGCATCTGGGGCTGCTGGCTTCGTTGGGCTTGAGTCACGCTGACGTCTATCGTCGCCCTCGGGTAGCGGTGTTTTCAACCGGCGACGAAGTGACAATGCCGGGGCACCCGCTGAGTGAATCCGGCATTTATGATGCCAATCGCTATGCGTTGATGGCACTGGTTCGTGAGCATGGCGGCGACGTACTGGACCTGGGCATTCTTCCTGACTGCCAGCAGACCATCAGCGATGCGCTCTACCAGGCTGCCGAGCAGGCCGACCTGGTATTGACCAGTGGCGGTGTGTCGGCGGGAGAGGCCGATATGACCCAGCGTGCGTTGCGCGCTGAGGGTCAGGTAGTTTTTTGGCAACTGGCTCTGAAGCCTGGCAAGCCGCTGGCCTGCGGGCGCCTGGGGCCGCGCGGGACGGTGTTTCTTGGTCTGCCCGGTAATCCGGTGGCCGCCATGGTGACATTCTTGCAATTCGCGGCACCGTTGCTGGCGCGGCTAGAGGGCCAGACGGCGCAGCAGGGACTACCGGTACGTCGCATGGCCCTGAGTGATCAGACAATTTCCAGCCGCCTGGGGCGCACCGACTTTTTGCGCGGCATCCACTACAGTGATGACACAGGCCAATTGCGCGTCCGCGAAGCGGGTCCGCAAGGCTCGGGGATACTGTCATCCATGGCGATGGCCGACTGCCTGATCGAGATTGGCCCTGAGCACGACCGGATTGAACACGGTGCACCGGTTACCATCCAACTACTAAGATGTTACTCATGAGGTACCTGACATGAGCCTGACCCACCTTGATGCCCGTGGTGCAGCCCACATGGTCGATGTGGCCGACAAGCCTGAAAGCCGCCGCGAAGCCAGCGCTTCGGGGTGTATACGCATGCGCCCTGAAACGCTGGCGTTGTTGGCCGAACAAGGGTTGCCCAAGGGGGATGTACTGGCCACTGCGCGCATTGCCGGCATTCAGGCCGCCAAGCGCACCCACGAACTGATTCCGCTGTGCCATGCCCTGCCGTTGTCAAAAGTCAGCATCGACTTTGAGCTCGACAGCGCCGCCTCCTGCGTACGTGTGACGGCAACCTGCCGTCTCAACGGCAGAACTGGCGTGGAAATGGAAGCCCTGACAGCCGTGTCGATAGCCTGTCTGACGCTCTACGATATGTGCAAGGCGGTTGATAAGGACATGCAGATCGGCGACATCCACCTCAACACCAAAAGCGGTGGCGTTTCAGGAGACTACAGCCGGGCTGATACCTATGCCGAACAGCCAACACCGATTGTTGCTGCCAGCGCCGAGGCAGGGCGGGTAGCACTGACGCTGGGCAGCCAACGGGCGCCTAGTGTACGGGTCAAATGTCTGGCCGAGCTGCGCGAACGGCTCGGCACAAGCGAGCTGGTCGTGCCATTTGATGAGCTGGCCAGTGCGGATGTGGCCGGGCTCAAGTCAGCACTCAAAGCTCAGGATGAACGCTTCAACGAGCTTGATGACAAGCGCCTGCTGTGTGCTGTAAACCAGAGTATAGCCAACGACGCCACGCCACTGACCCATGACGATGAAGTCGCTTTCTTTCCGCCGGTGACCGGAGGCTAAGCATGATACATGTCCAGCACGAGACCTTTGATGCGGGCGCTGAGCAGCGTGCCATGCTGAAAGAGCGGCACGACATTGGTGCTGTGGTCAGCTTTACTGGGCTAGTGCGTGATTTCAACGAGCGTCCCGATGTGCAGGGTCTGACCCTTGAGCATTATCCGGGCATGACTGAAAAGGCCCTGGAGGATATCGTCAGCGAAGCGAAGCTGCGCTGGCCGTTGCAGGCCGTTCGGGTTATTCACCGGGTCGGGCGTCTCGCCCCCGGTGACCCTATCGTGTTGGTGATGGTGGCCAGTGCCCATCGTCGCGATGCCTTTCTGGCGTGCGACTTTTTGATGGATTATCTCAAGACTCGAGCACCGTTTTGGAAAAAAGAGCAGACCGCCAGTGGCGATTATTGGGTTGCCGAACGCCACTCGGACCAGCAGGACGCCAGCCGCTGGACCCCCAGCGCTAGGGAGACAGCTCATGACTGAACAGCTTATTGATACCTTTGGCCGCCGCGTCGATTATGTTCGACTGTCGGTGACCGACCGTTGTGATTTTCGCTGTGTCTATTGCATGAGTGAGGACATGACATTTCTGCCGCGCAGCGAAGTCCTTACGCTTGAAGAAATCGCTCTAGTTGCCCGAGCCTTTACCGAGCTGGGTGTCAAAAAGTTGCGTTTGACCGGCGGTGAGCCATTGGTACGGCGTGATATTGCTCAACTGGTCTCAAGCATTGGCCGACTGTCCGGACTCACTGATTTTGCCATGACCACTAACGGGGCCAGCCTGCGCAAACTTGCCCCCGCACTACGCGACGGTGGGCTTCAGCGGCTCAATATCAGTCTCGACTCGTTGGACGCTGATCTGTTTCGGCGGCTAACCCGTACCGGCAATCTCGATAAGGTAATCGACGGTATTCGTGCGGCTCGCGAGGCCGGCTTTGAGCGTATCAAGCTCAATGCTGTCATCCTCAAGGGACGCAACGATAACGAAGTATTGCCGTTGGTCGAGTTTGCCATGTCTGAAGGCCTCGACATCAGCTTTATTGAAGAAATGCCGCTGGGTGACGTTAGTGACCATTGCCGTGGTGAAACGTATTTCTCAAGCGATGATGTCAAAGAGCGCATTGAATCACGCTATCGGTTGACTGCCAGCGTTGAGACCACTCCGGGGCCATCACGCTATTTTGCACTGGATGATAGCCCGACACGCATCGGCTTTATTTCACCACACAGTCATAACTTCTGTGATACCTGCAATCGCGTCAGAGTCACCGTGGAAGGGCGCTTGTTACTGTGTCTGGGTAATGAGCACTCCGTTGATCTGCGTGCCGTGCTGCGCAGTTATCCTGGCAATATCGAGCGCCTCAAGCAGGCCATTATTGACGCCATGCCACTCAAACCAGAGCGTCACCATTTCACGACTGATGGCGATGTTCAGGTAGTGCGCTTCATGAACATGACCGGGGGCTAGTACCCCGTTTTATCCTCGTCACCAGAGTACACAGCTACTCTTGGCATATTGCAGGATAAATCCGTCTTATCGTCCTGTATGTTTTCCTTGCCAGCTCATTAAACAGCATATATCTTCAGACAAGTAATCATCGGTAAAGTAACTATTGAAGAGTTACCTGTAACTGGAGAAATGGTGATGTCTAGTGAAGCCTTGGAACGCATTGCCCGCAACAAGAATGTTGCTCGCGCGGCGGCACGGCAGCTCAGCATTGAACAGCTGACCAAACTGGTTGACGTTATCGGCGAGGTCATTGAGCAAAAGCACGAAGACGAGCGTCTTCGTCAGGCTGAGCACAGCGAAAAGGCCCGTAAGCTTGAAGAAATTCGCGATCAGCTTGAAGAAGCTGGTCTGTCTGTTGAGGACCTCGTGCCGCAAGAGCCCCGCCGCAAACGCGGCCGCCCACCCAAGAATAAAAGTCTGTAAGTTGCGAAATACAACAAACCTATGCATTTAGGTCAGCTGTAGCTGTTTTTCGGCTGCGATGGCGCCGTTAGGCGCCTGAGATTACCAGTTCAGAGTCCAGTCAGTGATTGAGGTGACTTTCCATCTCAGCTGCAAGTAGTTGCAGGTGAACATTGGGCATGCGGCGCAGATGTTGATTAAGCCAGTGCAGCAGACGTGGCTTAAGGGCATGGCGAAGTTCGGCCAGGGTGTCGGTATGGATATCATTCAGGCACATATCAACCCAGTCGGCGAAGGCGGTTTCATCTAAAGGTGAAGCCAGGTTGCCGTCAATCAGTAACTGGCCGATGCGTGTCCAGCCGTCGCCACTTGCCGTGATGGTCAGCGCCACGAACAACTCGCCGTGACGATGTGCGCCCTCACCCTCAAGCCCAGGAAGGGCGGCGACTTCATCCTGGCGTATGATTCGCGGTGTTTGTGGATAGCGCGCTTCCAGGTGCAGCCCCTCGTGGTCGAGACGAATCAGGTCGCCATTGCGGGGGATAAGCGGAACTTCGATACCCATTTCTTTAGCCAGTTGCTGATGCGCTTGCTGATGGCGCAGCTCACCGTGCACGGGAACCAGTCGCCTGGGGCGTATCCAGCCATAAAGTGTGGAGAGCTCTTCCTGGGCTGGGTGACCGGAGGCATGCAGCTCGGGGTGTTGGATATCATCCATCAGACTAACGCCGAGGCTAGTTAGCCCGCGTTTGACGCGCTCGATTAAGCGCTCGTTACCGGGAATGGCCCGGGAAGAGAAAATTACGGTGTCGCCGCTGGCAAGCTCCATGTGCGGGTGGCGGCCCTGGGCCAGGCGTGATAATGCTGCCCTGGGCTCACCCTGGCTACCAGTGGCGATCACCAGCACTTCTTCAGGTGGTAGGTAACCAAGATCGCGCGTTGGCACCAGCGGTGGCATATCCTCCAGATAGCCAAGGCCGCGAGCCACGCTGACCATACGCTCCATAGAGCGTCCCATGAGGCTGATACGCCGCCCACATTTTTCAGCCGCACGGCTGATGGCGAGTACACGTGCCAGGTTGCTGGCAAAGCAGCTGACAATCACGCGCCCCTTGCAGCTGGCGATAGCAGGCATCAGCGCCTGTGCCACAACGCCTTCGCTGCGTGAGTGACCTGGCTGTAGCGCATTGGTCGAATCGCCGACGACCAGATCAACCGGTGCCAGTGCCTGATACAGCTGTGGATCTACTGCAGGCCCAAGCAGGGGCTCCGGGTCGAGTTTCCAGTCGCCGGTGTGCAGCACCCGATAACTGCCTGTTGTTAGCAACAAGGCACAGCTCTCGGGAATTGAGTGCGTCATCGGCAGGTAGCGCAGGGCAAAGGGATCAATGTCCAGCGCTTCTCCTGGTTCAATAACCTGGATGGCGTGCTGGGCTAGACCGCGCTCGGCGAACTTGGCGCGTAGCAGCCCTGCTGCCAGCGGTGTGGCGTGAATCGGACAGCCCCATTTCGGCCACAGCCAGGCGGCAGCACCGATGTGGTCTTCATGACCGTGGGTGATAATCAAAGCAGCAGGGCGGATGCCCAGCGCATCCAGAGTGGCCAAGTCGGGAACCTGCAACGGGCTGTCGGGCAGGTCTTGGCGGATCATCATGCCGCAATCCAGTGCAATCCAGTGGCCGTCATACCCGTACAGGTTCAGGTTCATGCCGATCTCGCCTGACCCACCTAGCGGCAGAAAGTGCAGCGGTGAGCGACGGCGGGGGCGAATCTGAACGCGTGGTTGTGACATGAGCGTGGGTCGTATCCAAAAAGGGTTTGCAGAGTACTATATCAGCCTGGGCCGTCTCAGTCCGAGTTGAGGATCAAAGGACGCGCAGCGGTGAATTCTCCCCAAGGCGCTGGCGTTATTAGCTATAATGCACCACCTGCAGAGAGGGCAGTTTGTGCTTAGCCTTCATCTTTTTCATACCACGAATTTTTACAGAAGCTTTCGATGTCACATTATTATCGTCTGGTTGTTTCATGCCCCGACAATGTCGGAATCGTTGCGCGTGTTTCAGGGTTTATCGCCGATCAGGGCGGCTCCATTACCGAGGCCAGCCAGCACTCTGATCTGGAT
The DNA here is from genome assembly GCF_052095765.1 of Halomonas sp. Lineage (GTDB taxonomy): Bacteria > Pseudomonadota > Gammaproteobacteria > Pseudomonadales > Halomonadaceae > Halomonas. The sequence goes on from NZ_JBQDJZ010000053.1 coordinate 12,678, forward strand.
GCTGGACGCTTCTTCATGCGCTATGAAATCAGCGCCGACTCTCTGAGTGTCACTGGTGAACAGCTGAGTGCAGCGTTTGAGTCTATTGCCGAGTCCTTCAATATGGACTGGAAGCTCTCTGACTCACGCGTCAGGCAGCGAGTTGTGCTGATGGTCAGTAAAGAAAGCCATTGCCTGGCCGATTTGTTGTACCGCTGGCGATCGGGTGAGCTGGACTGCGATATTGTCGGCGTGGTGTCGAACCATGACGAGATGCGTTCAGTCACTGAGTGGCACGGTATCCCCTATTTCCACGTGCCGGTAGAGCCTGAGAATAAAGCCCCGGCCTTTGCCGAGGTGCAGCGGCTGGTTGATGAGCTGCGCGCGGACTGTGTTGTGCTGGCCCGCTACATGCAGATCTTGCCGCCGGATTTGTGCGAGCGATATTCTGGGCGTGTTATCAATATTCATCACAGTTTTCTACCGTCTTTTGCCGGTGCCCGGCCGTATCACCAAGCCTACCAGCGCGGTGTAAAACTGATCGGGGCCACTTGCCACTATGTCACTGAAGCACTCGATGCTGGCCCGATTATCGAGCAGGATATCCACCGTGTCAGCCACTGCCACGCGCCTCAGGATCTGGTGCGCTTTGGTCGCGATGTGGAGAAGGCCGTGCTGGCCAGGGGCCTGCGCTGGCATCTTGAAGACCGTGTGATCGTGCATGGCAACAAGACAGTGGTCTTCGCCTAGCCATCAGCCGACACGGCCAACGGAGAATCCCATGACGTTTTCTGAACCCGTGCTGGCGCCGTGGCTGTTGTGGCTGAGCTTCGCTGTATCCGCAGGGTTTCTGGGATTGGCGCTGAGTCGCCGCCCATGGCGAGCCCTGCTGGACGACAGCAGTCTCCAGCACCGCTGGCTTGCGACGACCGTCATCGTCATGCTGATGTGGCAGTTACGCGCCCAGGCAGTGGACTGGCTGACATTGCATCTGATGTTTACAGCGCTACTGACGCTGATGTTCAAGGCGCCGCTGGCATTGATAGCCGTCACCCTGATCAACCTGGCCATGGCGGCGATTGGTCGTTGTGACTGGAGTCTGGTTGGCCTCAACATCGTTGTGACCGGCGTGATACCGGCGCTGACGATCAGTACTGTCTGGCGCCTGGTGGATCGATACCTAGCGGATCACCTGATGGTGTTTATTTTTGTGTGTGGTTTTTTTGGCTCAGCCTTATCGTCGCTGTTTGCAGGCCTTATCGCGGTGGGACTGGTGCTGATTGGTGCCTCTGACCCGGAGGTTGTACGAAACGCTATTGAATATGCACGCTTCTTGCCACTGCTGATGCCATCAGAAGCTTTCATTACTGGCATGTTGCTGAGTATTCTGGTGGTCTACCACCCAGAATGGGTGGCCACCTTCAGTCAGCATCGCTACATCGATACCAAATAACACCTGAGAAAATAGATGTATGCCATTGTTTTTAAAGAAACAGTAGGAGCCGACGTTGGGCGCCCATGCATACCGCTGTTGTAAAAGACACGGTAGGAGCTGCCTTTAGGCTGCGATGGCGCCGTCAGGCGCCTGGGGTTTCCAGACTTTTTGTCGATACTTCACAGATGAAGTTTCAACTGTGGGCTGTCGTTGTCGGGATTGATTCTTACACCGACGCCAAGCAGCCGCACAGGGCGGCGTTTGCGTTGCCAAGCGTTGGCGAGTAGCTCGAGCAGGCGTTGTCGGCTGGTATCGTGGCCGCGCTCTTCCATGGTGGTGAGGCTGAAGTCATCGAAGCGAACCTTGACGAAACGGGCGATGGTGGCGGGGTTGCCGTGACGTTCCAGGCGCTGTTCGAGCTTTTCGGTTAATGGCAGAAGTGCCTGACGGGCGGCGTCCAGTGTCGGGAGGTCCTGGGCGAAGGTGGTTTCAACACTGATCGATTTTCTGTTTCTCTCGACATTGACTGGCCGGTCATCAATTCCCCGGGCCAGTTGATAGAGGCGCAAACCGAATTTTCCGAAGTTCTCCACCAGCGGTTGCAATGGAAGCTGGCGCAGATCGGTACAGGTGTGAATATTTAGACGCTGAAGTTTTGCCTCAGTTGCGGGGCCAACGCCATGAAGCTTGCTGACTGGCAGGGTGTCGATAAAACTCCCGACCTGCTCAGGAGTGATAACGGTCAGACCATCGGGTTTTTCCCAGTCGCTGGCGATCTTGGCCAGGAAGCGTGAGGGGGCCACGCCAACTGAAAGCGTGATGCCGGTGCGCTCAAGGCATTGCTGCTTGAGCCACTGGGCCATATAGGTCGCGCTGCCCTGAAAAGCTGTGACCGTTGACACGTCTAAATAGGCTTCGTCGAGTGAGAGAGGCTCAACGATGGGGGTAAGCTCGTAAAAAATTTCCTGGATGGTTCGGGAAACGGCACGATATTTGTCAAAATTACCCGGCATCAGCGTCAAAGATGGGCACAGCCTCATGGCTCGAGCGGTAGGCATGGCTGAGCGCACACCATAGGCTCGGGCAGGGTAGTTGCAAGTTGCAATGACGCCGCGGCGCTCGCTGGCTCCGCCAATGGCCAGTGGTATATCACGCAGTGCCGGATTATCGCGCATTTCTACCGCGGCATAAAAGCAGTCGCAGTCGGCATGCAGTATCTTGCGAACGCCCGGCTCTGACGCTGATGTTCGTGTGGTGTCAGTCATACCTGTTAGCGATTTGAATCAGTTGAGTGCCCGGCCATCGCCGCCACGAATCACGCCAACGCCAATGCCCTCAATCTCCAGCTCCTGGTGGCGCAGATCGACGCTGATTGGCTCGAACTCTGCGTTTTCTGCATGCAGTGTCACCATGTGGCCATTGCGTTCGAAACGCTTGACGGTAACGTTGTCTTCCAACCGGGCCACTACGATCTGGCCATCACGGATGCGCTCAGTACGATGCACCGCCAGCAGATCGCCTTCCAGAATGCCGATGTCTTTCATCGACAGTCCGCGTACCCGTAGCAGATAATCGGCGCGCGGAGTGAAGAATTCTGGGGGCAGTGGGCAGTAGCGATCGATGTGCTCGGTGGCTAGTATCGGGCTACCGGCGGCGACTTCACCGATGATCGGTAACTCGGCCTGCCCAGCGGGAGTATCTTCACCACCGGTGCTGTCTGCCGGGATGTTTTCCTTACTGGGCAGGCGTATTCCGCGAGAAGTGCCGCGGATCATACGAATAGCGCCTTTACGCTCCAGAGCCCGCAGGTGTTCCTCGGCCGCGTTAGGTGAGCGAAACCCTAGGGCGCGTGATATTTCAGCCCGGGTTGGAGGATAGCCCATGTCATTCATGGTTTTGATAATGAAGTCGTAGACGTTTTGTTGGCGCGATGTAAGGGGGCGGGACATGCGACCTCCAGGTAGGTGATGTCAGGATAGTTGTTCAAGTGTACAGTATGGCAATGCATCCAGTAAGGTGTTGCCCAGAATCATAGCGCATTGAGCTGCGTTGCTATCTGCCTTACACTTCGGCGTATTAAACAAACGCTTATTGATCTCGTAGTTCACCTTCGGAAACCGTGACATGGCCCAGCCCGATACCGTTACCCGCATTTTGGATACTGCGGAGGTGCTGTTTGCTGAGCGTGGGTTCGCTGAAACTTCGCTACGCACCATTACCAGCAAGGCCAAGGTCAACCTTGCTGCCGTCAACTATCACTTTGGCTCAAAGAAGTCGCTGATTCAGGCCGTGTTTGCCCGCTACCTTGATCCCTTCGCCGTGCATTTTCACGTGGCGCTGGATGCGCTGGATGAAAAATACCGTAATACCAGTGATGGGGTGCCGCTGGAGGTGCTGCTGGAAACCCTGACCCGCACCGTGCTTGAAATACCTGCCGAGCGTAATAGTCTCAGGGTGTTTATGCGCCTGCTGGGGCTAGCCTATAGCCAGGCGCAGGGGCACTTACGCAGTTATCTGCAGGAACAATACGGTGATGTTTTTACGCGCTTTACTGAGTTGCTGCGACGAGCCACGCCAGACCTGCCGGAAACGGAACGCTTCTGGCGGCTACACTTCATGCTCGGCTCAGTGATTTTCACCTTGTCGGGGCTGGAAGCGCTTAGAGACATTGCCGAAAAAGACTATGGAGAACGTGTTTCGGTGCGTGAGCTGGTGCGCCGTCTTCAGCCAGTAGTGGTTCAGGCCATGAATGCGCCACTGGCACCGCCGATGCCCGACTCGGCCTGCTGATCCTTGAGCGCAGTCAGCTGACCGGCGGCTATATCGCACTGCCCAGTTCGAAAATCGGCAAATACATGGAAATCACCAGAAAACCCACCATGGCGCCAAGCAATACGAGAATGAAGGGCTCCAGCAGGGTGGTGAGATTATCGACCAGGGTGTTGACCTCTTCCTCATAGTATTCCGCGATGCGATCAAGCATGGCGTCCAGCGCGCCGGCTTCTTCACCAATGCCCACCATCTGTATCGCAAGCGGCGGGAACTGCCCGCTTAGACGCATAGCAACATGCAGTTGCAGCCCGCCTGAAACGTCATCGCGTGCATTGGTCACGGCTTTATCATACACGCGGTTTCCTGTCGTACCAGCGGCGGTGGTGAGCGCCTCAACCAGTGGTACACCGGCACCAAAGGTGGTGGCGAGCGTACGCGCGTAACGTGCCACAGCTGATTTGTTGAGTATGCTGCCAAGCACCGGCAGCTTCAGTGCAATCCGGTGTACCCGAAAAGCAAAGCTGGCCGAGCGACGCATGCCCTGTATGAATACAGCAGTCGTGGTAAGCAGCCCTGCAGCGAACCACTCCCACCAAGCCTGAGCGGACTCAGACAGCATGATCGTCAAGCGGGTCATGGCCGGTAGCTCTGCACCAAAGCCGCTGAAAAGTGCTTCGAACTGCGGTACCACCTTGATCAGCAGCAGGGCAGTCACGCCGACGCCAACTGCGATGACCGCAATGGGATAAACCATCGCTTTTCTGACTTTACGCTTGATAAGCTCGTGTGACTCTTTATAGCTGGCGACCCGTTCAAGCATGACATCCAGCGAACCAGACTGCTCCCCGGCTTCTACCAGGTTGCAGAACAGTTGATCGAAATGTTTCGGATAGCGACTGAGCGCCTCAGCAAAGCTCGCCCCGGCCGACACCTCGTGCATCAGGTCGTGCACCAACTTGTTCATCACCGGCTTTTTCTGGGTCTCTGCTACCACTTGAAATGCCTGAAGGATGGGAATGCCGGCGCGAATCAGCGTCGCCATCTGCCGTGAAAATAGCATGATATCCCGAGGCGTCACCCTACCCATGCCTCTAGTGAAACGCTTGCGCGTTAACCGAGGAAAAATAACTTTCTGGTTTATCAGCGCCTTTTCTGCCTCCGCCTTGCTACCAGCGATAAGCTCTCCCTGAACCTTACGTCCCTTGACACTCTTGCCTGACCAGCGCCAGCGATAGAGTTTGGCCTTGTGTTTAGTGTTGAGTGAAGTCGCCATCGTCACACTCCCTGTGTTATTTGGCCTGGCTGCCACGACACCGTTACAGCCAAGGCAGCTTCTAGCAAGAACATAGCCCCCCGCGTTTTCGTTTCTACAAATGGGTGATCACGCGGTTGACCTCAGCCAGGCTGGTTTCGCCGAGCAGAACTTTTTCCAGCGCACTTCGACTCAGGTCGGGGTATTCATGGCGTCGTGCAGTCTGGTCTATTTCTTTGGCGCTAGCACCGGCCATGATCAGCTGGCTCAGGTCATCATTAATAGGAAGCACCTCATAAATACCCACTCGGCCTTTATAACCTAGGGTGCAGTGCTGGCAACCCACGGCTTCGAACAGGGTGGCGCTACTTGTTTCTGCAGCGTTGAAGCCAAGGTTAATCAACGCCTGAGCGGGAATCCGGGCAGGACGTTTGCATTTGTTGCAAAGCCGACGTGCTAGGCGTTGAGCGATGATTAGCTTGACTGCGCTTGCGATATTGAATGCCGCCACGCCCATGTCAGAAAGCCGACCGATGGTTTCAGCCGCTGAGTTG
>NZ_JBQDJZ010000054.1:0-18243 GCF_052095765.1 Halomonas sp.
GGAAGACCAGTTTAGGCGTGTTGCAGGCACGGAATACACCCATCTGTTTGGTGTCGCAGGGGAGCAGGTCGAAGTTATGGTCGACCCCTTACCAGGTGCGCCATTAACTATTCAACGAAGCCCAAGCAATACCCCTTCCTTGCTGTCGCCCCAAGTCTTTATTAAGTACAACACATAATTATTATTGCCTTTTGCTTGGCTGACAGAGGGGCGTTTCGCACTGAAGATAAACACCAACCTCCATTTTTATTGCCAAAGTTAATAAGTCATCTGGCTTTAGTGGTCAAAAACCGATCAATACCAAAAAATCCAAACCGAATATCCATCCATCTCCACCTAAAAAACGCCCGATGCGATACATGCACCGGGCGCTGTGACGTTGGAAAATATCAGCCTGCTTATCGCTCAGGCCTTCTTTTCAGGTTATTAACCACACTTCGACCAGCCGCAGCCGGAGTAGCAGGTCGGGCAGCCGTCCATCATGATCAGTTCGCCGTTGCACTCGGGGCAGTGACCCACTACAGCGGGGCCGCCGCTACTAGCTTGGGCTTCCTGCTCTACACGCTGGATTTCCTCGTCGCTGGGTGGCTGCCAGGCATTGCCACTGGCCAGGCGCTGCGAGTAGCGGCCCACCAAGTCTTCCACTGGCACCTGCAGGCCGTCTTCGTCGAGGAAGCCGCGACGATACAGGATCTGCTGGATCGACCAAGCAATGGCGGATACTTCGGAGTCGTGGAATACCGGCTTGCCGTGGCGATTCCAGCCGCAGCGCACCAGGCCCTTGTCCCACGCTACTTTGCGCAGGTCGGCCACTGCCTGGGTGACGTAACCGCCACGTGCAGCCAGCGACAGGCTGCGCATGGTGGCGGTAATCCACTGGTGCTCGCTGGACAGCTGGCCCGAGGGGAAGAAAAACTCGACCGGGCGCTCGATCACCACGCGCTGGCCGTTGATCACGCCTTCCACGGGCATGAACGACACCAGCAGGTAGACTTTCTTGCGGCCTTCGGCACCAACGTAGGAAATTTTTTCCGATACAGCTTCCAGCGTACCTTCGGGGCGCGAGGGAATACGCACTGTCAACGGATTGTCGTCGGCCAGTGGCGCCGGGGTGGGCGCCTCTTCAGGCTTTTTGACGCTGTACGAAACAATCTTCGACTTGATCTCGACGGCCATCAGAGGGCTCCTCCAGAAAATTTTGCTGTGACGCTCAAGTGACGGCCCATCACGACCGTGACGAGCGAAAGCGAGGCAAGGCGCAGGATTTCGAGGAAGCGGAGTTTACAAGCCGTAAATGAGCATTCCGAGAAAGACTGCAACGCCGCCTCGGCGAGCGCAGTAGGTCGTGGCTTACCACTTGCCATAAGTGCCTTCCTTCAGTGCATCGTACAGGTTGGCGGCGTTGTGCTCTTCGCCGTCGTAGATCACTGTTTCATCGCCGCTCAGCTCAACTCGCTCGCCGTTCTCCAGATCGAACACATAGGTGGTGTTCTTGAGGTCGTCCTCACGCACCAGCACGCCCTGGAAGGCTTCCGGGTTGAAGCGGAAGGTGGTGCAGCCCTTGAGCCGGCTGGCGTAGGCGTCCAAATAGAGGTCCTTGAACTCGTCAAACGGAAACTCGGTGGGCACGTTGACGGTCTTGGAGATGGCCGAGTCGACCCAGGTCTGGGCGGCGGCTTGCACCGCCACGTGCTGAGGTGGTGTCACCGAGTCGGCAGTGATGAAGTAGGCAGGCAGGTCGCTTTCTACCGCATCGGCGGCAATGAAATGGCGATAGGCGGCCAGCTCAAAGGAAACGACCTCGACCTGCTCCTTAGTTTTCTTACCCGACTGGATCACGTTGCGGTAATAGCGGTGCGAGAACGACGGCTCGATGCCATTGGAGGCGTTATTGCCCAGCGACAAGCTAATGGTGCCGGTGGGTGCAATCGAGCTGTGGTGGGTGAAGCGCGCACCTTCTTCGGCCAGTGCGGCGACCAGCCCTGGCTCTACCTCAGCAATTTTCTGCATATAGCGGCTGTAGCGTGCGTGCAGGATGCGACCGGGCAGTTTGTCGCCCACCTCATAGCCATCGCGCGCGAGTTCCGGATGCGTACGCAGCATCCGCGGCGTCAGCTCGAACTCCTCGGCCAGTACCGGTGCCATGCCTTTTTCACGCGACAGCTCGAGCGCTTGCTTCCAGCCCTCGATAGCCAAACTGCGGCTGACTTCCTCGGTAAACGCCAGCGACTCGGTGGAGCCGTAGGGAATTTTGAGCATGGTCAGGGTCGAACCCAAGCCCAGAAAGCCCATACCATGGCGGCGCTTGGCTTCAATTTCGCGGCGCTGACCTTCCAGCGGCAGGCCACTAATTTCTACCACGTTGTCGAGCATGCGGGTAAAGATTGAAACCACTTCGCGGTAGCGGTCCCAGTCAAAGCGCGGGCTGTCGCTAAAGGGCTCAATCACGAAGCGGGTCAGGTTGACCGAACCCAGCAGGCACGCGCCTTCTGGCGGAAGTGGCTGCTCACCGCAATTATGTGCATGCAAACCATTAGCATCAAAGGTGTTTATGCCCGGCACTTGGACATCATAGACCTCTTGCGTGCCGGCTTCTTCATGCCCAACAACGCGGGCAACAAAGCGCTCGCGGTTCAACTCACGCTGATAGCCTTTCAACAGAAGCTCAAGATGTGTCTGTTTCTCGCTGTCGCCAAAACCAATACGTTGGGAAAAGCGCTCAATGTTGGCACCGCTGATTACCAGCTCGTGCTGAGGCAGAGTCGCGTATTCCTGGTGGCCACCTTTGCCATTAGGCAGCTCACGCATGGCGGCAGGACGGCGATCGCGATAGATCGTAGCGATGATACCGAGGCGCTGCAGCATGCGCTGTGTGGCCTCGAGGCGCGCCATGTCAGACTGCGCGAGACGAACACTGACTCCTTTGGCCTGACTTCCCTGAACGGAACCATCAGCGTCGAAGAAGCCACGCAGGAAGCCGGCATAGCCGTCGGATGAAGCCTGCTCCAGCTCGGGCGTGATGCTCTTGTTGCCGGGCTGCATTCCCATCTCGTGCGCCAGGTTGCGCAGTGATGCGGTAGATAGCCGATACTCGCTACGGCCACTGACTTTCTGCCAGCCCGAGAAGTCGGCACGGTGCGGCAGACTCATGGCGGCGGCTTCTGCCCGCGCCATGACGGAGCTGACCCCTTCGCTCAGCAAGCCAGCCCCCCCATTTGCCACCGCCGCCTGGGACCAGACCGACAGCACTGCTTTGTCAGCCTTGAGGGTGCCATCCCCCATGAGCAGGCCCAGAAGATAGCCCTGGGCTTCATTGAGCTTGCCACCCCACTCAGAAGCGTCACGGTGATCGTTCAGCAACACACGGTCGCCTGTTTTCAGCTCACCAGCGGCACACCACTCGGTTTCTGTGCGGTGGCGGGTGAATGCTGATACGCGACGCACGCGGTGATCATGGGTCAGTTTGAGGCTATGGCCTTCCGCGGTCTGCAGGCGAATGACCGGCTTGGTGGCGGTCAGGAAGAACCCTTCCGGTCCGCTTTGGTGTTCCTGGCCATCAACCACGGCCGTAAAGGGCTGGCCGATCAGCTGGGAAACCTGGCGCGGGCCTTGGGTGGTCTGCACCCAGGTATCTGCCGTTACGCAGGGATTGGTCGCACGGATTTCCTCGCAGAACCAGTTGTTGTTCATGCGATTGACTTCATCGATCAGGATGAAACCGGGCTCGGCGAAGTCGTAGGTCGAGCTCATGATGGTATCCCACAGCTCGCGAGCCTTGATCACCTCGACGACGCGGCAGGCCACGCGGCCTTCAGCGTCTAGGGTGTAGCCCTCTTCCACTACCGGCCAGTCGCGGTAGATCAGCTCATCTTCACTGACATCGTTTTTCTCGCCGCCATGGAGCGGGAAGGCCAGCGGCCAATCGGCATTGTTCTTGACAGCTTCAATGAACTCATCGGTGATCAGCAACGAAAGGTTGAACTGACGCAGGCGGCCGGCTTCACGCTTGGCTTCGATGAACTCGCGCACGTCAGGATGGCCGACATCGAAGGTGCCCATCTGGGCGCCACGACGACCGCCGGCAGAAGCAACGGTAAAGCACATCTTGTCGTAGATATCCATGAACGCCAGCGGGCCATTGGTACCGGCCCCGGCACCGAACACAAAAGCGCCTTTGTGGCGTAGCGTAGAGAAGTCGTAGCCGATACCGCAGCCGGCCTTGAGCGTCATGCCTGCATCCACCACGCTGCTCAGGATATCCTGCATGGAGTCGCGGATGGTGCTTGATACCGTGCAGTTGATCAGGCTGACCGCGGGCTTGAAGTCCTCAGCGCCAGCGTTGGACATGATGCGCCCGGCGGGAATCGCGCCATTTTCCAGCGCCCAGCGAAACTTGGGTAGCCAGATTTTGGCCTTGTCGCCTTCTACTGCAGCCAGCGCCTTGGCCACCCGCTCCCAAGTGGCCTTGACGTTTTTGTCCACCGCGGCCCCGTGGCGATCCTTGAGCCGATATTTGGCATCCCAGATGTCACGCGAGGGCTCTTGCATAGGCACCTCATTGGACGACTTCACTGCTTTGGTGGACGTGCTCATGCGGATTGGCTCCGTAAAAATTAGATTAACAGTTATCAGGCTCAGACGCTGTGTTGCGCCAGCTGTTCCAGACGCATTAACAGTTCACCGAACGGCCCCTGGACCAGACCTTCTTCCCGACCATCGAGAAGGTTCTTGACCAGCAGACCAAGCTCGGTATCGCCTTCAATCAACAGACGACGCTGGAAAAACAGACCATCGGGGTCTTCACGGCGCGTCGCCAGGCAAAGAAATTCGCGCCAGCCACCACGGATAGTAGCTTCGCCGAGTTCGGCACTGAGCTTCATGCGCTCACCCTGTTGTGTCAGCGTCAACGCCATGCCCAGATCATCAATGGCCAGGGTCACACGTCGGCCTTCCAGAGCGTCAAACTCACCCTCGGCCAGCGGCTCGGCAAAAGTGCGATTAAGCAGCGGCTCAACCAGGCGACGCTTAACCGACATTGGCACCTTCTGATCAACCGCGCGGATTAAGCCAGCAGACACAGGCGGCAGCTTCAACGACGGCAAAGGCAGTGAGAAAACAGGCAGTGACGGAAAAGGAAAAGACATCATGGCTCCTTTGGAAAGAAACGCGGCCCTGGCCGCCAGAATGCCTATGTTAGTCGGTCACCTGCGCGACACACTGACGTGTATCAAGCACTTACCTTTACGTCCTCTGTAGCGTGCCGAACACCATATATAGACACCTTCCTGAAAACAAGCACTAGATGCAGTAATAATTTTTGAAAAACCAGGCTTATTCATTTGACAAACTACCACCCCGATAGCGACACGGGTTGTGGAAACCTACTAATAAAGGCACCACCGAAATTCTGGCTGAAATATCAGCTGTCCAGCTGGCTGTTCAACACCCTAAGGGCCTCTATCAGCAGCGCAGGTTGCTTCTCTCTGGCATGTACCAGATACACGGGATAGGAAAACTCGGGCATCTGCGGCACCCGCTCCAGATGCCCTTGCTCCAAGTAAGACTGCACCGCACTAAGTCGGAAGTAACCGCTGCCCGAATTAGCCAGCAGATACTGCAGCGCCAACGGCCCGAGGTTGGTCATGACCACCGGGCTGGCCAGATGAGGCAGCGCGGCGTCATGCTCGCGCCGAAATGTTTCGCCCCAGTCCACATACAGGTAAGTAGTGGCGTCATTGGCACGTGGCGTCTGCACCATGATCAGTTTTTCTTCCTGCAACAGCTCAACCTGCATGCCCGGCCAGTAGTCAGCTTGGTGAACCAGCACCGCATCCATCAGGCCTTGGGCCAGCGCTTCTTGCAGCTCCTTGCGCTCCCCCACGCGCATACGCACAGCCAACTGAGGCAAGCTGCGGCGCAACTCGCTGAGCCAGTTCATCATCAGCGGGTTCCACAGGCTCAGCTCACCGCCCAGCGCCAGCACCTGGCCGATACCCACCGGCAGGGGCAGCTCACGCTGTAGCGTCTCCCATACCTGCACCAGCTGTGCTGCATGCTCGGAAAAACGTTTCCCATGCTCGGTCATGGACACGCCGCCGCGGTGGCGGACCAGCAAGCGGCAGCCCAGCTGCTCTTCCAGCCGATGGATGCGCGCTGTCACCGTGGTCTGGGTGACATGCAGGGACTCACCCGCGGCGCTGAAACTGCCGCAACGCAGGATTTCCAGAAAGGTTCTTGCGGTTTCGATCTCCACTGCCCACCTCTTTGCATCAATAATAATGATATTAAACTGATGTTTTTTTCATTATACGTCATGCAAACCGGCATCTACTCTTAGGGAAACGTCTGCCCTGCTCGGCGGTTTGACGTATTGGGGCAACGGCCACTTTTTCTGACATTTCACCGACATGGAGCAAGCAGCGCATGACTCCCACCATTGCCATCCTGCTGATCATCACCTTTGTGGTTTCGACGGTCGGTTTGCTGCTACTGATCTGGTCGATTGCCAATAATCAGTTCAGCGACAGCAAACAGGCGGCGCGTACGATTTTCTACGCCGGTGAAGAAGGTCACGGCGAGGACCCTGCCCTGGGTGGCGACAGTGCGCGCATCGATAGCGGCACAACCAACATCGAGGCGATCAAGGCACGCTCAAGCGCTGACCAGTCGTCACGCAACGCGACACTGACCTGGCTCAGCTCGGCAGTGTTCTGGTTACTGTTGGGTTCGCTATACGGGCTACTGTCGGCGGCCAAGATGCACTGGCCCGAACTGCTGGGTGACATCGAGTGGCTGACCTTCGGGCGTGCCCGCCCGATACACCTGAATGTAGTCACCTATGGCTGGGCGTCCATGGCCGGTATCGGGGTGGCAATCTTCCTGATGCCCCGTCTGTTCAAGACCCCGCTGGTAGGCGGTAAGTACGCCGTCAGCGGCGGCGTGGTGTGGAACATCGGCATGCTGATGGGTGTGGGCGCTCTCACCTTGGGGCTTTCGGATGGCGAAGAGTGGCTGGAGTTTCCATGGCAGATCGACCTGCTGTTCGTGGTCGGTGGTGCCCTGTGTGCAATCCCCCTGCTGCTGACGGCAGCGCGCCGTCAGGTAGAACACCTGTACGTCACCAGCTGGTACATGCTGGCTGCGCTGGTGTGGTTTCCGTTCCTGTTTCTGCTCGCCAACCTGCCCTATGTGTTTCCCGGCACTTCCGGCGCTACGGTCAACTGGTGGTTTGCGCATAACGTGCTGGGACTGTGGGTTACGCCGTTGGGTATCGGTATTGCCTATTACATGATCCCCAAGATTCTTGGGCGCCCGATCATTTCCTACCAGCTGTCATTGATCGGCTTCTGGTCGCTGGCACTGTTCTATAGCCAGGTCGGTATTCACCATCTGATTGGCGGGCCGATTCCTACCTGGCTGGTCACGCTGTCGATCGTCCACAGCGTGATGATGTCGATTCCAGTCATCACCGTAGCGATCAACCATCATGGCACCATGTGGGGCAACTTCGGTCGCCTCAAGGACTCGCCGACACTGCGTTTCGTGTGGATCGGTGCGCTGATGTATACCGCCTCGTCTCTGCAGGGCTCCATGGAAGCCCTGCGCAGCATCAACGTCATTACCCACTTTACTCACTATACCGTGGCCCATGCCCACCTTGGCATGTATGCCTTCCTGAGCTTCATCCTGTTTGGCGCGATGTACTTCATCATGCCGCGCGTCATGAACTGGGAGTGGCCGTGGCGCCGCATGATCAGCCTGCATTTTTGGCTAGTCAGCAGCGGCATTCTTATCTACTTCGTGTCGCTGACCATTGGCGGCTGGAAAGAAGGACTGGCACTACTCACCGCGGACATGCCGTTCATGGATGTGGTGCGCATGACACTGCCCTACCTTCAGGCACGCACTATCGGCGGCGCCCTGATGACTCTGGGTCACTTTGTATTTGCCCTTCACTTTGTCGCCATGCTGCGCCGCCACGGGCCGTATCGTGACAAACCCACGCTGTTTCGTACTCTGGCCAAGGAGACTGACCAATGAAACGTGCCCTGGCCATCATGGTAGGTGCTTTACTGATCCTGCTGCTCGCCATGCTGACGCTGGTCGTCCTGCCCTACATCGAGATGACCGCCGAGGAAATACCACCAGACCTCAAGCCTTACACGGAACAGGAGCTGAAAGGCCGTCAGCTGTATATCGCCAACGGCTGCCTGTACTGCCACAGCCAACAGCCGCGCGACCCCAGCTATGCCGTGGGTGACAAGGACCGCGGCTGGGGCCGCCCTTCGGTCCCCGGTGACTACGTTCATGATCAGCCACAGCTGCTGGGCACCATGCGTACCGGCCCGGACCTTTTCAACATTGCCGCGCGACAACCCAGTGAAGACTGGCACCTGCTGCATCTTTACAACCCGCGGGCCGTAGTGAAAGACAGCATCATGCCGCCCTATCGCTTCATGTTCCGCCAGGTCGAAGAACCCGTCGATGACGACCGTGTCGTCTCGGTTCCCGAAGAGTATGCGCCTGAAACGGGCAAGGTGGTCGCTACTGAAGACGCCCTGGCACTGGTGGCCTATCTGCTGTCGCTGGACCACACCTACCCGGCACCGACACTGCCGCAACCCGATGCCACGGAGGAGTGACAGGTATCATGCAACCCAATGATGACCAGCGCGCCCAACAGCGCGAGCATTCCGAACCCCGGGAAGGCACCCGCGCCGTACCGCGCTTTGTGTTGATATGGATCGCTGCACTGATTGTGTGGGGCGTAGGCTATTACACTTGGCAGATCGGCAAGCCGATGTTGGGCGGCGACAGCCGCTCGGTGGTGGAGCTGCCAGCCGCTGGTGCTGCAGTGGATGGGGAAGCGCTGTTCGGCGTGCACTGCAGTGCCTGTCACCAAGCCAGCGGCCAGGGTGTGCCGGGAGCTTTTCCGCCGCTGGTGGGCAGCCATTGGGTGCAGGGTGATCCAGCGGTGCCGGTGGCGATTGTCCATGACGGCCTTCAGGGCCCGATCGAAGTGGAAGGCCAATCGTTCCAGGGCGTCATGCCCGCCTTTGCCGGCAAACTTTCCAATGCCGAAATCGCCGGCATCATTACCTACGCCCGCCAGGCTTGGGGCAACGATGCTGACCCGGTCGACGCCAGCCTGGTCGAGTCGCATGCCGAAGAGTTCGGCGAACGCGGCGCCTGGTCGGCACTGGAACTGAGCGAGCATTTCGAGACCCCCTGATATGCCTGAGCCCGCCCTATGCGAGGAAGTGCTAATTGTCGAGGGGCTGCACTGTGGCAGCTGCGCGGCGGCAGTCGAAGCACGGCTGAGGCGCCAGCCGGGAGTGATCGAGGCGGCAGTCAATTTCGCCGCTGACAGTGCCATGCTGAAGTGGGACAGCCACCACACCGATCTGTCCCGGCTGCAACAGGCGGTGGCCAGGCTGGGCTACCGCCTGCGTGACCCGTCTGACATCGAAAGCAGCGCCCGCGACAGCGACCAGACGCGCAAGCGCCTGCAGTGGCGGCTCGCTGTTTCCCTGGTGTTTGGCATGTGGAGCATGATGCCAGCGCTGCTGGTTTATCTGGCACCACTGGGCATTGTTGAAACATCAGCCGTCAGGCCGCTGGCCATCGCCAGCGGCTTGTTTGCGCTGCCAGTTATCGTCTACTCGGGCTCACATTTCTATCGGGTTGGCTGGCGGACACTGCGTGTCGGCGTGCCGGGGCTCGACACCCTGATCAGCGTCGCAGTAGCTGCGGCCTGTCTGGTTTCGGTATGGCGGCTGGCGACCGGCCATGTGGATGTCTACTTCGATGCCGCCGTGATGCTGATCACCTTTCAGCTGGTCGCCCGGCTGATTGACGGCAGCGTACGACGCCGGGCCGCCGAAGTGGTGCGCGGCTATCTTCGACAGGCACCAGAAACCGTCACCCTAGTCAACAACGACGGCAGCCTGCAGACACTGCCGGCCAACGAAGTGGGAGTGGCACAGCGCATCAGGCTAGTGGCCGGCCAGCCGCTGGCGCTGGACGGACAGATCGTCAGCGGTAGCGGCCTTGTGGATATGGCCATGCTCAGCGGGGAGCACGAGCCCCAGCGTGTCAAAGCTGGCGATGAGCTACTGGCCGGCTGCCAGCTGATCGATGGTGAGCTTGAGCTGAAGGTAGCCGCTGGCGTAGGCCAACGACGTATCGATAGCCTGGCACGCTCAGTGCGCGGCCTACTCAGCCGCAAGACGGCGCTGCAGCGGCTGAGCGACCAGATGGCACGCCTGCTGTTACCCATCATCGTGGTTGCCGCCGGCATCTGTGTGGTCGTGGCGTTGACGCAAGGCCTGACGATAGATCAGGCGCTAATCCGTGGCCTGGCTGTCCTGATCATCGCCTGCCCCTGCGCGCTGAGCCTGGCCATTCCTCTGGTGGTAGTACTCGGGCACACCCGCATGGTGGAAAGCGGGGTGATTTTTCGCGACCCTGCCGCCCTGGAAACCGCCGCCAATACGCGCGTGGTGATCTTCGACAAGACCGGCACCCTGACCACCGACACCCCTAGCCTTTCTGCCATCGTACCCAGCCACAGGCCGCAGAAAGAACAGCAGCAGGCGCTTCTGCAGCTGGCCATCGATGCGCTGGACGGCACCTCGCACCCTGTTGCCAAAGGCCTGGCCAAGGCAGGCACGGCCTCGACCAAGGCCGCACTGGGGGAGCGCCACAGCTTTCCGGGGCGTGGAACACAATGGCAGCATGGCGACACTCGCGTACTGGCCGGCCGTGGCGACTGGCTACGCGAACAGGGCATCAAAGTGCCCGCGCTGGAAGACGGTGGGATGATGGTGCACCTGGCCAGCGACACCCATTACCTAGGGCATCTACGGTTCGAAGAAACCCTGCGCGACGAGGCTGTTTCAACCGTACAGCAGCTACAGCAGACGGGCCAGGTCATCTACCTGCTGAGTGGTGATACCCGCGCCTCTTGTCTGGCTCAGGCGCAGCGGCTGGGCATTCCAACCGAGCGAGTGGTGGCTGGGGTAACGCCTGAGGGCAAGCACCGCTTCGTTGAAACGCTGGAGCGCCATCACGGCGTTGCCTTCGTCGGCGATGGCATGAATGACGGCCTGGCGCTGGCCGCCGCCAAACTAGGCATTGCCATCGGCACAGCCTCAGCAACGGCACGAGCCGCGGCTGCGGTCTATCTGCCCGATGGCCTGGCCGCCGTGCCGGATACCCTGCATATGGCACGCCGGGCGCGCCGTTTGATGCGCCAGAACCTGGCCTGGGCGCTTGGCTATAACGCCTTGGCGCTGCCGCTGGCCATGGCAGGCTGGGTACAGCCGGTGATTGCCGCGATTGCCATGACGCTAAGCAGCCTGTGCGTGCTGCTCAACAGTCTACGCATGCGCACCCCTACGCACAGGCATACGCCGCAACCAGTGGATCAGCCGCCACGCCGTCAACAGCCAAGCCAAACTCCACAGCAGAGCGGATGCCCACAGCAACAATAGCCAGTCGCTGCCTGCCTGCATTGACCAGAGCCGAAGCACGGCGGCAAGGCTGAACAACAACGCCAGCGGCAGCAATATGCGCTCATCCTGGGGGCGCGCCTTGGCGCGCATGATGGCTTGGCGCAGCATGATACCGCTGGCCAGCGTGCCCAAGGCACCGACAGTAAAGGCATGCAGTATGGCGCTGGCAGTGTGGCTGATGACATAGTGCTGCTGCCACCAGGTGCTAGCCAGCAACAGTAGCCCGACGGCGAGCCAGGCATAGCCGATCAACAACCCCAACAGGTCAGGGCGCGCCCGGCACAGCCAGGGCTGCCAGCGGGCAATACGCCACAGAATCAGCATGCCAGCTACTAGTACCCACAGCGCCGCTACAAACCGCAGCAGTGACCAGCTGGGTACCAGCAGCAGCGGCGCAGTACCCAACAGCACAACCAATGCTGCTTCGATTCGCGGCTGTACGCCAGCACCCGCTATCTTCCAGTGGCTTTTCAGGTAACCGTTAACTGCCGGTGCCAGTACCCGCCCGCCCATGAAGGCCATCAACAGCACCAGCCACAGCACGCTGTGCTGAATCAGCAGCCCCATCGGCGGCAGCGAGTCAAGATAACGCCAGGTCAGGCTGATCACCGCCAGCAAGCAGATCAGTCCCAGCAGCGGCGACAGCATCTGATTCCGCCACTTTTTGGCAACGCGAAAGCGTGGCACCAGCTTCCAGCCCACCAGCAGAGCAAAGCCTGTATCGGCAGCGATCACTACCACGGAGCCAGGCCACAAGAGCCCGCCCAA
The DNA here is from genome assembly GCF_052095765.1 of Halomonas sp. GTDB lineage: Bacteria > Pseudomonadota > Gammaproteobacteria > Pseudomonadales > Halomonadaceae > Halomonas. The sequence goes on from NZ_JBQDJZ010000054.1 coordinate 12,285, forward strand.
CCTGGCAACCAGCCACAGCCCGACCAGCAGCATCAGCCAGCGCCTTGGCTGCGGCCCCAGCAGGTAGCCGGCAATCACCGTCAGGGCGAAGCCAAACAGCAACTCTCGCCCATGGGCTGCCGGCGTGCTCAACAGCGCAAGCCCGTGCCACGAATACAGCGCGAGCAATGACAGCGGCACCAGCAAGGCCGCATGCACGGCAGCCAGCGGGAACAGCCAGCGCCAGGCGGGTGTTGTGGCGGCACCAGGGCGCACTGGGCGCGCATCATCCGTCATTGGACATGCCGTTTATTCGGGAGAGTGGGCAATCGGCCAAGTGTTTTACATACATACAAAACACCTCTTTATACGAAGGTCTCCAATACTGCCTTAATAGGACACCCAAGGCCCGTTGTGCGGTACATTGAACTACTAATTCTTGTGCTAAACCACATCTTGCATACCCCATGCGGTTGATGCATAACGTGTCTTGGCCGTATAGTAACGCCCTAATTTCTTCGCCGAGGTTACACATACATGGACTACATTCACGACACTCTGTCGGACCTGCGAGGCACCAGCCCTGCACAAAGCGAGTTCTATCAGGCTGCCGAGGAGGTTCTCGAGTGCTTGCGTCCATTGCTGCAGAGCAATCCCCGCTACCATGAGCACAGCATCATCGAGCGCATGGTCGAACCCGAGCGTCAAATCATGTTCCGGGTCTGCTGGGTCGATGACTCGGGGCGGGTGCAGATCAACAAGGGTTATCGCGTCCAATTCAACTCGGCACTGGGTCCGTATAAAGGTGGCCTACGCTTTCACCCCAGCGTGAATGCCAGCATCATCAAGTTCCTGGGGTTCGAGCAGATCTTCAAAAATGCGTTAACCGGGCTGCCTATCGGTGGTGGCAAAGGCGGTTCTAACTTCGACCCCAAGGGCAAGTCCGACGGCGAAATCATGCGCTTTTGCCAGGCTTTCATGACCGAGCTGTATCGTCATATCGGCCCTACCCGCGACGTGCCGGCCGGCGACATTGGCGTGGGCGCCCGTGAGATTGGCTACCTGTATGGCCAATACAAACGCATTACTGCACGCTACGAAGGCATCCTGACTGGCAAGAGCCTGAACTGGGGCGGTTCATTGGGGCGCAAGGAAGCCACCGGCTACGGTGCGGTTTACTTTGCTCAGAATATGCTCGCTGCCCGTAAAGAGGATCTGCGTGGCAAAATCTGCCTAGTGTCGGGTGCCGGCAATGTGGCAATCTACACCATCGAGAAACTCTACGAGCTGGGCGCCAAGCCGGTGACCTGCAGCGACTCTGGCGGCACGATTCACGACCCCCGCGGCATTGATCTAGAAACTCTCAAACGCCTCAAGGAAGTCGAGCGGGCTCCGCTGACCCAATACGCCGAGCTGCATTCGGAGTCGACCTATATCGCCAAGGGCGACTACCCGGACGAGGGTCACGCGGTGTGGCGTATCAACGCGGATGCGGCCTTCCCCTGCGCCACCCAGAACGAACTGACACTGGCCGATGCGAAAGCGCTGACCGATAACGGTGTGTACTGCGTGAGCGAGGGCGCCAACATGCCTTCTACCACCGATGCGGTGAATCATTTCATCAGGTCAAAGATTGCCTATGGCCCAGGTAAAGCGGCCAACGCCGGCGGCGTTGCCACCAGCCAGCTGGAAATGGCCCAGAACAGCAGCATGGAGCAGTGGTCGCTGGAGAAAGTCGACGACAAGCTGCAGGCCATCATGGCCAACATCCACCAGAGCTGTGCCACCACGGCCGCCGAGTTCGACGACCCTCACAACCTGGTGCTGGGCGCCAATATCGCCGGATTCCGCAAGGTGGCCGACGCCATGATCGAGCAGGGTGTATGCTGACTCAACGCTGGCTATTAAACTGATGGCTGTGAAGATAACAGACGGGAGAAGCCCATGATTTCGAGAGCGTTTTATTCGAGAAAACTGTCTTCGAAAAAGCTCTGCCCCACCGTTATCTGCAGCCTGGTGCTGGCTCCACTCAGCCTGCTGCCGTTCAACAACGCAGATGCCTGCACACGCCTTGTATATCAGGGGGTTGAAGATGAGGTCATCACAGCCCGCTCCATGGATTGGAAGCAGGACGTTGGGACCAATCTCTGGGTATTTCCACGCGGCATGGAGCGTACCGGCAAGGCTGGTCCTAACTCGATCGAGTGGACTTCAAAATACGGCAGCGTGATCAGTTCGGGCTACGATATCTCGACCACCGACGGCATGAATGAAAGGGGTCTGGTCGCGAATGTGCTGTGGCTTGTCGAGTCGTCTTACCCTGAATACGACGGCAAATCGCCGGGACTGACCATCGCCGCCTGGGCGCAATATATGCTCGATAACTTCGCCACTGTGGAAGAAGCGGTAGAAGAGCTGGCGAAAGACCCTTTCACCTTAGTAACCGACAAGGTGCCGGGAGAAAACAGGCTAGCGACGCTGCACCTCTCACTCTCGGATGCGTCTGGCGACAGTGCCATCATCGAGTATATTGACGGCAAGCGCGTCATCCACCACAGCCGCGACTACCAAGTGACAACCAACTCGCCGACCTTCGACAAACAGCTCGCCCTGGATGAGTACTGGCAGCAGATCAGTGGCACCGTCATGCTACCCGGCACCAACCGGGCATCTGACCGATTTTCACGCGCTTCCTTTTACGTCAACGCGGTGCCCAAGACCGACAACCCCAAAGAGTCACTGGCCAGCGTGTTCAGCGTGATCCGCAATGTGTCGGTGCCGTTTGGCATCAGCACCCCCGACCAGCCGAACATCTCATCAACCCGCTGGCGTACGGTGTCTGACCAGAAGCGCAAGCTCTACTTCTTTGAATCAGCGCTCACGCCAAACACCTTCTGGGTCGACCTGAAGCAGCTGGACTTCTCTGAAGAGAGCGGAAAGGTGATGAAGCTTGATCTTGGCCCCAACCAGGAGAATATCTATTCTGGTATGGCCAATGACGAGTTCAAGGAGTCCCCGCCGTTCATATTCCTAGGCCTCTGACACAAGTCAGTCTGAGCCAGGCTTATCTGGATCAAGTGTTGCTGAGCTAACAACTGCGTAACAGGCCCGCCTTGAGGCGGGCCTGTTGCTTGGAAATAGTTCACACGGTGCGGGAATAACGCCCAGTACTGCGCGCCAGATACGCATCAAAAGCCATCGCCGCATTGCGCATCATCAATCGTCCAGCAGGCAATACCTCAATCGCTGTCTCGCTGATACGGATCAGCTCATCATCGGCCATCTCCTGCAGCTCTTCCAGCGCGCCAGCAAAGGTTTCCCTGAAACGCATATCATGGGAGGCCTCAATTGCGGCGAACTCGACGCGCCCATGGCACATCAGGGTATTGATCACGTCGCGACGCAGGATGTCATCGGCATTAAGGCGATAGCCTCGCATCACAGGCAGCCGCCCTTCTTCCAGCCGTACCTGATACTGCGCGGTTTCCTTGACGTTCTGGCTGTAGCTGTCACCGACCTTACCAATCGCCGTAATTCCAAGGCCGATCAGGTCGCAGTCGGCATGGGTGGAGTAACCCTGGAAATTACGCTGGAGGGTGCCATTGTCCCTGGCCAGCGACAGCTCATCGTCAGGCAGCGCGAAATGATCCATGCCGATATACACATAACCGGCCTCGGTCAGGCGGCGAATAGTCAACTCCAGCAGCTCAACCTTGCGCTCTGGTGGCGGCATGTCCTCGGGGCGAATCAGGCGCTGGGACTTGAACAGCTCTGGCAGGTGAGCATAACTGTAGGTAGCAATGCGGTCCGGTCGCAGCGTGATGATCTTTTCCAGCGTAGTGTCGAAGCTGGCCACCGTTTGCAGCGGTAAGCCGTAGATTAGGTCGACGCTGATCGAGGCAAAGCCTGCGTCGCGGGCAGCCGCTACCAACTCGACGACCTGCGCCTCACTCTGAACGCGGTTGACGGCTTCCTGCACCCGCCTGTCGAAGTCCTGTACGCCAAAGCTCAGACGGTTGAAGCCAAGCGCATATAGCTCGTGGATCTGCTCAGGCGTCACGGTGCGCGGGTCCACTTCCAGCGAAAACTCCCGCACTTGCGGTTCAGCAAAGTGAAAAGCTTCATCCAGCGCTTTCATCAACTCGCCCAGCTGGGCATTGCTGAGATAGGTTGGAGTCCCGCCGCCCAGATGCAGCTGGGTCATGCGCCGCGAATCATCAAATAAGGCGCCCTGCACCTCAATTTCGTGCTTCAACCACTCCAGATATTCTGCGGCCCGCTCATGGTTATGCGTGATGATCTTGTTACAGGCGCAGTAGTAGCACAGACTTTCGCAAAACGGGATATGCACGTAGGCCGACAACGGCTTGGGCGGTGTAGCCTGGTTACTGCGTTTGGCCGCAGCACGATAGTCGTCTTCAGCGAACGCCGCCTGAAACTGTGGCGCCGTGGGATACGACGTGTAACGTGGCCCAGGGCGATCGTATTTTTCGACCAGGGGGCGAATGAACGGCAGTGTGTCACGCATGGCTGAATCAGACCTCTTGAAACGGAAACCACCGGCATGACCGGCAGCACATAAACGAATTATGCCAGCCTCAGGCCAAACAGTCGGTACCCTTCAAGGGGTAGCTGACTTGGATCAACAACCGGCGTGTGGCTGTTTCGTGCCGAAGCTCTCCGGCTATGGCAGAATAATGATGTATTTTAGCTGAGTGAATCACCAACTCGCCTTTTGGCCATTGCGCAGGAACCCTCATGCGTCTGACTCATTTCACTGATTATTCACTACGCGTGCTGGTCTATCTGGCTCTCAAGGGCGAAGAACGCTCAACAATTACTGAAATTGCAGACAAGTTTGCCATTTCACGCAACCACCTCATGAAAGTGGTACAAGAGCTCAGCCACCGTGGCTATATCACGGCAATTCGTGGCAAGCATGGCGGCCTGCTACTGAGGCGGGAGCCCAAATCAATCGGCCTGGGCGAACTGATACGTCAGTTCGAAAATGACTTTACGCTGGTGGAATGCTTCGGCGAAAACAACCGCTGCACTATCACTCCCGCCTGCCAGCTACGCTTCATCCTGCAGGACGCGCTGAGCGCCTTCTTCGGTGTGCTGGATCGCTACACCCTGGCTGACCTGCTAACTGATCAGGAGCCTGCTCTGATCAAACTGCTACAGCTCGACAGCCTGCCATCAAAGCCATAGTTCTTTCCCCCTGTTGCCATAGCTTTGATGCAACCACCCCGCCCCTGTCGTCCGATATTGTGCAAGGAATCTAACACATGTGTTCTTTGATGCTTCGTTCTCAACGGGCCCTACAACATGCTGTGCTATGCCTAGCTTCACTGTCTGTTGCAAGCCAGGCACAAGCCCTTCATTTCAACACGAGTGATGTCGAGTCCCATGGTCGCTGGAAATCGCTAGTGCTGTCACTCGGTGAGGATCGCTATGTGCGCGCTCTGGATGAAAGCAGCTATGCCGACGCCATCCTGAGCATCAACGCACGTCCGGAGAACTGTCAGAGGCCATGGCTAGAGCTGCGGGTAGAGCTTGAAGAGCGTCAGTCAGAAAGCAAAACACAAAACCAGGTACCTGCCGATCTCCGCATCGACCAGCAGCCCATACACACCGGCAGCGTTGCCTTTATTACCAATCGCGGCGATGACGGTTTCTACGGCCAGTTCGATCTGGAAGAACTGGCACCGCTGCTCAGTGAAATGGCCACAGGAGAGCTTATGCGCGTGCGCATGATGCGCAGCGAAAACGATCCCTGGTTCATGGCCTTTGGCCTTGAAGGTGCCGGGCAAGCCATAGAGCGCATGAACCGGCTTTGTGAGCACCTTTCATACCAAAACTCGCACCAAAGCCCGGAGTAACAGCAAAGCCCTAGCAACTGTTTGTTTTTATTCTTATTCAAATCCATTAAAAAAGCCCCGAACGCATTGCGCTCGGGGCTTTTGGTATAAGTGCCTGA
>NZ_JBQDJZ010000055.1:0-18047 GCF_052095765.1 Halomonas sp.
TGGTATGTTGCTGTTTAACTTAACTTGTTACCAAAAAAAGACCTGCTCACTATAAAACGGTGTGCACATTTGTCAATTCTCTTTACGCAGGTGCAGCAATGTCGGGCGGGTCTGCGGAATGGGTTTTTACTTACCAGTATGATGCTTTGCATCATTGCATGCCAAGTGTAGCGGGACTTGGAAGCTGCTTGCCAGCCTGTCGGGGTTTTGCAACCTCGTCAAGGAAAAGCAGTGCCACCTTCCACCATGGTCGAGGATTGGCCGGTCGCGATTTGTCATGCCAGGTGCATGACCTTATAATCGGTTGTCGCGACTGGCAGGAATTGATGACGTTGGCAGTTGAAGCGATGTTCGCCTTTTCCACAAACCACCGCCCGTGTCACGCTCGCCTGAGCGTTTTCAACGCGGGCCAAGAGAGTGTGCACAACGCCGTGAATAGCAAACGACCCGTAAATCTGGACCTGAAAACGATACATTTCCCGCTTCCCGCTTTGACGTCGATAGTGCACCGCATTACCGGCGTTATTCTGTTTGTTGGCCTCATCTTTGCTTTTTGGGCTCTCGACGTGTCCTTGTCGTCGCCGGAAGGGTTTGATGCGGTACGCGATACCCTGACCCACAATTTTCTGGCAAAGCTGATCGCCTGGGGATTGCTGTCGGCGCTGGGATATCACTTTGTGGCGGGTATCAAGCACCTGATCATGGATGCTGATATTGGCGTGACCCTTGAGGGTGGTGTCAAGAAAGCACAGATCACCATCGTACTGAGCGCAGTGTTGATCGTTCTGGCAGGAGTCTGGGTATGGTAACCAATATTACAAATCTCGGACGCAGCGGTGTGTCCGACTGGTTGATTCAGCGTGTATCAGCGGTTGTTATGGCCCTGTACACCCTGTTCATCGTGGGCTTTCTGCTGTTTAGTTCTGGCCTGGACTACGCCACCTGGAGCGGCCTATTCGCTCAGACCTGGATGCGTATCTTTTCGCTGCTGGCCTTCATTTCGATAGCCGCGCATGCGTGGGTTGGTCTGTGGACAGTCACCACTGACTACATCAAGCCGACAGGGATTCGCATCGCAGCCCAGTCCATTATCGTCCTGGCCAATTTTGTGTTCCTGGTTTGGGGCATCCAAGTCGTGTGGGGAGCCTGATACATGTCCAATATGCGTAGCCTATCCTTTGACGCCATCATTATTGGCGGTGGCGGCGCCGGTTTGCGCGCCGGTCTGGAGCTGGCCAAGTCCGGCAAAAACACTGCCGTGCTTTCCAAGGTTTTTCCGACGCGCTCGCACACCGTTTCTGCCCAGGGTGGCATCACCTGCGCCATTGGATCTGCCGATCCGAATGACGATTGGCGCTGGCATATGTATGACACCGTCAAAGGTAGCGACTACATCGCTGACCAGGATGCGGCGGAGTACCTGTGTGCAGAAGGCCCGAAGGCGGTCTTCGAGTTGGAGCACATGGGGTTGCCGTTTTCACGCTTTGAGAATGGCCGTATTTATCAGCGCCCATTTGGCGGCCAGTCGAAAAATTTTGGTGAGGGCGGGCAGGCTGCTCGTACTTGCGCTGCAGCTGACCGTACCGGTCATGCGCTGCTGCACACGCTTTACCAGAACAACCTGAAGCACAACACGACTTTCCTCAACGAGTGGTACGTGGTTGATCTGGTCAAGAACGCCAATGGCGATGTGGTAGGTTGCATTGCCATGGACATCGAGACCGGTGAAGTTGCCCACATCGAGTCCAAGGCCACTGTTTTGGCCACGGGTGGCGCAGGCCGTATCTATGCCTCAACCACCAATGCCTTGATCAACACTGGTGATGGTGTCGGCATGGCGCTGCGTGCTGGTTTCCCGATGCAGGACATGGAAATGTGGCAGTTCCACCCGACCGGTATTTATGGTGCGGGCACGCTGGTAACAGAAGGTTGCCGGGGTGAGGGTGGTTACTTGATCAACAAAGACGGCGAGCGCTTCATGGAGCGCTATGCGCCTAACGCTAAGGACCTGGCTAGCCGCGACGTGGTAGCGCGCTCCATGGTTATGGAAATCCTTGAAGGCCGTGGCGCCGGCGAACATGGCGACCATGTCTTCCTCAAGCTGGACCATCTGGGTGATGAAGTGCTTGGCAAGCGTCTACCGGGTATCGTCGAGCTATCTAAGACCTTTGCCCACGTTGATCCTGCCAAAGAGCCTATTCCGGTGGTGCCGACCTGCCACTACATGATGGGCGGTGTGCCGACCAATATTCACGGGCAGGCGATCATGCCTGATGGCGAAGGCAACGAGCATATCGTTAACGGTCTGTTTGCCGTGGGTGAGGTTGCCTGTGTCTCGGTGCACGGTGCCAACCGTCTGGGGGGTAACTCTCTGCTGGACCTGGTGGTGTTTGGTCGTTCGGCAGGCATGTTCATTGATAATGCGCTGAACGCCGGTATTGATTATCTGGCGGCAAGCCAGTCCGATGTTGAGTCGGCCATGGCCCGTATCAACCGCTGGAACGAGTCCGAAGAGGGTGAGACGGTTCCCGAACTCAAGCGCGAGCTGCAGCAGATCATGCAGAATGACTTCGGTGTTTTCCGCAAGGAAGACAACATGGAAGAAGGCGTGAAAAAGCTGGCTGAACTGCGCGAGCGTATTGCTAAGGGCTACCTGCCGGACAAATCAGCTGTCTTCAATACGGCGCGTGTCGAGGCGCTGGAGCTCGACAATATGATGGAAGTCGCTGAGGCAACCGCCATTTCTGCACTGAATCGCAAGGAAAGCCGCGGCGCCCACTCGCGTTATGACTATCCGGATCGTGATGACGTCAACTGGCTCAAGCACTCGGTGTATTACCCTATCGAGAAGAAGCTCGGCAAGCGCGACGTCAACTTCGCGCCCAAGACCGTTGACATGTTTGAGCCAAAAGTTCGCACTTACTGAGGGGAGTCACGATGTCCAATCTTCAGGTATCCCTGTACCGCTATAATCCGGAAACTGACTCTACACCGCATATGGAAGAGTTTGAGGTCGATACTCAGGGGCGCGACCTCATGGTGCTGGATGTCCTGCACATGGTGAAAGAGCAGGATAACAGTCTGGCATTCCGTCGCAGCTGCCGCGAAGGTGTTTGTGGCTCTGACGGCATGAACATGAACGGTAAGAACGGCCTGGCCTGTATTACGCCGCTGTCAGATGTGGTCAAGGGTGGCAAGCTGGTGCTGCGTCCGTTACCGGGTCTGCCGGTCATTCGTGATCTGGTGATCGACATGGGTCTGTTCTACAAGCAGTACGAGCGTATTCAGCCGTACCTGCAGAACGACACCCAGCCGCCGAGTATCGAGCGTCTGCAGTCACCGGAAGAGCGTGACAAGTTGGATGGTCTGTACGAGTGTATCCTGTGCGCTTGCTGCTCGACGTCCTGTCCGTCGTTCTGGTGGAACCCGGATAAGTTTGTCGGCCCGGCGGGGTTACTGCAGTCCTACCGTTTTCTGGCAGATTCCCGCGACACGGCAACTCAGGAGCGTCTGTCTGAACTCGACGACCCGTTCTCGGTATTCCGTTGCCGCGGCATCATGAATTGTGTGGCAGTGTGCCCCAAGGGACTCAACCCGACGCGCGCAATTGGAAAGATTCGTGACATGCTGCTGGCTAATGCCACTTAAATCGTGGGCAAGAGCTTGTTATGATGGTCACAGGCTTCGGTCTGTGACCTCATGTCGCAGTCTTGATTCATGAGATCATGCCGAGCCGGTGCTTTATGGCACCGGCTTTCGATCGTTGAAGCAATGCAAGGTGTGTGTCCTGACACCGCCCAGGCCGTTGGCATTCAGACTGCATGCCGACACCACCCACTTGAGTGCAGGGTGATTGAAAGATGCAAGAAGGCATAATGGAGTTGATGTTGCGTTCTTCCCACGTCAGCGGGGCTAATGCCCACTATGTGGAAGCGCTTTTCGAGCAGTACCTCGAGGATCCCTCTGCCATTCCTGATGAATGGCGTCAGTACTTCGATCAATTGCCTCGCCCAGAAGACAGTTCGGGCGGTGACGTACCTCTTTCCCTAACGCGTGAGCAGTTTTACCAACTGGGCCGTCAACGACGTACAGCAGTAGCCTCGGCGTCTGCCGATAGCGATGAGAACAAGAAGCAGGTTAAGGTTCTTCAGTTGATCAACGCTTACCGCTTCCGCGGACATCAGAAGGCAGATATTGACCCTCTGGATCTGCGTTCCCCCAAACCGGTGCCAGACCTGGACCTGTCATTCCACCAGCTCTCCAGAGATGATCTGAATACTGAGTTCCAAACCGGCTCTTTGTTTCTGGGTGTCGACAAGGCGCCGCTGAAAGAGATTGTTGAAGCGCTGGAGCAGACTTACTGCCGCAGCATCGGTTGCGAGTTCATGCACATTGTCGATACTGAAGAGAAGCGCTGGCTACAGCAGCGTTTTGAGTCGGTACGTTCGCAGCCGAAGTTCAGTAACGAAGTGCGCACCCATGTGTTTGAGCGCCTGACGGCTGCTGAGGGTCTGGAAAATTACCTGGCTTCCAAGTATCCGGGCACTAAACGTTTCGGCCTCGAGGGTGGAGAGTCCTTCATTCCGATGATGGATGAACTGATCCAGCGTGCCGGTGGCTATGGCACCAAGGAAGTGGTGATCGGCATGGCTCACCGTGGTCGTCTTAACATGCTGATCAACATCCTTGGTAAGAATCCGTCTGAGCTGATTGACGAATTTGACGGCAAGCGGCTGGTCAAGCACGGCTCTGGTGACGTCAAGTATCACCAGGGTTTCAGCTCCAACGTCATGACCCAGGGTGGGGAAGTGCACCTAGCGCTGTCCTTCAACCCCTCGCATCTCGAGATTGTAGCTCCGGTGGTGGTGGGTTCCGTACGCGCCCGCCAGGATCGTCGCAGTGACCCTGATGGCGGCAAGGTACTGCCGATCAACGTCCATGGCGACGCAGCCTTTGCCGGGCAGGGCGTGGTCATGGAGACATTTCAGATGTCCCAGACTCGCGCTTATGGTACAGGCGGCACCGTACATATCGTGATCAACAACCAGGTGGGCTTCACGACATCCAATCCGTTGGATACACGCTCTACCGAGTATTGTACTGATATCGCCAAGATGGTTCAGGCACCGATCCTGCACGTTAATGGCGATGATCCTGACGCAGTACTGCATGCTACTCAGGTGGCGCTGGACTACCGCCAGGAATTCAAGAAAGACGTGGTCATTGACCTGGTCTGCTATCGCCGTCGCGGTCACAACGAAGCTGATGAGCCGTCCGGCACCCAGCCCATGATGTATCGCAAGATCAAGGACCATCCATCCACACGCACGCTTTATGCTGAGCGTCTGATTAGCCAGGGCCTGCTGTCAGATGGTGATGCCAAAGCGATGATGGAGACCTATCGTGAAGACCTGATGGCGGGTAATCACGTGGCCAACGCTCTGGTGAAGAAGCCGAACGAGGGGCTCTTCGTCGACTGGAAACCGTACCTGGGCCATGAGTGGTCTGGCGATACCGACACCAGCTTCGACATCAAGCGTCTCCAGTACCTGGCTGATCGGATGTGCAGCGTTCCTGACGGTATTGAAGTGCAGCGCCAAGTTGCCAAGATCTATGATGACCGCCGCAAGATGACGGCAGGCGGTATGGCAATCAACTGGGGCTATGCCGAAACACTAGCCTACGCCACCTTGCTGGACCAAGGCCATCCAGTGCGCCTGACCGGTCAGGACGTTGGGCGAGGTACTTTCTCGCATCGCCACGCGGTGATCCACAACCAGAAAGACGGTACGACTTACGTTCCGCTGCAAAATATCAACGAAGGCCAGCCGCCGTTCGCTATTCACGACTCCTTCCTTTCGGAAGAAGCCGTTCTGGCGTTTGAGTACGGTTATGCCACCACGTCACCCAATTACCTGGTGATCTGGGAAGCCCAATTCGGTGACTTCTTCAACGGCGCCCAGGTGATGGTGGATCAGTTCATCTCATCGGGCGAGACCAAGTGGGAGCGTCTGTGTGGCCTGACCATGCTGCTGCCTCACGGCTATGAAGGTCAGGGTCCCGAGCACTCATCCGCGCGTCTGGAGCGCTTTCTGCAGCTGTGCGCCGAGCACAACATGCAGGTGTGTGTGCCTACTACACCCGCGCAGATATTCCATCTGCTGCGCCGCCAGGTGATCCGCAAGCTGAGAAAGCCGCTGGTGGTGATGTCGCCCAAAAGCCTGCTGCGTCACAGGGATGCGACTTCCAGTTTGGATGAGCTGGCCGGAGGCGGTTTCCAGATGGTTCTGGCTGACCAGGGCGAGCGAGACAAGGCCAAGGTAGAGCGGCTGATCCTGTGTGCCGGCAAGGTCTACTATGATCTGGCTAGCTGGCGTGAAGAAAACAACCGCGATGACGTGGCCATTGTGCGCCTGGAGCAGCTGTATCCCTTCCCGGCCGATGAGCTTTTTGAAGCCATCAAGGATTACACCAACATCCAGGATGTGGTTTGGTGTCAGGAAGAACCGCTTAACCAGGGTGCCTGGTACCCCAGCCAGCATCATATGCGTAGTGGTGTCGAACGCCTGAAGGCAGGGCTTAGTGGCAAGCTCAAATTTGCCGGTCGGCCTGCATCGGCAGCACCTGCTTCGGGCTATATGTCCGTGCACACTGAACAGCAGCGCCAGTTGGTGGAAGACGCCTTTACTCTGTAAGGCATTCACCGGGACGAGAGATTAGACAAGGATACAAAATGGCTACCGAGATCAAGGCACCCACTTTTCCGGAATCTGTTGCTGAAGGCAGTGTGGCCGCCTGGCACAAGAAACCGGGTGATAGCGTCGAGCGCGATGAGTTGATCGTCGAAATCGAGACCGACAAGGTTGTGCTCGAAGTGCTGGCACCTGAGGCCGGCACCCTGAGTGAAGCCTTGGTGGAAGAAGGCGACACCGTTACTTCCGAGCAGCTGCTGGGCCGCATTGGTGAGGGCGGCGAAGCCGCAGCTGACAAGGGCGAGACCGAGGCGAAAGCGAAAGGCGGCAAAGATGACGAGAAAGCTGATGCTAAGCCTGCCGCTGGCGGCAAGCAGCATGAAGTGAAAGCGCCGTCCTTTCCTGAATCCATCCAGGAAGGCACCGTGGCCAGTTGGACCAAAAAAGTCGGCGAGTCAGTCAGGCGCGACGAGGTGCTGGCCGAGATCGAGACCGACAAGGTGGTGCTAGAAGTTGTCGCACCGGCTGATGGTGCCCTGAGTGAAATCAACGCCGAAGAAGGCAGCCAGGTTGAGTCCGAGGCTGTGCTGGGCATCTTCGTCGAAGGTGCGGGTGATGTAGCAAGTGCCGATTCTGGTGATGAAGGCGAGGCAAGCGACGCTGAAGAAAGCGAGAGCATCGACGGCAAGCCTGTTGCACCGGCGGCCCGCAAGATGATCGCCGAGCATGGCCTTGACGCTAGCAAGATCAAGGGTACCGGCAAGAATGGGCTGATCCTCAAGGAGGACGTGCAGAGCGCCGTTAACGACGGCAGCGCCAAAAAGTCAGCAGCTGGAAGCAAGACCGCTGCAGCAAGCGCTGGCGCGCCGGCACTCGAAGGCGAGCGGATTGAAAAGCGCGTGCCTATGTCGCGCCTGCGTCAGACTATCGCCAAGCGCCTGGTTCAGGCCCAGCAAACTGCTGCCATGCTCACCACCTACAACGAGGTGGACATGGGTGCGGTGATGAGCTTACGTGCCGAGTACAAGGAAACCTTCCAGAAAACACATGACGTCAAACTGGGGTTCATGGGTTTCTTCGTCAAGGCGTCATCCGAGGCGCTAAAGCGCTTCCCCGACGTTAACGCCTCCATCGACGGCAGTGAAATCGTCTATCACGGCTATCAGGATATCGGCGTTGCTGTGTCCACTGAGCGCGGTCTGGTCGTGCCGGTGTTGCGTGATACTGATAGCATGAAAATTGCTGATGTCGAAAAGGGGATTGTCGATTACGGAAAGCGTGCGCGTGATGGCAAGCTCGGTATCGACGAGATGCAGGGCGGCACCTTTACCATCACCAATGGCGGTATTTTTGGCTCACTCCTGTCAACACCGATCATCAATCCGCCGCAGACGGCAATTCTTGGAATGCACAAGATCCAAGAGCGCCCGATGGCGGTGAACGGTCAGGTCGAAATCCGCCCGATGATGTACCTTGCGTTGTCCTACGATCACCGCATGATTGACGGCAAAGACGCGGTACAGTTCCTAGTGACTATTAAGGAGCTGCTTGAGGATCCGGCACGCCTGCTGCTGGATATCTGATCCGCGAACGGCACGACGATTCTCTAGAGAAGCGCTAGACACAGGAGCAAAGTATGGCCGATAAATTTGATGTAATTGTTATTGGTGCGGGTCCCGGTGGTTACGTTGCCGCTATTCGTGCTGCACAAATGGGGCTTAAGACGGCTTGCGTTGAGAAATGGCTCAATAAGGATGGCAAGGTTGTCCACGGTGGCACCTGTCTAAACGTGGGCTGTATTCCGTCCAAGGCACTGCTCGAAGCGTCACACAAGTATGTGGAAGCCAAGAACGATTTTAGTGACCTGGGAATCAATGCCAGTGACGTCAGCGTCGATGTAAAGAAGATGATCGAGCGCAAGAACACCATTGTTAAGAACTTGACTGGCGGTATCGCTGGGCTGTTCAAGGCCAATGGTGTTACCCCGCTGGACGGTACGGGTAAGGTTGTTTCTGGCAAGCAGGTCGAAGTGACTGACCTGGACGGTAAAGTAACCACCTATGATGCCGACAGCATCGTGATTGCTGCAGGTTCAGTGCCGGTAGAAATTCCACCGACGCCAATGACTGACGACCTGATCGTTGACTCCTCCGGCGCGCTGGAATTCCAGGAAGCCCCCAAGCGTCTCGGCGTTATCGGTGCTGGCGTTATCGGCCTGGAGCTTGGTAGCGTGTGGAACCGTCTGGGCAGTGAAGTCACGGTGCTAGAAGCGATGGATGATTTCCTGCCAATGGTCGATTCGGCCATTGCCAAGGAAACCCAGAAACTGCTCAAGAAGCAGGGCATGGATATTCGCATGGGTGCGCGGGTCACTGGCTCTGAGGTCAAGGGCAATGAGGTTGTCGTCAAGTACAGCGACGACAAAGGTGATCAGGAAGCCACTTTCGATAAGCTAATCGTGTGTGTTGGCCGTCGTCCCTACACCAAGGGCGTGATTGCTGACGGGGTGGGTGTGGGTCTCGACGAGCGTGGTTTCATCCACGTTGATGACCAGTGTCGTACCAGTGTGCCGACGGTCTATGCCATCGGTGACTGTGTACGCGGCCCGATGCTGGCACATAAGGCCTCGGAAGAGGGCATCATGGTGGCGGATATTATCGCTGGCCACAAAGCCCAGATGAACTACGATGCCATTCCCAGCGTGATCTATACCTTCCCTGAAGTGGCCTGGGTCGGCATGACCGAGCAAGATGCCAAAGCTAAGGGTATCAAGACCAAGACGGGGGCTTTCCCGTTTGCGGCCAGCGGCCGCGCCATGGCCAACAACGCCACAGAAGGCCAGGCCAAGATCATCGCTGATGCCGAGACAGACCGCATTCTGGGGATGCATATCGTCGGTCAGCAAGCCGGTGAGATGATTGCCCAGGGCGTTATTGCTATGGAGTTTGGCTCCAGTGCTGAAGATCTGGCACTGACCTGCTATGCCCACCCGACCATGTCTGAGGCTGTGCACGAAGCGGCCCTGGCAGTGGAAGGACATGCCATTCACATGGCAAACCGCAAGAAGCGTTAACCCGTTTTACACCAGAGCAGTCGCGCCGCCGTCAGGCGGCGCATCCCTTCCGGCCATGTATCGGAAGGAGGCGGTGGTAGCCAGGCGTTCCGACGTGTCAGCTACCGTTTCGAGTCACATGCAACCAATGGCATGAATCGATGAACCTTCACGAATATCAAGGCAAACAGCTGTTTGCCGACTATGGACTGCCAGTTTCCAAGGGCTTTGCAGTAGACACCCCGGAAGAAGCAGCAGAAGCCTGCCAGAAAATCGGTGGTGACATGTGGGTTGTCAAGGCCCAGGTCCACGCTGGTGGCCGCGGTAAGGCTGGCGGCGTCAAGCTGATCAAGAGCGCTGACGAGGCACGGGACTTTGCCGAGCAGTGGCTGGGTAAGAACCTGGTGACCTACCAGACCGATGCCAACGGTCAGCCAGTTTCCAAGATACTGGTCGAAAACTGTACCGATATTGCCAGCGAGCTGTATCTGGGGGCTGTGGTCGATCGCGCCACCCGTCGTGTGGTTTTCATGGCGTCTACTGAAGGCGGCGTGGAGATTGAAAAGGTTGCCGAGGAAACGCCTGAGAAGATTCTCAAGGCCGAAATCGATCCGTTGGTCGGCGCCCAGCCGTACCAGGCCCGTGACCTGGCATTCCAGTTGGGGCTGAGCGGTGACCAGGTTAAGCAGTTCACCAAGATCTTCCTGGGGCTGTCCAAGCTGTTCCACGACAAGGATCTGGCCCTGCTTGAGGTCAACCCGCTGGTGATCACCGACGAAGGCAATCTGCACTGCCTCGACGCCAAGATCAACCTAGACAGCAATGCGATGTATCGCCATCCGGACCTGCAGGCCATGCGCGATCCGTCTCAGGAAGACGAGCGTGAAGCCGAAGCGGCTGCATGGGATCTCAACTATGTCGCCCTCGACGGCAACATCGGTTGTATGGTCAATGGCGCTGGCCTGGCGATGGGCACCATGGACATCATCAAGCTGCACGGCGGCCAGCCGGCCAACTTCCTTGACGTAGGCGGCGGTGCTACCAAGGAACGTGTGGCTGAGGCGTTTAAGATCATCTTGTCCGACGATTCCGTACAGGCTGTGCTGGTCAACATCTTCGGCGGTATCGTACGTTGCGACATGATTGCCGAGGGTATTATCGGTGCCGTTGAGCAGGTTGGTGTCAATGTCCCGGTCGTCGTACGTCTTGAAGGCAACAACGCCGATCTGGGTGCCGAGAAGCTGGCGTCCAGTGGTCTGAATATTATCGCTGCTACCAGCCTGACCGATGCGGCTCAGCAGGTTGTCAAGGCAGCGGAGGGCAAGTAATGAGCATCCTGATCGACAAGAACACCAAGGTCATCTGCCAGGGCTTCACTGGCGGCCAGGGGACCTTCCATTCCGAGCAGGCCATTGCCTACGGAACCCAGATGGTCGGCGGCGTGACCCCGGGCAAAGGCGGCCAGGAGCATCTGGGCCTACCGGTGTTCAACACCGTCAAAGAAGCCGTCGAGCAGACCGGTGCCGAAGCCAGCGTGATCTACGTGCCAGCGCCGTTCTGTAAAGATTCAATCCTTGAGGCCGCCAACGCTGGTATCAAGCTGATCGTGTGTATCACCGAAGGTATTCCGACTCTCGACATGCTTGACGTAAAGGTCAAGTGTGATGAGCTGGGTGTGCGTCTGATTGGCCCGAACTGTCCGGGCGTGATCACGCCGGGTGAGTGCAAGATCGGCATCATGCCGGGGCACATCCATAAGCCGGGTCGCGTGGGTATCGTGTCCCGCTCAGGTACCTTGACTTATGAAGCGGTCAAGCAGACCACTGATCATGGCTTTGGCCAGTCCAGCTGTGTCGGTATCGGCGGTGACCCGATTCCGGGTTCCAGCTTCATTGATATCCTTGAGCTGTTTGAAAAGGATCCCGCCACCGAAGCCATCGTGATGATCGGCGAAATCGGTGGCACCGCCGAGGAAGAGGCTGCCGCTTACATCAAGCAGAATGTCTCCAAGCCGGTGGTGTCCTACATCGCGGGTGTGACAGCACCTCCAGGTAAGCGCATGGGCCATGCCGGTGCGATCATTTCTGGTGGTCAGGGTACTGCAGACGAGAAGTTTGCGGCACTCGAAGATGCTGGCGTTAAGACAGTCCGTTCGCTGGCCGAAATCGGCGATGCACTGAAAGAAATTACCGGCTGGTAAATCGCGGTAAGTGGTAATGAAAAAGGGCACCCTCGGGTGCCCTTTTTGCTTTTCTGATCTACAGCCTCTGAGAGCCAGCTAGCTGCTGAGCCTAGTCGTCAGCAGGACGGCCCACCAGTGAGCGGGTTTCCTCACGGGCCTCGGTAAGCATGATGCGCGCACTGTCTCCCAGTTTGAAGCGCTCAACGCCTTCGATCTGAATGCGACCTTCCTTGTCGTCGATGACCACCTTGTCACGGTCGCTGTGCATCAATGGTGCCGGTATGAACACGGTGGCGCCGTTGGCAACCAGCCGTACCCGCATACCGCCGCGGTTGATGGAGATGATCTCGGCATCAAAGGTCTCGCTCTCGACGGTAGCCGGAGTGAGATAGCGCACATACAGCCAGTCCTTGACGTCGCGCTCTGCCATGCGGTTGAGGCGACGGCGTTCAGTGAGCTGCTCGGTCATTGCCTGGCTAGCTTCTGCTGGTGCCTGCTCGCCTTTGAGCACACGCTTGATCAGCCGGTGGTTGACCATGTCGCCGTACTTGCGAATCGGCGAAGTCCAGGTGGCATAGGCGGCAAGTCCTAGGCCAAAGTGTGGGCCGGGTTTGGCCGACATGTTGGTAAATCCCTGGAAACGACGCAGACGGGCGTCCAGCCAGGCGTCGTCGCGAGCTTCCAGCGCGCGCTTAAGTTCCCGGTAGCGCGGCAGCTCAACCAGGGCTTCGGGCTCGACGCTGACGTCTTGGGCGGTCAGGAATTCGTGGGCAGCTTCGGCTTTTTCCGGCTCGAAGGCGCGGTGTACGTTGAAGATGCCGTGGCCGACGTGCTCGGACAGGAGCTGCGCGCAGCAGGCGTTGGCAACGATCATCGACTCTTCGATCATGCGATTGGCGATACGACGATGCTCGGTACGTACGTCCAGGACGTTACCGGCGTCATCGAGGTCAAACACATAATCGGGACGATCTTTGAATACCAGCGCATGCTCGGCGCGCCAGGCGCTGCGCGCCTCGGTCATGGCTTCAAGGGCCTTGAGTTGCTCACCGATGGCGGCGTCTGGTATCCACTCGCCCTGGCCCTCAAGCCAGTCGGATACTTGGTCGTAGCTGAGGCGTGCGTGGGAGCGTGCCGTGGCGGCGAAAAAGCGGAAGTCGCCCAGGCTGCCGTCGGTATTCACGTCCAGCGTGCAAGCCAACACCGGGCGGTCCTTGCCTTCCCATAGTGAGCACAAATCGTCTGCTAGTACTTCGGGCAGCATGGTGACGTTCTGGCCGGGCAGGTAGACGGTAAAAGCGCGTGTGCGTGCCTCTAGGTCGGCGACGTGGCCTTCCTCAACATAGGCGGTAGGGTCGGCAATCGCTACGCTCAGACGCCAACCGCCTTCGGCACGTGGCTCGATGCGTAGCGCATCGTCCATGTCGCGGGTGGTTTCGCCGTCAATGGTAAAAAAAGGCTGCTCGGTGAGGTTTTCACGCTCCAGACCTTCGTCAAGCATCGGCCAGTCGTTACCGGCTTCGGGGCTGGCCTGTTCCAGGGCATGTCGGGCCAGCGTTACGCGCCAGGGCACAGCGGGGTCATCGGCCTTGGCGACCAGTTCATCAACCTGGGTAAAAAAGGCGCGATCATCGGGCTTGAGCGGGTGACGCACCAGCCGTGCTACCACCCAGTCGCCGTCGTTCAGGCTGTCTTCATCGAGGCTGCGCTTGATGCGCGCCTTGAGCGGTTGCTTGATCGAGGGGTGATCTGGTAACACCGCAAGACGGCCTTCACGCTTTTGCAGGCGCGCGATAAAACGCTGCATGCCGGTCTCGATCAGGGTGTCAGGCTCGGCCGAGGATTTCTCGCCTTCCTGGTGGATGATGGCCTCAACGCGGTCGCCATGCAGAACCTGCTTCATGGCGGGCGGTGGCACAAAGTATGACTCGCCGGCATCGGTCTCAAGGAAGCCGAAGCCACGTTCAGTGGCCTTGATGACGCCCTCGACACGGGGCGTGTTGTCGCGCATCTGTTGCTTGAGCTGGGCAAGCATCGAGTTGTTCTGAAGCATGGTCACGATCGAGTGGCGGGATAGGCTGGCTACTATACGGATTCAGCCGGCGTCCGCCAAATCGATGCACTTTGCCCGGTCGGGCTACTGGCCTGCTTGATGCTACAGCGATGCTTTCAGCTCACTGATCAGATGCTCACGACGTTTCAGGGCTGTCAGGCCGCTATCGCTGAGTAGGTTGGCCACCTCGCTGAGCAGGGTTTCGATCAACAGCATGAAGGCACACATGCTGTTGCTGAAAAACAGGCTGTGATTGGGCACTAGGAAACTGTGTATAGCGGTTGAGCATAGTGGTGAGCTGATGGCGTCGGTGAGCGCGATGATGCGGATATTGTGTTGGGCGGCTATTTTCGCAGTTGCCAGCACACTCGGGGTATAGGGGTAACAGCTGGCGACCACCAGTACGTCGCCGCTATCGAGCTGGGCTAGCCCGTCGGCGACGCCCTGATGCGAGCTGTCGAGCATAGCCACGTCGCTTCTCAGCATGCCCAGTCCATAGGCCATGAACATGGCCAGCGAGCTGAACTGACGCACGCCGTGGATGCGTACGCGAGGCGCCTTGGCCAACATGTCGGCACTTCCGGCCAGGCTTGCGATGTCTATAGAAGCCGTCAGTTCAGCCAGATTGGCGCTCTCCTGGCGAGTCAGCTCGGTCATGCGGACCAGGCTGTTCTGGTCAGTGCCGTGCTGGCTGAGCAGGCGCGATACCTGGTTGCTGTAGAAGCCTTTGTCTTGGGTCAGGCTGCGGCGGAAAACATCCTGCAGCTGAGCAAAGCCGGAATAACCGAGACGCCGCGACAGTCGCGACAGCGTCGAGGCGCTGACGTTATGACGCTCGGCTAGTGCACTGATGGTCGAAAATGCTGCCTGTTCCGGCAGTGTCAGTAGAGCGCCAAGGATGTGTCGGGCAGCCTTGCCTAGGGTGATGGAAGAAGTACCCGCTTCGATAGCGTCGAACAGTTGTTGCAGCTCGGGGAGCGTCTGCGGGGCGGTATTTGGGGTGGCGGGCATAAGCTTGGTCCGTAGAATATTCTGCAAACTTGATTGCAAATTATTTTGCATCAAGTGAAAATGAAAATATATCTATCTTTGTTACCTTGCCAGTGCCAGTCATCGTTCGGAGCCTGCTATGAGCCAAATTATGAGCCACGGTAAAAGTCACGTTTTTCATCGTCATCTGAAACAGTCCTATCCCACGGCCGTTGGTGGTGATGGCCCCTATCTGATCGATTCCAGCGGCAAGCGCTATCTCGATGCCAGCGGCGGGGCGGCAGTCTCGTGCCTGGGCCATAGTGATACGGATGTGATTGAGGCAATACGTGAACAGGTAGGCCGCTTGGCCTATGCCCACACCTCGTTTTTTACCACTGACGTGATGGAAGCCCTGGCTGACTTTCTCATTGAGCGGGCACCAGCTGGGCTGAGCTCGGTGTATTTCGTGTCTGGCGGCTCCGAAGCGGTGGAGGCGGCGCTAAAAATGGCTCGCCAGTACGCTATTGAGATCGGCCAGCCCCAGCGGTGCCATTTGATCGCGCGGCGTCAGAGTTATCACGGCAACACCCTGGGCGCCCTGGCTACCGGTGGTAATGCCTGGCGCCGTCGCCAGTTCGAGCCGCTGCTGGTTGAAGTCAGCCATGTCAGCCCCTGTTACGCGTACCGTGACCAGCGCGCCGATGAGACGCCGGAGGCCTATGGCGAGCGGTTGGCGTGCGAGCTAGAGGATGAAATCCAGCGTCTGGGGCCGGACAGCGTACTGGCCTTTGTGGCTGAGCCGGTGGTAGGTGCAACTATGGGAGCCGTGACTGCGGTGCCAGGCTATTTCCGTCGCATCCGTGAGGTCTGTGACCGTTACGGCATCCTGCTGATCCTTGATGAGGTCATGTGCGGCATGGGTCGCACTGGCAGCCTATTCGCCAGTGAGCAGGAAGGCGTAGTGCCAGATCTGGTCACTGTTGCCAAGGGGTTGGGTGCCGGCTATCAGCCAATTGGCGCCACCCTGGTCAGTGAGCGCATCCGCGACGCCATCGCCCAGGGGTCGGGCTTCTTCCAGCATGGCCATACCTATATCGGCCACGCCACAGCCTGTGCCGCGGCGCTTGCTGTGCAGCGTGCCATCGAGTCTCGCGGACTGCTAAGCCAGGTAAACCGTCTGGGTGATAGTTTGCAGCAGCGGCTGGTCGAGCGTTTTGGCGACCACCCGAACATTGGGGATATCCGTGGTCGAGGGTTGTTCCGTGGCCTGGAGCTAGTGGCTGATCGCGACAGCAAGTCGCCGTTTGATCCAGCACGCAAACTGAATGCCGAGATCAAGCGCACGGCCATGGAAAACGGCCTGATGTGCTACCCCATGGGCGGCACTCTGGATGGTGTGCAGGGCGATCATATTCTGCTGGCGCCGCCGTTCATTCTTGAAGACGCGCACCTCGATGAGATCGTCGATAAGCTCGACATCACCTTCAAGGCCGTTCTCGGCAGCTGAATAGGGACACATTGATGAACATTACCTCACGCCTTCCGTCGCTGGACGACGCCACTATGAGTACTGAGCAACGCCGGGTACTCGACGACATTCTTAACGGCCCGAGAGGCAATCTGGATGGTCCATTTCTGGCCTGGGTTCATAGCCCAGCGCTTGCCGATAACGCCCAACAGCTAGGGGCGTTCTGCCGTTACGGCACCCAGCTGGAGCTACGCCTTACCGAGCTTGCCATACTGCTGACCGCCAGCTGGTGGAAGTCTCAGGCAGAGTGGCAGATTCACGAGCCAATTGCCGCTGAAGCAGGCCTTGATGCGGCAGTTATAGAAGCGCTGCGCGAAGGGCGAGAGCCCGAGTTTAGTCGCAATGATGAGGCATTAGTCTACCGGTTGGGGACGACGCTTTACGCTACGCGCCGGGTCGATGATGCCCTCTATGCCGAGGCCGTGGCGGCCTTCGGTGAGCCAGCAGTGGTCGAGCTTGTCGGTGTGTTTGGCTATTACGCTCTGGTAGCCATGACGCTTAATGTCTTCGAGGTACGGCGTGGCAGCGCACCGCTGCCGTTTGTTGAGCCGGACTCAGCAAGCCGCTGAGTAATAACCGCGGATAAACTGGACGTACCTGGCGTGACAAGGGTTATGCTGTCGGCATCTTGAGCCCGTATGGATGAGTCGGTAGCCATGGCTGACAGCACGCTTGTTTTTCTGCTTCTCGGTGCCACCTTGGCCGCTTTCGTCTGGGGCCACCTGCGCTATGATCTGGTGGCGCTGGGTGCGTTGCTGGGTGCCGTTGCCCTGGGTCTGGTACCCGCCAATGAAGCCTTTCTCGGTTTTGGCCACCCGGCAGTTATTACTGTTGCCGCGGTGCTGGTGCTGAGCCGTGGCCTTGAGCGGGCCGGGGTGGTCGACCTGATCGCCAGTCAGGTGCTTAGGGTCGGCAACCGGCCCGCCCTACAGATACTGGTGCTGACCGGAACGGTACTGGTACTTTCGGGGCTGATGAATAACGTAGGTGCGCTGGCGCTGATGTTGCCGGTTGCCATTCGCATGGCTCGGGAACATGGCAGCCCGCCGTCGCTGCTGTTGATGCCGTTGGCCTTCGGCTCGCTGCTGGGTGGCCTGCTTACCCTGATCGGCACACCGCCTAATATCATCATTTCCAGTTACCGCAGTGCCTTGACCGGCGAAGCCTTCGGCATGTTTGATTTCTTTCCTGCTGGCGCAGCGGTAGCTGTTGTCGGACTACTGTTCCTTGTGCTGCTGAGCGGGAAGCTAGTGCCCCGTCGGGCGGGTAGCAGCTCCACCGAAGCTATGTTCGATACAGCCCATTACTTGGTTGAACTGGAAGTTCCCGAAGAGGGTAAGGCGGTGGGCTGGTCGCTGGGAGATCTTCGCGAGGCGCTGGGAGACAACCTGCCAGTGCTCATGGTGGTGCGTGGTGAACGTCGTTATCCGGGCTATTCGTTCTACGGTCTTTTACGCTCTGGCGATATCCTGCTGATGGAAGCCGGTCCGGATGAAATGAAGCTGTTATCTGATAAGGCCGGCCTGAGCGTAGGGCGCAAGAAGAAAGATAAAGAGAAGGAAAAAGAG